>JBMNPN010000059.1:0-15500 GCA_050943615.1 Coriobacteriales bacterium
ACCTTCGCGTAGCAGCCGCCCTCGTAGTTGAAGACGCCGTCGTCGTCCCAGCCGTGCTCGTCATCGCCGATGAGCAGGCGCTTGGGATCGGTCGAGAGCGTCGTCTTGCCCGTGCCCGAAAGCCCGAAGAACAGGCAGGTGTGCTTGCCCTCGAGGTCGGTGTTGGCCGAGCAGTGCATGGAGGCGATTCCTTTGAGCGGCATGAAATAGTTCATCATCGAGAACAGGCCCTTTTTCATCTCGCCGCCGTACCAGGTGTTGATGATGACCTGCTCTCGGCTCGTGAGGTTGAAGAGCACGGCGGTCTCGGAGTTGAGGCCGAGCTCTTCGTAGTTCTCGACCTTGGCCTTGGAGGCGTTGTAGACCACGAAGTCAGGTTCGAAATGCTCGAGTTCTTCATCTGTCGGGCGGATGAACATGTTCTTCACGAAGTGGGCCTGCCAGGCGACTTCCATGATGAAGCGCACCGCCATGCGCGTGTCCTCGTTGGCCCCGCAGAACCCGTCGACCACGTAGAGCTTCTTTCCCGAGAGCTCCTCTTGGGCAATCTCCTTGCAGGCCTGCCAGGTCTCAGGTGTAGCGGGGTGGTTGTCATTGGGATATTCGGGCGTGTTCCACCAGACCGTGTTCAGCGTAGTGTCATCGCGCACGATGAACTTGTCATTGGGAGAGCGGCCCGTGTAGATGCCGGTGAAGACGTCGAGCGCACCAGACGAGCTCTCTGTTGCCACCTCGTAGCCGGTCAGACCTTGCGCGGTCTCCTCTTCGTAGAGCTGCTCGTAGCTGGGGTTGTATACGATCTCGGTGGTATCCGTAATGCCGTATGCGCTCAAATCGATGCTGGCCATGTCCGTACCAGGTCCTCTCAGTTGGATATGCAATCATGCCGCATGGTAGCGCTGGTAGGGAAAAAGTACATACAGCTGCATGAAGAGCGCACAAAATCCCATGAAACTGTGTTAGCAGGATTGACCCATCGACCACCAATAATCTATCTAGGACACAGCCTATTTCTGCTGAGCCTCTGATAGAACATCAAAGTTCTAGGACATCTGTATGATAAATTAGAAAATCTAAGTGGTATCATTTTATTTGCTATTCAGGTATAGGGGACTGGATGCTTCGACAGTATCGTCTAGTAGTAAGGGGAAGAAAAACATGACCGAATGCGCACACGCATCATTCAGGGGGAAGGTGGCGACTTTCATCCTGGCGTTCGTCGTTGCAGTCTGTTGCATGACAGCGCTCGCCTTTGCAGACAGCGAAAACTACGTCACCGTCAACGATGACACCACACAGTACGCGACGCTCGACGAAGCCGCAGCAGCCGCGACGCTCGTCGACGGCACTGTGACGTATACCATTCACGGCGACGTAACCGCGACGGAAGCCTGCACCGGCAGGACAACGAGCGAAGCTTCACTGGGTGTAATAGGTGGTCAAAAGGCAACGGAAGTAAACATTATTGGATCAGGAGAAGACAGCTCGTCGCTTACACTAAATGGTGACTATGCACAGTGCCTTCGTGCAACGGGTGACTCAGAATCCGTATTGAACATCTCGAATCTCACACTCGAAGACAACCGTCCTACCGACGGCGAGGGCAACAGCAACGACCCGTGGGAGTTTACCTACCTCATGCTCTTTGCCCCGCAGGTTAACTGCACGGATTGCACGTTCGAGGAAGGCGTCATGGTCGGAGGCCTAGACACCAAGACGACGTTCACGAGCTGCACGTTCAGCCCGGAGCACGTCTCCGTGAAACGTGACGGCACCGAAGAACCCGACCTATGGGAAAACCATTATGGACTGTGGCTCGAGCTCTACGGCGACACGACCGTTGACAGCTGTGACTTCACCAACTGCGCATATGGCGCCATCAAGTCTCTCTACGTTACCGATTCCCTCAACACGGACTATAGCAGGTATCGGAGCACGGACTCGGATGGCAACTACATCCCCTGCAACATCAACCTCACCGTGAAGGACACGACTTTCGAGGATTGCGGTTATAGCGGCGAGCATCGCCCCTTTCACCTCGATGGTATCCATAGCCTGTCGGTGACGGGTTGCACCTTCACGGACTGCTGGGATGAAGACGTGACTGACGACCCGACGGCGGCCAAGATTGTCGACGCAAAGTCCGCATCGGACGACATCGATGCCATCAATGCCGACTACGTGGGCGACAACACCTTCAATAACACCTACCGCTACACCGTCGAGTACAAGTACAACGACGAGACGCTGACCACCAAGTACTTCAAGTACGCGATTCAAGACGACACGACCTATGGCGACATCACCTACAATGGATATCACTACATCGCGCAGAACCCGGTGACCGAAATAAAGGGCGAAACCGATTACTACAAGGATGACACTGCGATCATCGTGACCAAGGGCGACCCGATTTCCTATACCGTCAAGTTCGACGCCAATGGCGGCAAGGGAACCGTTGCAGATGAGACCATCTCCTATGACGAGACAAAGGCTCTGACCAAGAACTCCTTCACGCGCAGCGGATACAAGTTCACGGGCTGGAACACCGAGGCCAAGGGCACCGGTACCGCCTATGCCGACGGGGCATCTGTCAAGAACCTCACTGAAGAGGACGGCGCCACCATCACGCTCTACGCGCAGTGGCAGAAACTCCCCAAGCCCTACATCAACTGCAAGGCAACCGCCAAGGGCAAGACCGCACTGAAGGCATCCTGGACCAAGGTTGCGGGCGCAACGGGCTACGATATCTTCTTCTCCAAGTGCAGCAAGCACCTCAAGAAGGTCAAGACTACCAAGAAGCTCTCCTTTACCAAGAAGGGCCTCAAGAAGGGCACTACCTACAAGTTCAAGGTACGCGCCTTCAAGATGGTAAATGGCAAGAAGGTCTACATTACATCCAGCAAGGTCGCCCACGCCATCACTGGCAACTTCAACGCACGGTACAGCAGTGCGAAGTCCATCAAGGTCGCCAAGAAGAGCGTCAATCTCTCCAAGGGCAAGACCACAAAGATCAAGGCTAGCCAGGTCAAGTTCAAGAAGAGCCGCAAGTTCCTGAAAAAGGCGCATGCAAAGGTCTATCGCTATGCATCGACTGACTCCTCGGTCGCCACTGTCTCTGCTTCCGGCAAGATCACAGCCAAGGGAAAGGGCACTTGCAAGATCTTCGTGTACGCGCAAAACGGCAAATGGGCAACGGTGAAAGTCACCGTCAAGTAAGGTCGCACGAGCAATAGCTGGCGCTTCCTGCCGGCACGTTCATAGCGCAATAAACAAGGCGCCCCGCCGGGAGTTCCCGACGTGGCGCCTTTGCGTGCCATCACATTGTTCACGACGATCGACACATTTGCAGGTGCCGTGTCGAACGCAAGTCAGAGCCCCACGCCGAGCAGCGCCGCAACGACGGCCACGGCAACGCGCACCCAAGTGCGATCACCAGCAGGTTCCACGATACCCCTTCCCTATCAAAGAGGAGCCCCTGACAAAAAAAGCGAGCGTGAAGGTCTTTACCCCGCCATCTGCAGCTGCATGAACAGCGAGGAGTACTTGTAGCTCGTCTGGGTCGCGATCTTGTCGGCCATCTTGCTCTTCACGCCCTTGACCCATCCGGTCTTGCCGGAGGCGAGCTTGACCTTGACCCAGGGACGTTTGCCGATGCATTTCAAGGCGATAATCCTAACCTTGGCATTCGCCGGCGCGACGCACTTGACCTTCTTGGACCCTGCGCGCTTGTACAGCTTGGTCTTGAGCGTGAAGTTCAGGTTCTTGAGTTTGCCGCTCTGATAGGTCTTGAGCTTGGCGGCCGTTGCTTTCGTGCGCTTGAGCTTGCCGGATTTGAACGAATACGTGTAGCTGTAGCGGGCATAGGCCATCGTGAAGGTCATGGAACCGTAGCGGACGACGACCTTCTTGCCCTTGGCCTTGGCAGACTCGATGTACATGTGGGTACCGTACTTGCCCGCAATGGCAGAAGTCTGGGAGAGCAGCTTGACGAGCTTGCCCTTGCGGTACTTGTAAACGCCGTAGACACCATCGGCATTCGCTCCTGTAAGCTGGATGAACAAGAAGGGCTTCTTGTTCTTCGTACGCAGGTACTTGACAGATGATGTAGCGTATGGCTCGTAGTTCAACTTTATCGTTTTCACATGCTTGCCGTTGACGCTGATGGACAGCTTCGTAATCGACTTCTTTCCATAATTGCAATATTTCTTGATTGCGAGACTGTCGGCCACGCCATCACCGGTCACGTCGTACTTCGAGACGGTCTTGGAAAGCGTCTTACCGTCATTTGCGCTCAAGATCGTCTTGTTGATTGTCCCTGCAGCATGAGCGGGTGCCACGCCAAAAGCAAGACAAAGGCCAACACCCAAAGCCCCAACTGCGGCAGCGGCACCGATCAATCGGGCCCGACTGCGATTCCCGGCAATTTCCATGGCATTCTCCAATCCTTGCCCCCTGTAAAAAAGCACGTCAGCAAGACATGCGCTCGTTGACATCTCACATTGTAGACAGGTGGGCGATAGATTATGAGGAGGAAGCCCATTTGGCGCACGATTGGCCACGGATTATCAACGTACTGGGCACAGAGACCATGGTTCGCACTATCAAAGTCAGCCTATAATTGATGGCAGAGCTAACGAGAAAGGAAGGGAAATGGGAGACTTTGGCGGCTTGGGCTTTGGGGGAGATGGATTCGGCGCAGACGACTTTGCCAAGATCAATTTGGGAAGCCAGATGTTCGACGATGTCGACGACATCAGCCCCGGGCGCGAATTCGATCAGCCCGACCTCTACAAGAAGTACTGGGGCGAGGATGAAGCAAACGAGGGCAAGGAAATTGGAGACGATTCAGGGGAAGAAAGCTCCGACTTCTATGACCTCGATGGCCTAGATGAAGCTGACGACAACAGCTCAGATGAGTGCGAGTCCGAGGATCGTGACCAGCTCCTCGAGAACTACGAATGGAATATGGAACTCCTCGACGATATGCGAGATAAGATTAGGCGCAAGGGGTTCAACCCAGACGATTTCACCTGTGATAATTGTGACCTTCTGCTCCCGCTTCCCGACGCGGAATCTCTATTTGGCGGGATCTGCGCGAGCTTTGTCGACGTGAAAGAGGCAATCGAGCAGGCGCACGCAATCAACAAGGAATATCCCTTCGACGCCGATGATCTGAGGAACAAGACGCCTGGCGCATTCTGCTGGTATATGTTTAACGACATCGTGGCATGGTGAATTGGGGAGGCATACTTTGCGCATAGCGCTCATCACCGGAGCCTCGAGCGGATTGGGACGCGAGTTCGCACGGCTTGCCGATAAGCTCGGCGGCTACGACGAAATCTGGACTGTCGCGCGCCGGTCGAGTCGACTCGAAGCACTTGCATCCGAGCTCGAAACGCCCGTGCGCGTCATCTGCCTCGACCTGACGCGAGAGTCTGCTGCGGATGACCTGCGAAAGCTGCTCAAAGACGCGGCAGCAGATGACCCCAGCTTCGAGGTCGCGCTTGCCGTGAACGCCGCTGGGTTTGCCAAGTTCGGGACGTACGCCGACATGACACTCGAGGAAGTCGGCACCATGATCGACCTCAACTGCCGTGCGCTCGTCGACATCACGCAGATCGTGCTGCCCTACATGAAGCGCAAGGGCCGCATCATCGAGATTGCCTCTTCGGCTTCCTTTCAGCCCCTCCCCGGCCTCAACGTCTACGCCGCCACCAAGGCTTTCGTGCGCTTCTATACCCGCGCCCTGCGCTTCGAGCTGCGCGGATCTGGCATCCGCACCACTGCCGTATGCCCTCTGTGGATAAAGACGGAGTTCGAGAAGGTCGCCCGCGACACCAAGAACGGCACCACGGTCAAGCACCTCTACCCCCAGTTCTCCGCAAAGCACATAGCGCGCTGGTCCTGGCGCATCAATTCAATCAACTACCCCATCGCGACCTGCGGAATCACGGCATTCCTCATGCGCATCTTCTGCAAGCTGCTCCCCAATCCGGTGATCATGTGGGCCTGGGAGGGGCTGCGACGCATATAGGATGCGAGGTTCAGATGCCCTATCATGGGTGCCTGCAAGACCCCGCCGACCTGAGGAGTTTCCCATGAACGATTTCACGTTCTGCTCACCCACCAAGTTCGTCTTCGGCCGCAAGACCTGCGACAGGATCGGCCCGGAGATGACGGTGCTCGGCATGAAGCGAGCGTTGCTGGTATATGGACGTGGCTCGGTCGTGAGAACAGGTACACTCGATCGCGTGAAGGCGTCGCTTGCGGATGCGGGCATCGAGAGCATCGAGTGCGGTGGTGCGCGGCCCAACCCCGAGGTCACCTTCGTGCGCGCGGGCATCGAGAAGGCCCGTACGGAACAGGTGGACTGCGTTTTGGCCGTTGGCGGCGGAAGCGTCATCGACAGCGCCAAGGCCATCGCGTTCGGCGTGCCCTATTCAGGAGACGTCTGGGATTTCTTCTGTGGAAAGGACACGGTCAAGGAATGTCTTCCCATAGCCGTTGTGCTGACGCTTCCCGCGGCGGGATCGGAAGGGTCCGGCTCCTGCGTCATCAGCAACGACGAGCTCTCCCTCAAATCGGGAACCAACGGCGATGCCTTTCGCCCGAAGCTTTCCATCATGGACCCCGAGCTCACGTTCACATTGCCCGCCTACCAGACCGCAGCCGGCGTGACCGATATGATCGCGCACATCTGCGAACGATTTTTCAGCGGCGTCGGCGCCGTTCCCGTGACCGACGATATCGCCACTGGCTTGGTACGCGCGCTCATCGAATGCGCGCCACGGGCACTCGAGAACCCCGAGGACTACGATGCGCGCGCCAACATCATGTGGGCGGGCATGCTCGCCCACAACGACCTTGCGGGATGTGGCCGCTCGCTCGACCCGGCAAAGCGCGCAGGCGGCTGGGAGAGCCACGGGCTCGAGCACGAGCTCTCTGCTCATCACCCCGAGATCACCCACGGCGCCGGTCTCGCCGTCATCATGCCCACCTGGATGCGCTACGTCTGGAAATCCGACCCAGAGCGCTTTCTCCTCTTCGGACGCGAGGTTTTCGGCATCACGCCAGAGTCCGAGGGAACCGTTGAGCGAGCGGTTCTTGCCACCATCGACAAACTGCAGGGCTTCTTCAAGAGCATGGGCATGCCCTCGACACTCGGCGAGTTCGACTTGACATCGGAGGATGTCGAGGAACTGCTCCCCACGCTGGAGGCGAACAAGGGCGCGACCTTCGGTGCATTCCAGAAGCTCACCCTCGACGATGCCCGCGCCATCTACCTTTCGGCGTTCTAGAGCACGAGGTCGAGCTGCCAGCCTCATATCCGGAATCTTCACACAGGCCACGCAAACAAAACGGCCCTCCGAGAATCTCGAGAGGGCCGTTCCGTTAAGAAAGGGCAGGCGCTTTCCTACTTGGTCTTCACTTTCTTGGACTTAGACCACGAACTGTAGTACTTCTTGCCTTTCACGACCTTGTAGGTACGAACCTGCACATAGTACTTCTTCTTACTCTTCAGCTTTTTGACCTTGAGCTTGGTGGTCTTGTTCTTCTTGACCGTCTTGGTCTTGGACTTCTTCATCGATTTCTTGAGCGAATAGCGAATCTGATAGCCCGTAGTCTGCACGCGGTTCTTGGACCATTTGACCGTGAACGCGCGCTTTGCCCTCGTGAGCTTCTTGATCTTGGTACCCTTGGGGTTGATCTTGAAGTTGAGCGTCTTGGGCGTGGCGCTTGCCCATTTGCCGATGTAGGTGACGGTCGCCTTGGCGGTGCCGACGCTCTTGTTTGCGCTGTAGGAGACCAGGTAATCCTTCCCGGCGACAAGCTTATCTGTGCCGACGGCAACCGTGACGCCGGGCTTGATCGTCTTGCCGGAGTAGGTGAACTTGGTGCCCGAGAGCCTGACGGTCGCCTTGGCGATGTAGCCTGCCTTGAGGGAGTTCATCTTAGTCGTGGCAGCATCGAGTGCGTCCTTGTCCGTCTGCGTAACAAGCGCCTTCTGGTCAGGGGTCAGGGCGTCGTAGGCGGCCTGAGCGGCCTCGACGGCGTCGGCGTCGTCAAGCGTCAGCGTATCGGCAGCGGGGAGTTTCTCTATAGTACCGGCAGCCTCAGAAGCAGCGTTCTTGTCGGCGGTGTCCTTAGCCTCGAGCTCTTTGATCTTTGCGACCGCATTGTCGAGCTTTTTCGCATCTTCAGCGCTGACCAGTTTCTTCTGGTCATCGGTCAGGGCGTCGTAGGCTTCTTTCGCCTTATTGACAGCGTCGGCGTCATCAAGCGTCAGATTGGCGATAGCGCCCAGACCTGAAATCGAGGACGTCACAGCGCTTGCGGCTTTTTCATCCTCGAGCTCTTTAATCTTGGTGACCGCTTGATTGAGCTTCGTGACCGTATCCTGATCGATTAGCTTTTTCTGCTCGTCGTCCAGCTTGTTGTATTTCTCCTGAGCCTGTTCAACGACTTCGGAATCTTCAAGCGTAAGGTTGTCGATAGCCGGGATATTGGAAATCGCATCGTTTACAACCGAGAGAACTTCGGCATCTTGCTTGGTCACATAGAGATACTCGAGTTCCTTGCTTCCCGTGAAGTTATTAGCGCCTTTGACGTTAGCTGTATAGGTACCCGACTCCCCGCAGGTTGGGTATTCGATGGTGAAGTCCGTGTCCTGGACCAAAGCCTTGCCATTGAAGGCAGCCGAGATTGTCGGAGTCGCGTCGCTATAATCGTCTGCATCGACAGTCCAGTCGAGGCCTGCGATGTCAGCAGCAGCAATCGTGAAGTTCTTCGTGATTGTGCCGGAGTAGTTGCCCTTGCCCGTGACGGTCGCGGCCGCGGTGCCGGCATTGGTGTTGTTACCGTAAGAGACGGTGTAGTCCGTGCCATCCGCGAGGGTAGTCGAGCCGTCCTCGACCGTGACTGCCGGCTCGATGGCGGAGCCCGTGTAGGTCTGGTCGGCAACATCGGAAACGTTGGAGTTAGTCAGAGCCTTGGGAGCGATTGTAAACGTCGCCGTTTTCGAGTCTGCGTAATTGCCCAGTCCCAACACAGTAATGGTCGCAGTGCCCGCGTTGACGTTTTCCTTATATTCAACCGAGTAATCATTGCCCTTGACAAGCTTCTGGGTCCCAAGCGTCACTGTAGGCTCAGGAGTAATCGCCTTGCCAGTATAGGTGTAGCTATCTGAGTTCACGTTGATTGTTGCCTGGGTAATGGATGCTTTAATCTTGAAGCTACGCGTCACGGTACCGGTGAAGTTTCCCTTCCCTGTGACGGTTGCCGTCGCGGTTCCAACATTCGTGTTGTTGCTGTACTCGACGGTGTAGTCAGTGTCCGCGGACAGCTTGGAGGATCCATAGCTGACCGTAACGGCAGGCTCGACTGCCTGCCCCGTATAGCCTTTATCATCGATAGCGGCAACAGTGACATCGGAGTCAGCGATGTCCTTCGGATTGATCGTGAAGTTCTTCGTGATTGTGCCGGAGTAGTTGCCCTTGCCCGTGACGGTCGCGGCAGCGGTGCCGGCATTGGTGTTGTTACCGTAAGAGACGGTGTAGTCCGTGCCATCCGCGAGGGTAGTCGAGCCGTCCTCGACCGTGACTGCCGGCTCGATGGCGGAGCCCGTGTAGGTCTGGTCGGCGATGGAGTTAACCGTCGCGTCGGAAAGGTCCTTGGCCGCGATCGTGAACTCCTTGGTGACAGTGCCTGAGTAGTTGCCGGTTCCCTTAACAGTGACCGTACCAGTACCGACATTGACGTTGTTGCTGTAGGAGACGGTGTAGTCAGTTCCAGCGGCAAGCGTCTTGCCACCAGAAGTAACAGTAACGGCAGGCTCCTTAGACGTGCCGTCAAAGGTGTACTGAGTCTGAGCAATCGAGACATCGGAATCAGAAATAGCAAACGGGTCGATCGCAAAGGTAGCGGACTTAGAGCCAGTGACGTTCGTTCCCGTACCAGTCACGGTGACAGTAGCAGTTCCCGCATTCGTGTTGTTGGAGTACGAGACGGTGTAATCGCTGGTAGGAATCTCGTCATCGCCAAACATGAGCTTCACAGTAGGCTGGTGTGCGGTCCCGTCGTAATCATAAGAATCCTGCGAAAGCACCAGAGAAGCTTTGTTATTGGTGCTCAGGTCGAGCGCATTGATAGTAAGGGAAATCGCATTATATGGATAACTTGTACCGCGATAATTGCCGCACCCTTTAATTTTAGTAAAAGAGTAGGTACCGACATTAATGGCAGGGCTTTCATCGCTAGTCGTGACGATAAAATCTTTACCCTGGACAAAGTCATAGCCAACGAACTTTATTGAAGGCTGCTGAGGCTGTCCATTATATGTCTTGCTCTTAGAAGTTATCGAGTACGAGTTTCCAGGAAACTCGACAGGAGAAATCGTAAAGTTAGCGGACTTTTCGCCAGAATACTTTCCATTGGAAACCGCAGTAACAATTGCTAAAGCTTCCCCGACATCAACATTATCAGAGTACGTTACAGTGTAGTCGGTCCCTTCAGAAAGCGTAGCGCCACCAAATATTACAGTCACAGTAGGCTCTATAGCAGAACCTGTAAAATCAAATGTGTCAGAAGAAATAGAAACTTCGGCATACGCGAGCGAATTCCCAACCCCAACAGAGACGGAAACAGGATATTCCTTGTCACCTATTGATTTAGTTGCGCTGATAGTCGTGGTTCCTGATGCTTTCCCAACTACATTTAACCCAGAAATCACGGCAATATTGGTATTAGAAGAGGTCCAAACTAACTGCGAGTCAACAAACTGGAATGTACTGCTCACTACACTGGTGCTGTTATCAGAGTTCTTTTCCTCATGTGAGAATTTTACAGAGCCACTAACACTGGGAAGCGCAACCGAGTCCCCTGGAAACACTCCAATCGTATCGGGAGTTGCGGAAATCTGAACGTCGCTTATTCCACTTGAATCAATGCTAACAGGGACAATCGAAGTTGAATCACTAGCCTGCGTAGCTGTCGTGTCAGGATTTGAAACATACCCAAATTCTTGAACCCAATAATTCACACCGTTATAGACTACATGAGCAATGCCGATGACATTGAACTCCGAGCTAAGCATATTGCGACGATGCCCTTGACCAGAATAGTTTTCGTTTGTTTCTTTCCAGTCCTCAAGCACAGCACTCGCGGTTTTTTGACCGCAAGCGATATTCTCCCCTTTATAAGAATAGGTACCGCTTGGGTAAGCAGTCCAGCAATCTGAATTATCAGGTCTCGTATGGCTGTAGCGCGGAACCATTTCAGCAGCGCGCTGCATTGCGACCTTTTCAAGCGAATAGTCATAGATCAGCTCAGAGAGACCGGAACATGCAACCTTTTCAGTATTGTCCTTATTCCAATACCAAGCATCGCTCCCGGTTCGGAAGCTGTTGATATCGTCCAGCATCCCGCGGGCCTCGGTTTGGCCGTAGGTCACCGGTATCTGCAAGGTCGTTGTCGACGTCGTGTCGTCTGCAAAAGCGGTGAGCGCGCAGGCTGAGAGCGCCATTACACAGACAATTGTGCACACCGCGGCTATAAGCTTGTTCCGCGATTTGCGCTTTCTCAATACTCTTGGTGTTCGTCCCATTTTTACTCCAATCCCCTGTACTGAAATTCCCTGCAGTTCCCTAGCACCAGACCATGTTTTCCCTAGGCCGCCATTATCGATTCCAGGTATTCGGTACCGTCATCGGCAACGAGTGTGGACACCTTGATATAACCATATGAGCGGACCTTGTCCGAGTCTCCCATGTCGAGTTGGCCGAAGAGGCGATAGCAAGAGTCCCGAGAGGTCCTGGTCTTCTTTGCAGGTCCCAGAAGCCCGAAAGGACAATCGTCAAAAGAAAAATAAGACCCTGAACGAGTGTTGGTTCAGAAAGCTCCATGGACCCTCCCCCCTACGCTGGAAACATTATCCAAGCGCATGTACTCCAATAACACGATACGTGAATCTTGATAAGCCGCTTCCCAAACAAGGCTTCGAACCACGTTATCCCCTGTCTATTGAAACTAATTATCGTCAATAATGCAGAATAATGCCAGCGTGCACGCAATCTTCGGGGCGTGACATGCACGAGATTTTCGGCTGGGACCAAAACAGGGGTTCAATTTTGCTGCATACGCATATTCACGAGCCACTGAGCTGCTACGTTGCTTCAGCTACTGAATGGGCAGCTCCTGAGAAATGGTCCCAGCCGCAAATCTCTTGCAGTAGAAGGCTCTATAAGCGCCATGGTCAATTGGCAATTACATTAAATCGACGCCTGGGACCAATATCTAGGGCACAACGCGCTCAAGCCGTCAAACACAAGGCCCTGGACCTGCGGCTCGTCAACGGTCTATGGAGAACTTCCACCTCAAATTTGGTCCCAGCCGCAAATCTCTTGCATGCTAAGAGATCGACATACCTGAACGCATGCAGCGCTAACGTGTGCATCGGCTCCGCCCAGAATGTCTAGAAAAGAAATTATTTTGCGTTGACCTGCACCGTTCCTTGATTTTGCAAGGTTTTTCCCAAAACGATTCGGTAATCCTGAAAGGTTCACTGTCTATAGTTGGCTCACCATGATGTACTTGGACGGCATAGCGGGCTTAGCATATATGAGGTCGCTTTGTGACCCTCGCTCCGTACTGGACATCAACGTTGAAGTGACGAGCATCGCAGGGTGCCCGTCAAACAAGCACGAACTTGTTGCCGAACTTTCCATGTTGCCACATTGGCTGCCGCTGCACTTTATCGTCAGCAGCAAAAGCGAGCGCATCTGCAAGACAAAAATCGTGTACAGCGTCTTTCGAGACCCACTGCCGAGCGGCTCGTATTTCGAGCTCAGTCCAGACGTGGCAATCCCCTCCCCGGAGTTCATATTTCTGCGGTTGGCATCCAAGATTGAATTCCCCCTGCTGGTCAAACTTGGCTGCGAGCTCTGCGGCACCTACACGCCCTATAGAAGAGTCGAGAGCACGCGAAAAAGAACGCCGCTCACGACTGTAGCAAAACTGACATCCTTCCTAGAAGGCGCCGGAAACCTGAAAGGCATCAAGGCAGCACGCAAGGCATTGCCGTTCCTGCTCGAGGGTTCAGCATCCGTCAAGGAGACGGAACTTGCGCTCTGCCTGAGCTTGCCAAGAAGATATGGCGGATACGGCATCCGAAAACCGGAGATGAACTACCGGGTAGACTTCGATGATGCGGCGCGGACCATCGGCAACGCTGCCTTTGCAATAGCCGATGTCTGCTGGCCCGCGCATAGGCTTGACGTGGAATACGACAGCCTAGAGTGGCACTCAAGGTTCACGGAGATTCTCCACGACAAGGAGCGCGCAAACGCGCTCCAGCACATGGGCTACAGGGTGGTCTTCGTCACTTGGGAGCAGTTCAGCAATCCAATGCTCTTTCAGGAGCTGGCAAAAGACATTGCCAAGATTACGGGAAAGCGGCTTGCCAAAGACGATCTCGATGACCCTTCGAAACGCGCAGCACTACGTAAAACTTTCCTAGACTCAGAAGATTCCATAGTATTCAGAGATATCTATTTGCACGGCGCGATATCAGCCAGCAAGAAATGAGAAGATGACGCAGCTCCCCACGCGGTGACAAAGACGCCCCGCATCTATCTCTCTGCGTGTTGAAAAGCTAGGGGGCAAGCAGCAGCCGAGCAGGAACTACATATTGCGGGCCTGGTGCATCTGCTGCTTGTTCACGTACATGTCGCGGTCTGCCTGCTGAAGGAGTTCGTCAATGCTCCTGACCGGCGTGACCGTAGTACTGTAGCCCAAAGCGACGCTGATCGACTTGTCGATGAAGGCCTTGCGGACATCGCGGATGGGCTGCAGACAGTCTGAGTCAGGGTCCAGCTCGAACGTCATCGCGAACTCATCGCCACCGAGGCGGTAAACGTGCCCGCGCCCCGCGACCCTCAGCATCGTCTGCCCCGACTCCTTGATCAGCTCGTCGCCGGCGTCGTGCCCCAGCGTATCGTTTACCTCTTTGAGGTTGTTGAGATCGGCATAGACCAGGACCAGACGCAGGCCCGAGGGGACAGTGCGTATGTACTGCTCGAGGCCACGGCGGTTCAGGATTCCCGTCAAGTCATCACGCAGGCTCAGGTAGTCGAGGTGCGCCATCACGTTGCGGTTCCTTATCATGATCGAGATGAACTGCGCGGTGGTCCTGAGGCGCATCCCATCATGGTCAGATGCTATTGCCGGGGAATTCTCAATCCCAAAAAAGCCGACGGGCTTTCCGGAAATCATTAGAACCGAAACTGCCGTCGAGTGCACATTGCGCATCAACAAGTAATTGAAGATCTTAGGGGAGCTCTCCTTCAGCGGCTCAACGTCTTTGAGCAGCAACGGAGACTGTTCCTTGATCTGCTCATACAATGATCCGAAGAACGTCGAGTCGACGTTTTGCAGCTCGCTTTTCCGCGGAATCACAGAGGGCGCGCACCATTCGTACGTGTTGTTCAAGACGCCGGCAGCAGCAGCCTCGACCACGTAAGTGCGGTCCGCTCCGAGATTTTTGCCAAGCGTCCCGATAAAATTCTGGATAGAAAGATCGGGGTCTTCTTCGACGAGGCTCACCGCGAGCGAATCGGTCAGCGCACGATCGAAGAAATTGTCCTCTACAGGCGCGTCCTGACCACCCCATACTGCATTTGATCGAGAGGTCGCGGCAACGCCGTTGCCCTCGTCGAACCCCAGAGTCTCGTCAGATGAGATTCCCGGCGCGGATTCCGCCTGTTTGAGGCACAACAGTGCCTCAGGTGCACCGGCGCCCTCGGGAATGAAGACCATCAACTGCATCAGCACATAGCTGCCGGAATAGTCACGCTGGCGAAACATCACCGAAAAGTTGACCTTGCGCGATTCAGCGCTCTTTGCGAAATGCTCGACCTGCTCGCTCTTCGAGATAACACGCCCTCGATCGACAGGATGGATATGGGTTTCTGAATATTCCTTGATGTAGTCCGAAATACCGTTGAAGCTCTTCGGCGTATGGCCTTTCCGTGACTTCAGCACGATAACGGAATCTGACCCGTAATCGAGCAAGGCGGCTCCTTGAAACGAGCGCAGCAAAACGCCGAGTGCACGACCCGGATATCCGGACTCGCTCTCGACGTCTGCCTCTTCCAGCACCAGCGTGAACACGCTGTAAGAAGACGTGGAAGCAAGAGGGCTGATGGTCAAGTGAAGCATCCTGCCGTTCTCATTGAGCAAAAGGGTTTCCGCGTTCCCCGACTTTGACGCTCTCTCGAGAAACTCGCTCGGAATTAACGCGCCGTCTCCCGCCAGATGAAACAGGGCGTCCAGGTAATCGGACTCGTCGATTCCCAAACTGTGCACGATGTACTTGAAGGACTTGCTCTCGAAAACCGTCGAGACGACATCGCCGTCGTAGTTCAGCACGGCCAAGGCCTCATCGTCGGACGCGCTTACAGACGGGGACTACGGACGTTTTCCTGGACACCTCAGACGGCTAT
>JBMNPN010000060.1:0-15354 GCA_050943615.1 Coriobacteriales bacterium
TCGGGAGGGCGCCTTTCCGCTATCCGTTTCGGAGGCAATAAAAAACCGCCCCCGCGAGAACACGAGGACGGACAGATGCACATGCATGCCTTTCCGCGGTACCACCTCGGTTGGCCGCATTCGATGCGACCCACTCGTTTTGCCCTGTATCGGGAGCACCCGGCTGGCCTACTTGACCGCGAGAAGCGGCGTTCAGCGCAGCTGCTCCGGAGTGAATTCGCCCGCTGCCGCATCAAGGGCCCTTCCAGCCATGAGGCCCGTCTCTGGTCGATCCGGCGCGTTGCAGACGACTGTCTCCATCAACGCATTGAGGGTAGGATACGGCACCCGCGCCAACCGCGCAAGCAGCAAGCGGCAAGCAACCTGGCATGCAAACACCCCGAGGGCATCCAGCTGCTCGACCACGTGGCGGGGTTCGGCGCAACCTGCATCGAGAGGCGCCTGGTGGTCGACCACGTGGCGGGATTCGATGCAGAATCTGCACCGAAACCGTCCCAGCGGTCGATCACGTAGCGACTTTCAGCATGCGATGTGCCGAGATGGCATTGATGTGCGCGTGCCGCCTCCCTCATGCAGCGCACTGACGAGGCCCACCAGCATGCCGAGCCGGGCATAGATGGCTTTGAAATTCTCGCCCATGTCAAAAATCCGCGTTCCTGTAAATTTCGATACCAATGAGTGCTGAAAAAGCAGCATATTTAGCTGTCGAACGAGCTATCTGCCAAAAAATCCCCGTTCTGCGAGCCTGAAGGAAAAGAAAATTTACAGAACGGGGATTTTTTGGCAATCACTGCAAGGCCACAAAGACTGAGGCCCGATTTCCAAATCAGCCAGACACCAAAATTTACATTCCGCGGATTTTTTGACAGCCCTAATTTCCACTGGGGTTATTAGTAGGTGCTGCATGCTGAACTTGCGCGCCGAGGACGCGCACAAGCGCGCGCCCTGAGCCGCCACTCTTGTGCCTCACAGCCTCCGACCCCGACAACTCCAAACGTGGAGAAACTGTGGTCAAGGGCATAATCCATCACATTCCCTCCATATCAGGCGGCATAAATCAACAGGTCAGTGGCGAAAAAGTCAAAGAATTGTGGGGACGCTTTGAATTTGCCCAAAAAGAGGGCTTGGGTGGGTATATTGCAATTGTCAGCAAGGTCTTCCCCAAAACCTTCTGACTGATTCGGACTCGAAAACCTGACTCGGTTCACGAATCAAAATAGCGGCAATCAAGCCGCATCCCTCCTTGCGAGGACCCGCCTTCCTCTCCTCTCATGTGGCGGGTCCTCATTTTTTGTCTTCGAATAATTTTCCGCGCAAAGCCATGAGTCGTTTGACCGCGAATCTGGTCAGATGGCGTCATACGTTGCTCGGGGCGCGGCGGCAGCGGGTGCGCGCAAAGCCAGGAGCCATCTGACCGCGAAGTTGGTCAAATGGCGCTATACGTTGCTTGAAACAGAAAATCCGCAGGAACGCGCAAAGCCACGGGCCATCTGACCGCGGAATCGGTCAGATGACGATATACGTTGCTCGGAATGGCGGCGGCGGTCAGGTCGCGCAAAGCTGTGCGTCATCTGACCACAAGAACGGTCAGATGGCGTCATACGTTGCTCGGGGCGCGGCGGCAGCAAATTCGTGCAAAGCCACGGGCCGTCTGACCGCGGATCTGGTCAGATGACGATATACGTTGCTCGGAGCGCCATCGGCCGCCGCAAGCCACTTGAGCCCCGCGCACCTCAGACCGCGCGGGTGAACTCTTCGATGCCGTTCTCGTTCTTGATAGTGGCGACGCCGTCTGCCGCTGCGCGCTCTTCGGGCACGGCGGGCTCGATGTGCACGAGCACCTCTTTGACCTGCGGGTACTTGTCCATCACATGCTGCTCGACCTTGTCTGCCACCTGGTGTGCCACAAGCACCGTCATCTCGGGGTCCACGAGAATGTGCAAATCAACGTAGACCTCGCCTTCCAGCCCGCGCGTCCTAATCAGGTGGCAGGCGCGCACCTCGGGAACCTCGAAGACGCACTCCGCGATCAGCTTGGGCTTGATGCGCGCCTCATCGGCAAAGACGTCGTTGACCTCCTTGAACACCGAGATTGCCGCCGCAAAGATCGCAACCGTCACGACCAGCGCGGCAATCGGGTCGGCCCACGGAAAGCCGAACGCCACAAACACGAGCCCGACGATGACGCTTCCCGACACGAGCGCGTCGGAGAGCGTATGCTTGGCGTCCGTGCCGAGGATGCCGCTGTGGTACTTCTCCCCCATCCGCCGCTCGTAGGTCGTGCAGAAGATGTTGGCGACAATCGTGACCACCATAACCGCAAACGAGACCGGCGACGCATCGGCATCGACCTGCCCCGAGAGCAGCTCCTGGATGGCGTTCCAGCCGACCTCGTAGGCTGCCATGAGCAGCAGCACGCCGATGCCCATGCTCGCGAACGCCTCGTACTTGCCGTGCCCGTAGGGGTGGTCCTCGTCGGCGGGACGGCCCGCGATGGCGATACCGGCAAGTGCGATCAGATTGCTCGCCGCATCGAAGATGGAGTGAATGCCGTCGGCGCGCACAGCCGAGCTGTTGAAAATCACGCCCGTGGCGATCTTGGAGAGCGCGATGAACAGGTTGATCGCGAGCACGATGAGCATGACGCGCCGGATACCCGAAGTGCGCTTGCGTGCCCTATCGAATTCCTCTTCCACGTCCGTCACCGTCCTTTCCGCGATCCCACAAACCAGCAGTTAGCCCGAGCTTGCGGCTAGCAGCTCCTAACTGCCCCAATATACAAGCGAGCGGTGGAAACCTTGGCTTCCACCGTTCGTCTCAAGTCTTCTTGGTGTCGGAGGGGGGACTTGAACCCCCACGCCCGTTAAGTTGGGCACTAGCACCTCAAGCTAGCGCGTCTGCCGTTCCGCCACTCCGACAAGTTGACGCTCGCACCTGCTCTAGCCAACCGCTCCAGTTGGATAGGCAACCATGAGCAGGAGCAACGATACCATAAAAAGCACCGCGAACACCACAGTAATTCGGTCGAGATTCCTCTCGACTACCGTAGAGCCGGTATCGGTGCCGTAGATGCTGCCGGCAATCGCCTCGGAAACGCCCGTGCCCTTGCCAGAGTGCATCAGCACGAAAACGATCAGCCCGATAGCCGAAATTGCCCACACAACGAGCACCACATACAGAAATGGCGTCGAGTGCATCACATCTAGAACAGCATCCATGTAGTACCTCAATCAAATCCGTCGATGTGCTCAGATTTCGCACATCACAAGTTCGGTATTCTAACAGACATCAGGCGCGGCGCAAGAGCGAATTGCCATCCCACTGCGCGGGCTTTGCCAGCCCCAGGATGTCGACGAGCGTCGGCGCCACATCGGCCAGGCGCCCCTCGTCCGTATCCGCAAGCCCGAGGCCCTTGTCCCCGCTCACGAGGATGAACGGCACGCGGTTGGTCGTATGCGCCGTGAACGGGCTCTTTCCGTCATCGGAAAGCATCTTGTCGGCGTTGCCGTGGTCGGCGGTGACCAGCGCCGCGCCGCCCTTGGCAAGCACCGCCTCGACCACGTGCGAAAGGCCGTGGTCGACCGCCTCAACTGCCTGTGTGGCCGCCTCGATGACGCCGGTGTGCCCCACCATGTCGCAGTTGGCGTAGTTGACGATGTAGACGTCGGCCGCATCCGCCTGGATCGCCTGCTCGAGCGTCTCTGTCACCTCGGGCTCGGACATCTCGGGCTTGAGGTCATAGGTCGCCACTTTGGGGCTCGCGATAAGCTTGCGGCTCTCCCCCTCCTTGGGCTCCTCCACGCCGCCGTTGAAGAAGAAGGTGACGTGTGCGTACTTCTCGGTCTCGGCCGTGTGGTACTGGGTCAGCCCGTTTGCGGCGAGATAGTCGGCAAGCGTGTTCTCCGGGAAGGTCTTGGGAAAGGCCACCGGCACGTCGAAGGTCGCGTCGTATTCGGTCATGCAGACGAAGTTCGCGTCCGGCACGTGCACGCGGTCGAACTCGTCGAAGTCCGGCTCGATGAAGGCGCGGGTCAGCTGGCGGGCGCGGTCGGGACGGAAGTTGAAGAACACGACCGTATCGCCGTCGTTGACGCCGCGGTGGTCGAGCACGGTGGGGATGATGAACTCGTCGGTCTTGCCGATCTTGTAGCTCGCCTTCACGGCATCGACGGGGCGGTTCTTCGCAAAGCCCTTGCCCTGCCCCAGGCAGATCGCGTTCCACGCCTGCTGGATGCGCTCCCAGCGGTTATCGCGGTCCATCGCGTAGTAGCGCCCCGAGATCGTGGCGATGTCCGCCTGCGCGGCGTGGTAGTCGTTGAAGATGTGGTCGCCGAAGTCGACGATGCGCTGGATGAAGCCGGCGCCGCTTTCCGGGTCGACGTCGCGCCCGTCCATGAAGGCGTGGATGCGGATGTCGCGCGCCCCGCGCTTGGCGGCCATCTCGATGAGCGCCTCGAGGTGCTCGATGTTGCTGTGCACGCCGCCGTCGGAGAGAAGGCCCATGAGGTGGATGGCGCGCCCGGCGTTGATGGCCTTGTCGAAGGCCTTGCACAGGACCTCGTTTTGCTCGATCGAGCCGTCGGCCACCGCGTCGTTGATGCGCGTGAGCTCCTGGCGCACGACGCGCCCCGAGCCCATGTTGAGGTGCCCGACCTCGGAGTTTCCCATCTGGCCATCGGGCAGGCCGACGTCCCTTCCCGAAGCACCGAGCGTCGTGTGCGGGCACGTGCTCCACAGCTTGTCGAAATAGGGCTTTTCGGCAAGCGAGATCGCGTTTCCGGGGCCATCCGGGGCAAGCCCGAAGCCGTCCATGATCACGAGCAAGACGGGTTTCATCTTGGGTATGCATCTCCTATCAAACAGGCATCTCACGGCGCGAACCTGCGCCGCGAGAATCCTCGCATATGAAGAGGGCCCCTCGCAAGGCGAGAGGCCCAATCTGCAGGCAATCTGCTACTTCTTGAACTTGAGCGTCATCTCGACGAGCTCGGCAAAGCTCTTCGCGTCGAGCGAAGCCCCGCCGATGAGCCCGCCGTCGACGTCCTCCAGCGGCAGGAACTGGTCGGCGTTTGCCGGCTTCATCGAGCCGCCGTAGAGGATGCGCACCTGCTTGGCCGCGTCCTCGCCCGCCATCTCGGCGATGATGCCGCGGATGTGCGCGCACATCTCCTGTGCCTGTTCGGGCGTGGCGGTGTGGCCCGTGCCGATGGC
Source organism: Coriobacteriales bacterium (assembly GCA_050943615.1). Classification (GTDB taxonomy): domain Bacteria; phylum Actinomycetota; class Coriobacteriia; order Coriobacteriales; family QAMH01; genus CACZQA01. The sequence continues at coordinate 5,212 of JBMNPN010000060.1, forward strand.
CCAGATGGGCTCGTAGGCGATAATCGAGCGCGCGATCTGCTCGGGCTCGACGCCGTCAAGCCCCGCGCGCACCTGCGCAGAGACGAAGTCGAGCGCCTCTCCTGCCTCGCGGACCTCGAGCGGCTCGCCGCAGCACATGATCGGGTAGATCTTGTGCGCGATCAGCACCTTGACCTTCTTGTTCACGGTCTCGTCGGTCTCGCCGAACATGCCGCGGCGCTCGGAGTGCCCGACGATGCAGTAGCTGCAGTGTAGCTCCTCGAGCATGGCCGGGGAGATCTCCCCCGTGTAGGCGCCCTCGTCTTCCCAGTACACGTCCTGGGCGGCGAGCTTGATGTCGGAGTGGTCGAAGGCCAGCACGTTGAAGACGCTCTTCAGGTCCGTGAACGGCGGGCACAAGACAACCTCGACGCGCTCCCAGGCGCGGTCGCTTTCGTTGGAGATGTTCTGCGAGAGCGTCACGGCCTGCGCCGTGGTCTTGTTCATCTTCCAGTTGCCCGCCATGACCGGCATGCGCCGGCTCGAGACGGTGGCCTTGTCAAACAGTCCCATGGGATGTCCTTTCGAAGAAGAGCCTGCTCTACGCCTCGGCCTTTGCCGCCGCACCTTCGGCGGGCTCCTTGTCCATCAGCGCCGTGACGCCCGGCAGCGGCTTTCCCTCGAGCAGGCGCATGGAGGCGCCACCGCCCGTGGAGATGAACGAGACGTGGTCTTGCAGGTCGAACTTGCGGATGGCGGAAACCGAATCGCCACCGCCGATGATGCTTTTCGCGGGAGATTCCGCGACGGCCTCGGCAACGCTTCTCGTGCCCATCTCGAACGACGGGAACTCGAAGACGCCCATCGGGCCGTTCCAGAAGACGGTCTTTGCGTCCATGATCGCCTCGCGGTAGATCTTGCAGGTCTCGGGCCCGATGTCGAGGCCCATCATGTCCTCGGGGATCGCATCGACGCTGACGGTCTTGGTGTTGGCGCCTTCCGAGAACTCGTCGGCGCAGACGACGTCGACGGGAATCAGCAGCTTGACGCCCTTGTCCTTGGCCTTTGCCAGAATGGAGGAGGCCGTGGCGACCATGTCCTGCTCCATCATCGAGGTGCCCACCTCGTAGCCCTGGGCCTTGAGGAAGGTGAAGCACATCGCGCCGCCGATGATGATGGTGTCGGCCACGCCGAGGAGGTTTTCGATGATGCCGAGCTTGTCGGAGACCTTGGAGCCGCCGAGGATGGCGACGAAGGGGTGCTCGGGGTGCTCGAGCATCGCCTGCTGGGTGTTGACCTCCTTTGCGAGCAGCAGCCCGCCGACGGCCGGGACGAACTCCGGCACGCCGATGATGGAGGCGTGGGCGCGGTGGCTCGCGCCGAACGCGTCGTTGACGTAGAGGTCGCAAAGCGAGGCCAGACGGTGCACGAAGCGCAGGTCGTTGGCCTTCTCGCCGTCGTCAAAGCGCAGGTTCTCGAGCATCATGATCTGGCCGTCCTTGAGCGCCAGCGATGCCGAGAGCGCCTCTTCGCCGGCGATCTGGTCGCCGCCGATGACGGTGACGGGCCGTCCGAGCAGCTGGATGAGGCGCATGGCCACCGGCATCATGGAAAACTCGCTTTCGAACTGGCCGTGGCCTGAGGGGCGGCCGAGGTGAGAGGCGATGATGATGCGCGCGTCGTGGTCGATGAGGTAATTGATGGTCGGCAGCGCCTCGCGGATGCGCGTGTCGTCCATGACGTTGCCGTTGTAGATCGGGCAGTTGAAGTCGACGCGCAAAAGGACGCGCTTGTGGGCGACGTCGACGTCTTTCACGGTCATCTTGGTGTACATTGCTGCTCTCCCTTTTATTGTGCCAGCGAAAATTTCGGTGCGAAATCTTCTACATGATAGCCGTGCAATGCTTAGTTGCTCGAGGACGAGGACTCAGACGAGCTCTCTGAGCTCGACTCAGATGAGCTGCTGGAGCTCGAGCTGTCGGAACTCGACGTGTCAGAGCTCGTCGTATCGGTGCTCGTCGTGTCAGAGGAGGAATCGCTCGAGTCGTTGTCCGGGTCGTAGGACAGGTTCGAGGGCGCGTCGTTGATCTTCACCTCGGCATACGAGATGAGGCCGTCGACGTACTTGTTCCACGCATCGGTATCGGATGTCGAGCCGGTGACCTGCTCCTGGAGCTTTTCTTCGGCAAGGCTCTTGCGCACCTCGTCCTTGTAGGCGTCGAGGTCCTCATAGCCCATCTGCTGCAGGTAGCTTTCGAAGACGCCCTCCATGTACTGGCTTTCCACGCTCTCCTTGACCTGGTCGACATACGAGTTGAGCTCGTCATCGGAGACCGTGATCCCCTGCTGCTCAACCTCCCAGTCGATCACCTGCTGGCGGACGAGCTGGTTGATCTCGTAGGTGCGCAGGTCCTCCACGGTACCCGTGCTACTGTCCGATGAGCTGTCGCTGCTGTCCGATGAGCTGCTGCTCGAGCTCAGGCTCTCGTAGGTCTTGTTCTCGATGAACGAGCGCCACGAGGAGGTGTCGGTCAGCCCGTAGTTCGTCCGCATGTTCTCTATTGCCGTGGTGACCTCTTCTTCTGTGACCTCTCCATGAGCCCAAGTTGCCGCTTTCTGCTCTCCGCAGCCGCCCAGGACAAAGCAACCGAGGGCGAGGATGCAGGCCATGGACAGCACCAGGACCCCACGTTTGAAACCGCTCATCGAACCTCCACATCAACTGTGTTCTTTCAAAAACATGTACCGTCACAAAGTATCACATTGTGCCGCCCTTGCCGCCCCCTCGAGCGCTTAGCGCAGCAAGTTTCCAAGATTCGGCATTCAGAAGGCACTTTCTCCATGCGCCCTTCGCATTCGCGCCCCCATAGTGGCACGAAAGCAAACTGGATTCCGTTTTGGGGGTTTTGCAATTGCAGGTGCGCTACACTTCCATCCAAGGCAGATGCAGTTAGGAGAGAGCCCTTGAGCGATAAGGAAAAGACCAAGAAGGAACGTCCCGTCGAGAAGGTGCGGCAGTTCGACCCCGACACGCTCCCCCGCGACGAGAACGGCAAGATCATTCTCCCCGACGACATCACCTATGCCGAATACCTCAAGCTGATTCACCCCGAGTTCACCGAGCGCGATATCGCAAAGATAATCCAGAAGGAGAACCGCAACGCGTGGGTCGTGCGCTTCGAGCTGCTCGCGATCGTCATCTTTGCCGTCGTCATCATCTACCTGATCGTCACCTCGTAGACAGCCGCACATCTGTTGCCGTCGCCTGGACGACGGCGCCCAGCACTTCCTCTCTCGAGCAAAGGAGGTCCCCATGGACCGGAAAGCTTCGAGGAGATCCGAAACCATAAGGCCCACAGCACGCCTGTGCGCGTTCGCGCTTTCGCTTGCCCTCTTTGTTGGCGGCGCGGTGTCGCTGAACGGGGCGCTCCACAACGCGCTTGCCACACAGCAGGCAGAGCAGGGGCAGCAGGCGCAGAGCGCAGCCGAGAGCGATGGCGCCCAAGATGCCGCGAGCGAATCTTCCTCCAGCAGCGAGAACAGCAGCACGTCGGATGCTGCCGCGGTGAGCGAGGCGATCACCTCGGACCGCGCGCTAACAGACAGCTCTGCCGCGGGCACGGACTCTGCAGCGTCTTTTTCCTCCAGCGCATCCGCAGCACAGGAAAGCAGCGCCGGACAGAGCGCCTCTGCCGCTGGCGAGCAAACAGGCCAGGAAGCATCGAGCGGCGAGACTGCCAAGAAGTCCAAGAAGAGCAAGCGCAAGAAGAAGGCCAAGGCGTCGAAGAAAAAGAAGAAATCCGCGCGCAAGAGCAGCTCGGGTGCGGCGGCGAAAAGCAGCTCCCGAAAGTCCCGAAACTCGTCGGGCAACACGAGCACAAAGTCGAAGAAAACGCGCGTCACGGTGTACCGCATCGAGCACCACAACGCAGCACGCACGGAGACCCGCATTGCAGGCGAGCTCGTCATCTCCTGGGAACCGTGCAGCGTCTGCGGCAAGCGCCATAAAAAGAGCTTCACGCGCAAAGTCTTCGACCACTACGAATACCGCTGAGATGTAGGACGCGCGTTACATAGGTGGCGGGCGGTCTCTTCCCTAGGCCGCCCGCCATGACACCCAAGAAGGCCAAGGCGACCCGCTTCTCCCCTGTACATCCCCAGGTACCCCGCCTTCTGGCTACACAATAGCAAGTGGGTGGGACACGAAAATGGAATCGAAAGCGCCCACCTTCAGCGCCGACGCTTGGCCATGTTCTTTCGCGTGCCGTGGTACGAGCCCTTTCGCGCCGTGGCCTTGAGCCGCTTGAGTGCAGCGTCCTCGTCGGTGTCCTCCACCTTGGCACGCAGGCTCACCGCCTGGTCGCGCAGGCGTGCCGCCGTCTCGAAGTCCAGCGACTGAGACGCCTCCGCCATCTGCTCTTCCAAGGAGTGGATCATGCGGATGACCTCGTCTTTTCCGAGTTCTGCGACCTCGTTGGCAAGCGCCTCGGAGGTGCTGATCTCGACAGCGCTCTTCCCTTCCGAAAGCCCGTCCACAATCGAGCTGATCGCCTTCTTGATCGTCTTGGGCTCGATGCCGTGCTCCTTGTTGTAGGTCATCTGGATCTTGCGGCGGCGCGCGGTCTCGTCGATGGCGACGCGCATGGAGTCGGTAATGGTGTCGGCGTACATGATGACGCGCCCGTTGGCGTTGCGGGCGGCGCGCCCGATGGTCTGGATGAGGCTTCGCTTGTTGCGCAGGAACCCTTCTTTGTCCGCATCGAGGATGGCGATGAGGCTCACCTCGGGCAGGTCGAGTCCCTCGCGCAGCAGGTTGATGCCCACGAGCACGTCGAAGGTGCCGAGCCGGAGCTCGCGCAGGATGTCGACGCGCTCCACCGTGCCGATGTCGCTGTGCAGGTAGCGTGCTTTGATACCCTGGTCGAGCAGGTAATCGGTCAGCTCTTCCGCCATCTTCTTGGTGAGTGTCGTCACCAGCACGCGCTCGTCTTTGGGGACGGTCTCCTTGATCTCGTCGAGGATGTCGTCGATCTGCCCTTTCGTGGGACGGACCTCGACTTCAGGGTCGAGAAGCCCGGTCGGGCGGATGATCTGCTCGACGGTCTGCTGGCTCACGCGCTCCTCGTAGTCGCCCGGCGTGGCGGAGACGTAGATGAACTGCGGGATGCGCTCCTCGAACTCATCGAAGCGTAAGGGGCGGTTGTCGAGCGCGCTCGGGAGACGAAAGCCGTGGTCGACCAACGTGATCTTGCGGCTACGGTCGCCTTCGTGCATACCGCGGACCTGTGGCACGGTCACATGGCTCTCGTCGATGATCGTCAGAAAGTCGTGGCGGCCAAAGTAGTCGAGCAACGTGTAGGGCGGCTCGCCTGCCTTGCGTCCGTCTAGGTGGCGCGAGTAGTTTTCGATGCCCGTGCAAAAGCCCATGGTCTCGAGCATCTCCATGTCGTAGGAGGTGCGCTGCTCCAGGCGCTGCGCCTCGAGCAGCTTGCCGTCGGCCTTGAGCTCGGCCAGGCGGTCGGCAAGCTCGTCGGAGATGCTCTTCAGAGCCGTCTCGACGTTGCGGCGGCTCGTGACGTAGTGCGACGCCGGCCAGATGGGCGTGGACTGGAACTCCATGATCTTCTCACCCGTCAGGTGGTCGACCTGCGTGATGGAGTCGACCTCGTCGCCAAAAAACTCCACGCGCAGCACGTCGTCCATATAGGGCGGGAAGACGTCGACGATGTCGCCGCGCACCCTGAACGAGCCGCGCACGAGCTCGTAGTCGTTGCGGTCGTACTGCATGTCGATGAGCCGGTAGATGAACTCGTCGCGGTCGAGCGGAACGTCGCGGTCGAGAAAGACCGCCATGTCCGCGTAGTTCTGCGGCGAGCCGATGCCGTAGATGCAGCTCACGGACGCCACGATGATGACGTCCTTGCGCGTGAGCAGCGCCGCGGTGGCCGCATGGCGCATCTTCTCCACGTCCTCGTTGATCGAGGAGTCCTTCTCGATGTAGGTGTCGGTCTGCGGGACGTAGGCCTCGGGCTGGTAGTAGTCGTAGTAGCTCACAAAGTAGTTGACGGCGTTATGCGGGAAGAACTCGCGCAGCTCGTTTGCGAGCTGGGCGGCAAGCGTCTTGTTGGGCGCGAGCACGAGCGTGGGCAGCTGCACTTTCTCGATGACCTTTGCCATCGTGAAGGTCTTGCCCGAACCGGTGACGCCCAATAGCGTCTGGTAGCGCAGGCCGTCTTTGACGCCCTTGGCAAGCTTTTCGACCGCCTGGGGCTGGTCGCCCGACATCTCGTAGGGGGCGACGACCTCGAAGCGGTTGCCCTTCTCGCGGCGCCCGTCGATGAGCGCGCTCTGGGCATCATCCATGGTTTACCACCTGTTCGAAATCGAGTTGGGACGTGTACGAGAGCCACCAGTTGTCGACCCACTTCTCGAGGTCCTCGAGAGAGCCGCCGTTCTCGCAGATCGTGTCCGCGATGGCCGCGCGCTCTTCATCGGATGCCTGCACGTTGATGCGGTTGAGCGCGTCGGTGGCATCCATGCCCCGGTCGAGCAGGCGCTGCATGCGCACGTCGAGTGGCACGGTTACGGCGATAATCTCGTCGGCGAGCTCGGCCAGCTCGGGCACTTCGGTAAGAAGCGGCACCTCGACCACCAGCACGAGCGCGTCGGAGCGCGGCGTGCAGTGCACGTCGAGGATGTACTCGGAAGCCTCCGCTGTGATGTAGGGAAAGGCGATCTTGTTGAGGTCCTGCTCTGCCTCGGGGCTTGCAAAGGCGCGTGCTGCGAGCGCGGAGCGGTCGATGGCACCGTTCTCGTCGAGGATATCTGCGCCGAAGCGCTGCGTCAGGTCCCGGATGTAGTCCTCGTTGTCCTGGAGCAGGCCGCGGTTGATTTCGTCGAGGTCGATCGAGACCGCGCCGTGCTCGCACAAGAGCTTGCAGAGCGTCGACTTTCCCGACCCGATGCCGCCTGTCACCATTACCGTGTACATTGTTTCGCCTTACCTCCAGGGATCCGCGCTCGGCTCCTCGTAGCTGCTCGCCGAGAGCCGATCCATATAGTCTGAGTACGGGTCGTACCCGTCATCGTCTTCGCCTTCGGGGCGAAAGTCCTCGGCGTGCTGCAAAGACTTGGCGGCCTTCTTGCGACGACGACGCGCCCGCTCATGGGCGGCCTTCGCCTGTGGGGAGAGTTCCCGCTGCTCAGGGGCCTTATCTGATGCATGCGTCTCTGTCATCCTGCCGTCTCTTCGCTCCGAATGCGTCTGCGTTGTTTAGGGATGTCTATCATACGGCAGCAGCCGACACCGTGGCCAAAGCGTTACCGCCCGTTACTTCTCCCCCACCCAGCGGATGCGCGCACAACTACAGCCCAAATGGCGGGAGACGGGCAAATACCGTGCGCGGGAAGGGACACAGGTGAGGGGCGCGCACACCCTCGTCCCAAATGGCGGGAGGAGGGCAAATACCGTGCGCGGGCTCGGGAGCCAACGGGCTGCGCGCACATCTACAGCCCAAATGGCGGGAGGAGGGGAAATAACGTGCGCGGGCTCGGGAGCCAACGGGCTGCGCGCACATCTACAGCCCAAATGGCGGGAATCGGGGAAATAGTGTGCGCAATGCCCTGAAATTCCGGACGAGCGCACATTCTCAGCTCGTTTGGCGCCAGATGGGGATATGTTGTGCGCGGAACCCTGGAATCCCAGATCCGCGCACACCCACGTCCAATTTGGTGCCAGGCGGGGAAATACTGTGCGCGGGCCCCTCCCGCCAGAGGGTCCACGCCCCCGCGTGCTCTAGCGTGATCCGGGGAACTTCGCTATCGCCTGGAAGAAGAGTCGCCGGCTCTGCGAAGAGGTGCTCCCCATCCCGCGTAGCGTGCTCGCCGCCACATCCACGAGCGCGTGCCAATCATCCAGAATGAAGCGCTTGGTGCTCTCGCTGTCCAGCGCGAAGAGCACGTCGATTACAGCATGGCGCTCCTCCAGACTCAGCTGCTTGACCCAGCGATTGAGAAGCGTTGCCCGCTTGCGTTCCTCCGGCTCAAGCGAGCGCGTCGAAAAATCGCCCCGGGAAATCTCGGGAAAGAAGGGGTCATGGCCGAACGCCCCCTCGGCTCCGCGCAGCACCCGCAGCTGCACCTCGTCGCGCTGCTCGAGTATCAACCCCACGAACGCGGGCGTGAGATATTTGACGAGCGGCACCGAGCAGCTCGCATAGCGCGCCGAAAGATCAGCATCGAAGTCAACGAACTCGGGGCAGTCCGCCGACCCGAGCCTGAACAGCCCATTTCCATCGAAGTTCACGACCTCATCAATCCGCGCAACTGCCGCATCCTCGCCGAAGAGCACGACGCGCTCGGCAAGAGAGCCACCCTTGGAAAAGCCCGTGAGCACAAAGCGGCTCCCCGGATGCGCGTGAGCACAGCGGTTGAAGAACGCTATGGCCTCGCGCTCCGAGGGAATCTCCGTGCACACCGCGCACTCGAAATCCTCCTGCCAGCACTCCTGCTCCTCTTCGGTACCGCGAAACGCGATCACAATCGTGCGTCCATCGCGTGCGGGGACACCAAACGCGCAGGCTGCGAAGGCGACAGGGGCTTCTAGATCCCGACGCGCAGAAAAATCGAGGAGCTCGAGCTCCCCAAAGCGCTTTGACACCGAAGCCGCCGCGGCAAGCTCGCGGACCTTTGGCTCGGAGAGGACGTCTTGGGCAAGGTCGCTCAGCATGACGCGCTCGTTGAGCGCAGAAAGCGCGATGCCCTCAGGACCTTCCGCCCACAGTACCTCTCCCTGCCCGATCCGCTCGAAGCGCAAAAACGAGAGCATGCTCATGACCAGCAGGTCGGCATGGCAGAGCGGCCGCTCGGCAAAGGTCCGTTTTTCTGAGCGGGCGTACCCGATGATGGAGATGTCGCGTCTCATGGGGAAAGTATACCCACCGCCCGCACGCGCAATAGCGCCCCGTCAGGCAATCTCTGCGCGCCCCAAGACGAGGTCATCGGAGTAGAGGACGGCCGTCTGCCCGGACGCGACGCCAGTCACGCCCTCGGTGAAGACGATGACGCCCGTCCCGTCCTCGCCCGTCGTCACGACGCGCGCGGGGTAGGCAAGCCCGCCCCAGCTAAAGCACACGCGGCACGGAAGCTTCTTTTTCGGCGGCTCGATGGAGGTCCAGTGCAGGTTGCGCACGCGCGCAAGCTCGACGCGCGTCAGATTGCGCGGGCCGACATACAGCGTGTTCGTCTCGGGGTCCTTGGCGATGACGCGCAGGTTCGCACCGCGCACCCGGGAATCGGCCACGCTCGATGCCCCCATGCCAATCGAGAGCGCCTCGACGGTATCGGCCGGTTTGCCGCCGCGGTTCACGATGCCGTCTTCGAGCTGCTGGGAAAGCCCGAGTGCGACCTCGAGCTCGTGCGAACGCGCCTCCTTGTTCTCATACGAAGCCCCGCTCGCAGCATCATCGCCCGCAGCATCATCCGCACCGCCGCCCGCATCCGCATCGGCAGCAGCACTAGCCCCCGAAGAGCCCTCGGCAAGTCCCGGCACTTCCTGCCCGAGCTCGTAGGCGGCAAGCCCCTCGTGCTGGCCGAGCACCTCCCGCGTGGACACGTTCACGATTTGCCCGGGCTCGCCTAAAGCGCCCTGCTCCCGAAGCCAGCCGACGCGTCCCTTTCCCTCGAAGAAAAAAGGCTCCGCGTATGTGGTCTCCGTCGGGACGACGCGCTCGATGCCCGCCTGCATCGCCGCGCGCGCCACCCAGGAGCAATGGTCAAAGTAGAGCGGAAAGACGAGTCGCGCGAGCTGCTCTTGGGAAAGCCCCGCCAGAAGGTAGGTCTGCGCGCGCTTCTTTTCGGTGCCGACGCGCAGCTGGTGCGGCAGGAGATTGACGCCCGCCTCTTCTGCGGTGACAGATGCGTAATGCCCCGTCGCGACCTGCGGGCAGTCCAGCTCATCGGCCTGGGAAAAGAGCGTGGGAAAGAGAATGACATCGTTGAAGCGCACGATGGGGTCGGGCTGAAGGCCCTGGGAAATCTTTTCGAGATACCACTCGACCACGTCGTGCTCGAAGCGCTCGCGCACGTCGACGACGTGGTGCTCGACGCCCAGCTGCTCTGCCACGTCGGCGGCATGCTGGGCACGCGCCTCGGCCTTTTCTCCCG
>JBMNPN010000061.1:0-15276 GCA_050943615.1 Coriobacteriales bacterium
GAGGGGACTAGCCCTAAAGGTAAGGAACGAAAACCGGTTTGCGGTCGTGCGGGGCGTCCCGACAGGATCCGACGTCGCACCCGATTGGGAGGTTTTCTCTCGCCGCTGCGGAACTCGCGCACTTCGGGCGCTCAAACAGTCCTCGCAAGGACGCGGGAGAAAACCTCCCAATCTGCTCCGTGTGTATCCTGTCGGGACGCCCCGCACGACCCCCCCCAGCGTTTGTGAGTAGAAAAGAGACCTCATGGCACGACAGAAAGAAGAACCCGACTTCGAGCAGCTGACGGTATTTCCGCTCTTCAGGGGCATCTCCGCCTTGGAGCTTTCTGCCATGTTCGGGTGCCTGGACACTAGGCGCAAGTCCTACGAGAAGGGCGATTTCATCTTCAGGCGCGGGGATGCCACCGATGTGCTCGGGCTCGTGCTCGGGGGCCGCGTGCGCATCGAGCGCGTGGACGTCTGGGGCAATACGAGCGTCATGGGACAGGCCGGTCCCGGTGCGGTCTTTGCGGAGGTCTTTGCCGTGCTGCCCGATGAGCCTATGCGCGTGGACGTCATCGCCGAGGTCCCCTGCGAGCTTCTCTTCCTCAACGTGAAGCGCGCGCTCAGCCCATGCGCCAAGGCCTGCCCCCAGCATGCTCGCCTTGCCGGGAACCTCGTTCGGACCATGGCGAGAAAGAACCTTGGTCTCTCTGAGAAGATCGCCTGCCAGGCTCCTCGCACGATCCGCGGCAAGCTGCTGGTCTATCTTTCCACGCAAGCGCAGGCTGCCGGTACCAGGGAGTTCGACATACCGTTTGACCGTCAGCAGCTTGCCGACTACCTCGGCGTCGACCGCTCGGCGCTTTCCGCCGAGCTGGGGCGGATGCGCGACGACGGCCTGCTCGAGACGCATCGTTCGCATTTCGTGTTCTTGGGGTAGGGGGCGCTTCGCCTCCTGGAAGCGGATGAAAGGCGTGGGTACGTCCCCCGTATTGCCGTCGTTTTTGCCGTTCACCAAATATTACAAATGTATATTAATGGAGCATTTTTTCACAGTGGAGCTTCTAGCTGCGGTAATACAATAAGTTGTGGTTCCAGAAAAAGATTTCCACAAAATATTGTGGACAACCTCGGGCAAATTCGGGGTCCTCTTGCGCTATATTTTCCTAGCCGAAACACAAGAGACTGTGTTTCGGCTAGGAAACTGACCACTATATATTGTGTTTGTGATAAAGGCTCTACGAACAAGCCACGAACAAAGCACGGAAAGGCAGCTCGAATATGAAGATCATCAAGAGAAACGGCTCTGAGGTCCCCTTTGATCTTGAGAAGATCGTCAACGCGATCAAGGCCGCCAACGAGGAGGTCCCCGAATCCGAGCGTCTGACCGAGCGCCAGGTCCAGTATGCTGCCCTCAATGTCCGCGACGAATGCGCAGAGGCTGGTCACACCGTCTCCGTCGAGGAAGTCCAGGATATGGTCGAGGACCAGATCATGGCGCTCGACTGCTTCGAGGTCGCCCGCAAGTACATCATCTACCGCTACCTGCAGAACCTCAAGCGCCAGAGCAACACGACCGATGACAAGATCCTCGCGCTCATCGAGTGCAACAACGAGGAAGTCAAGCAGGAGAACTCCAACAAGAACCCGACCGTCAACTCCGTGCAGCGCGACTACATGGCAGGCGAGGTCTCCAAGGACCTCACGATGCGCATGCTGCTGCCCAAGGACGTCGTCGACGCCCACAACGAGGGCATCATCCACTTCCACGACGCCGACTACTATGCGCAGCACATGCACAACTGCGACCTCGTGAACCTCGAGGACATGCTGCAGAACGGCACGGTCATCTCCGGCACGCTCATCGAGAAGCCGCATAGCTTCTCCACGGCCTGCAACATCGCCACGCAGATCATCGCGCAGGTCGCCTCGAGCCAGTACGGCGGGCAGTCCATCAGCCTGACGCACTTGGCGCCCTTCGTCGACGTGAGCCGCAAGAAAATCCGTCGCGAGGTCTATGCCGAGGCCGAGACACTCGGCACGACGCCCGACCCCGAGCGCATCGACGAGGTCGTCGAGCGCCGGCTCAAAGATGAGATCCGCCGCGGCGTCCAGACCATCCAGTACCAGGTCGTCACCCTCATGACCACCAACGGTCAGGCGCCGTTCGTGACCGTGTTCATGTACCTCAACGAGGCGCGCTCCGAAGAGGAGAAGCACGACCTGGCCATGATCATCGAGGAGATGCTGCGCCAGCGCTACCAGGGCGTGAAGAACGAGGCGGGCGTGTGGATCACCCCGGCGTTCCCCAAGCTCATCTACGTGCTGGAAGAGGACAACGTCTACGAGGGCTCCCCGTACTTCTACCTCACCGAGATGGCGGCGAAGTGCACCGCCAAGCGCATGGTGCCCGACTACATCTCCGAAAAGAAGATGCGCGAGCTGAAGCTGTCCAAGGGCGAGGAGTCCGGCGAGGGCGATGTCTACACGTGCATGGGCTGCCGCAGCTTCCTGACCCCGGACCGTTCCGGCAACGGCTATGACAACGTCGCCAACGCCGGCAACTACGAGCCCGGCAAGCCCAAGTACTATGGTCGCTTCAACCAGGGCGTCGTCACCATCAACCTGCCCGACGTCGCGCTTTCGGCCGATGGCGACATGGACCGCTTCTGGGAGATCTTCGACGAGCGCCTTGAGCTGTGCCACCGCGCGCTGCGCTGCCGTCACGACCGCCTCAAGGGCACGCTCTCCGATGCGGCGCCCATCCTGTGGCAGTACGGTGCGCTCGCGCGTCTCAAGAAGGGCGAGACGATCGACAAGCTGCTCTACGGCGGCTACTCCACGCTGTCGCTGGGCTATGCGGGCCTCTACGAGTGCGTCAAGTGCATGACCGGCAAGTCGCACACCGACGAGTCTGCCAAGCCGTTCGCCCTGCAGGTGATGCAGCACATGAACGACAAGTGCGCCGAGTGGAAGGCGGCCGAGAACATCGACTACTCCCTCTACGGCACACCGCTCGAGTCCACCACCTACAAGTTCGCCAAGTGCCTGCAGCGCCGCTTCGGCGTCATCAAGGGCATCACGGACAAGGGCTATATCACCAACAGCTACCACGTTCACGTGACCGAGGAGATCGACGCCTTCACCAAGCTCAAGTTCGAGTCCGAGTTCCAGCGTCTGAGCCCGGGCGGCGCCATCTCGTACGTCGAGGTGCCCGACATGCAGGACAACCTCAAGGCCGTCATCAAGGTGATGCAGTACATCTACGAGAACATCATGTATGCCGAGCTCAACACCAAGAGCGACTACTGCCAGGTCTGCGGCTACGATGGCGAGATCCAGATCGTCGAGGAGGACGGCAAGCTCGACTGGGAGTGCCCCAACTGCGGCAACCGCGACCACGACAAGCTCAACGTCGCCCGCCGTACCTGCGGCTACATCGGAACGCAGTTCTGGAACCAGGGACGTACTGAAGAGATTAAGGATCGTGTCCTCCATCTATAGGCTGCGGGGCGCTGAGGCACTCCGCCTTGCCCGTTTTGGGAAGGCTCACGTAGCGAAGTACGCTACGCCTTCCCAAAACGGGCAATTCGAAGCACCTCAGCGCCCCTCGCGGGCTTGGATGGGGAAACGGCGCTCCGCTGGTTTCCCTGGTGCCCCTCGCGGGCTTGGATGGGGAAACGGCGCTCCGCTGGTTTCCCTGGTGCCCCTCGCGGGCTTGGATGGGGAAACGTGGCTCCGCTGGTTTCCCTGGTGCCCCTCGCGGGTCTGGTGGGAAACGGCGCTCCGCTGGTTTCCGTTTACTTGGGTTTATGCGGATTTGAATGGGATGTGGGACGACTGCTTCGGGTCGTCCTGCTCTGCTTTTGGAGATGTTTCGGTCTATGAATTACGGGAATATCAAGCAGTGTGACATTGCCGATGGGGAAGGTGTCCGCACCTCGTTGTTCGTCTCCGGGTGCACGCACCATTGCAAGGACTGCTTCCAGCCCGAGACGTGGGACTTCTCCTTTGGAAAGCCCTTTACCGAAAAGGTCGCCGACTCGATTATCGAGTCGCTGCGCCCGTCCTATGTTGATGGGCTCACCGTCTTGGGCGGCGAGCCGATGGAACCCGACAACCAGCGTGCGCTCGTCGGCTTTCTCGAGCGCGTGAAGGCCGAGCTTCCCGAAAAGACCATCTGGTGCTACACGGGCGATGTCTATGAGGACCTCGTCGATGAGGAAAGCCCGCGCCACACCGAGGTGACCGAGCGGTTGCTCTCCTGCATCGACATCCTCGTCGACGGCCCCTATATGGAAGACAAGGCCGATATCACGCTGCGTTTTCGCGGCTCGGCCAACCAGCGCATCCTCGACCTCGATGCCACGCGTGCGCAAGGCGAGCTCAAGCCTTGGGTCGATGACCCGATCTTTTCCACGCACACGATGGACTAGGTCCTGTCCCTTCAGCGCTTGTTGTGCTCCTCTTCGAGCTCGTCGATCTCCTCGATGAGGTCGTCGCGCGTCTGCTCGACCATAAGGTCCTGGTTGTGCGCGTAGTAGGTCTCGGAACCGAACTGCGAGATGAACTGCGAGCTTTCGCTGCGCGCAGTGAGCTCGGTGACGAAGACGAGCATCTCGCGGTCGTTTCCAAAGACGGTCTCGATGAAGGAGAACGCGTTGTCGAGGTGCTCTGAGCACACATCGGCAGACGTGTTGAACGCCGCGACTTTCTCCTGGTATGCGGCCTGCAGGGCGTCGAAGGCCTCCTGTCCGCCCTTTGCCTTCGTGGCAAACTCCAGTTCGTGCAAGATCTCGACAACTCGAAGCTCTGCCCGCGCATCAGCGGCATTGTGCGAGCGCTTCTGCTTGAGGTTGGCTTGCTCATGGTGCTTGAGGACGGCGGCATCGAAAAGCTCGTTTGCCGAATCCCCGGCGATCAGCTTGTCCTTCAGGGCGCGCAGGTCGTCGCGGACGCTCATGAGCACGCCGCCCTCGTCGAGCACCTCGCGCATCTCCTTGCAGATGCCGTCGAGTATGAGCCCGAGCAGCGCGAGCCGCTCGTCGAACTGCGCCTCTTTGGCTCTCGCGTGGATCTCGGGGGCCTCCTCGCCTCTCAGGATCGACTCGATCTGATAGTCGGAGCGGTACTTGCTGAACAGCTCGTAGTAGGCGGCGAAGTGCTCGGCGACCTCGTCGTGCTGGAGGAACTCCGAGATGGTCGGGCGCCCGACCGGCGCGCCCATCTCCTCGAGGAGTGTGATGTACTCGGAAAGGTCGCTCCAACCGCGGGCGCTCACGAAGCTCTTGCCCTCGGGAGTCGATTCGACGACGTAGAAGTCCTCGGGGCGCACGTCGAGGTAGGTGAGGATCGCGGGGTGCACGTGCGTGGCGCGTGCGTAGTTCTTCCAGGTATCGTAGTCGGGCTCGACCTGGATGGTGCGCAGGCGGTCGAGCGTGACGATGTCGAACTCGTGCACCGAGCGGTTGTACTCGGGCGGGTTGCCCGCGCACACGACGATCCACCCGTCGGGCACCTTGTGCTGGCCGAAGGTCTTGAACTGCAGGAACTGCAGCATGGACGGGTACAGCGTCTCGGAGACGCAGTTGATCTCGTCGAGGAAGAGGATGCCGGTGTCGAGCTCGGTTTCCTCCATGTAATCGTAGATGGCGGCGATGATCTCGCTCATCGTGTACTCCGAGATGTCGAAGTCCTCGCCGTTGCGGTAGCTGCGGTGCACGATCATCGGCAGGCCGAGCGCGGACTGGCGCGTGTGGTGCGTCATCGAGTAGCTCACAAGCCCGATGCCGAGCTCGGAGGCGATCTGCTCCATGATGGCGGTCTTGCCGATGCCCGGGGCGCCGACCATGAAGATGGGGCGCTGCTGGGCGGGACTTATCCGGAAAAAGCCCAGGTCGTCCTTCTTGAGATAGGCGTTCACGGTCGTCTTGATCTCTTCTTTTGCCTCTGCGATGTTCATCTGGATTCTCCCTCGGTAACTTACATGTCCATGATCGTGTCTTGGTCGATGACGACCTTCATCGCCCACGGCGGGACGCGTCTGGTCTTTCCCTCTTCTTCCACAAAGACGAATGCCGTGTCGTAATCGGGCTGGCGGGCGGGAAAGACGCCGAACCCGTCGGTGAAGTAGATGAGCCCGCGCAGGTCCTCGAACTCGCCTTGTGCCAGGAGCTCGTCGACGTAGGCGAAGACCGGCCTGAAGTCGGTGCCGCCCATCCCGAGCACCTCGAAGCCCTTCTCGTAGTCGCGGAACTGCTTGACATCCTCGATCTTGGTGTCCTGCTGGATCTGCGCGTCAGCCTGGATGATGTGGACGTTGACCTTGGCGCCGAACTCCTCGGTCTCCTGCAGAATCTCGTAGGTGCGGGTGAGGAAGGTGCGCACGAGCTCGCCGGAGCACGAGCCGGAGGTGTCGACCGCGATCACGAACTCGCGCACGCGGTTGGTCTCCTTGTACTCGAGCGGCTCGATGAGCGGCACGTTTCCGTAGCGGTTGAGCCCGTAGGTGTAGAAGATGTAGTCGAATTCCTCGTCGTTCAAGATCATTTCCTCGGAAATGGTGGAAAAGCGGCGCAGGAAGTCCGCGTAATCGACCTCCGAGCGGTTCGCGAGCTCGAGGTTCGCCATCATGTTGCCCGCGCCCTCGCCCCGGCGCTTGGAGAGCGTCTCGAGGTCGACCTGTACCTGCTGGGCGATGCGCGTCCAGTCCTCGTCGGGGTCGAAGTCGTTGTCGCCGAGCTCGCCTTCCTCGTAGGTGTAGCTGTTGCCGTCTCCGTCACCTTGGCCGCCGGCCATGCCCTGGCTGGTTTCGGAGTCTGCCTGCGAGGAGTCGCTCTCGCCACTGCCCTCCTCTTGTGTCTCGTCTTCTGACTCGTCTGTGCCCTGGGCGGGGTTCTGCTGGCCGTTTTCGTCTTCGCGCTCGTCGTTTTCCTGGTGCGCGCCCTGGGTGGAGTCATCGTTGCTGAGGTCGTCGGCGTCGGAATCGTCCTGGCCGTTCCTGTTCGAGACGTCGTCTTTGGATTCCCCGGCCTCGTCTTGAGACGAGTCGCCGTCTCCCGAGTCGCTCTCTTCATCGCCTTCGCCCTGCTGGCCATTGTCTCCCTGGTCGCGGTCCTCGTCCTCAGCAGAGCTCAGGTCCCAGAGCTCGTGGCTGTCGAGCCCAAAGGCCTGTGTGTCGAGCAGGAGCTTCCTCAAGGCGGGCAGCGGGTCCTTGTAGGGGCCCTCGAGCAGCCTGCGGTAGATCTTCATCGGCGTGAGCGACCCGATTTCCTCCCCCAAGTCTGAGAGGTTGGGTCCTAGGCGGGAATCGCTTTCGAGGACGAAGCGCCCGTCGCACATCTCGAGCGATATCGCCTCGACGCTGAGGTCGCAGGCGATCGTCCATGCCTTGGGTTGCTTGCGGGTCGTCTTCAGGGGGTGCCGGAAGATGCAGTGCAGGATGCTGTGCAGCAGCATGCGCGAGATGCGGTTCTGGTCCCGACGAAAGATGCGGATGATCTTCACGGGGTCGAAGTACAGGCAGCGGCAGTCCGTTGCCAGCGCGCCGGATAGCTGGCGCGGGATGAGCGGCATCTTCCAGAGTGCCGTGTCCAGAAAGCGAAACGACATCATGAGGTCGACGCGGCACTCCTCGAGGATGCGCCGTGCGAGGTCGACGAGGCGCCGTTCGAATTCGCGCTGTCGTGCTTCCTCTGTTTCTTGGGGTTCCATATTCATCCCCTCACAGTTCGAGGTCGAGTCTTGTGCGTGTAAAACGGCGGTGCTGCTCGTCGAGCAGGAGGCCGCAGGCCGCCACGCCGTGAACGGAGCCTGCGGCGTCGATGCAAGCGCCGATATTGGTGCGGTCGATAAAGCCGAGGTCGAGGAGGTGTTCAAGTCCCACGAGGTGGTTGCGTTCGGAAAACGCGCACACGATTTCGAGCAGTGCCTGTGCGACCTCTTCCTCGAACTTCTCCTTCAGGCCCTCCGAGAGCAGATAGGGATGTGCGAGCCTGGAGACGATGCGCCAGGTTCGCCCGTATCCCTCGATGCAGCGGTTCATCGTGTCATCGCAGTCCTGCACGAGCATGGGTATGTCGAGGATGCCCGAGCTCTGAGCGCGACTCTGGGCCCAGACGCCGTAGAAGTTCTGCGGCGGGTAGAGCTCGCATGCAACGGGCGAGGAGGCGATATTGATGCTGATGCTGAGAAGCGGGTGCGTGAGGTAGAGCCCGTTGAAGCCCACGTGCTCGATGCCGTCGTGCACCACAAGCTCGCGCGCGTGGCATGCGCTCACGAGCGCGCCCTCTGCAACCCGTGTTATCTGGCGGGGAATGGTGACCTTCGTGCCCGTGCCGACGTACTTGTGCGCGAGCAGCTTGTCCCCCGGTAGCCTTTCGCAGAGGAAATCGGAGACGACGCAAAACCTCTCGTTTCCCTCGTCGACGGTAACCGCGCAGGTGTCGTCCCTGGTCTTTGGGGGGTTCCAAGGGGTGATGCCCGTCAGGCTCATCCGCCCGCAGGGCAGGCTCGAGGAATCCCTGATGTCCTCGTTCTTGAGCAGCAGGGCATAGGTCCCGATGTGCTCGAGCGCGGCGGGCAGCTCGAGCAGCTCGAGGTCGGTCCTGTAGAACGCGCCCTCGCCGATCCACGAAAGCGAGCGGGGAGTTAGCACGTGCTTGAGCGAGCTGCAGTGGGAAAAGGCGTTCTTCTCGATGCGCGTCAGGCCTTCGGGAAGCACGACGCGCTCGAGGTCCGTCATATGCGAGCACGACCCCTCGCAGATGGTGACCGTGCCGGGGACAATGCGATAGGTGCCGCTCAGCGGTCTGAACGCCCGCAACAGCTTCCATCCCTCGGGGCAGCGTTGATAGAGCACGCCGTGCTCGTCTAAGGCGTACGTCTCGTTGGCCTTCTCGATGCCTATCGTTCCGTTCTGCAGGGCCCCGCTTTTCTCGAAAGAATCGAGCTGCAGCTTCTTTACCGTGCTCGGCAGCAGGATCGCGCCGAGGTTCTCGCAGCTTGCAAAGGCCTCGTGCCCGATTTCCACGAGCCCCTCGTTGAGCTCGACGCGTTCGAGCCTGTGGCAGTTGGAAAAGGCGCGCCTGCCGATGCGGCGCACGCTTCTTGGAAGCCTGATTCGCGTGATGCCGCTTCCCACAAAGCTCTTTTCCCCGATGACCTCGATGCTGTCGGGAAGCTCGATTTCCTCAAGCTGCGTTGCATACGCAAAGGCTTCTGGGGCGATCTCGGTCACGGGCATGCCGCCGACGGTCGAAGGGACGCTGAGACAAGGCGCGCTGCCCTCGCAGCCCTCGAGGATGAGATTGCCGTCAGACGTGGGGCGCAGCAAGAGGCGGAGCGTGTCGTCCGCAAGGGAAACTGTGCCTGTCTGGGCGGTCTGCATCTTCGTCGTAGCACCTCTCTGCTCGTCAAAGAACAATGGAGATTGTAGCCCCTTTGACCCTAGCGTGCATGGTCGCGCGTCCAAGGTCAAGAGCTAAGAAATTGTGTAGCAGCTCTCGTAGGCAAAGCATGTTCTACAGGGCCAGATCGAATCCGCGCCCCGAGAAGCGCCGGTGCTCTTCGTCCATCAAAAGTCCGGTCACCGCCACGCCGTTTGCCCGGTTTGCAGCTTCCACGCATCCGCAGATATTGCGCGCGTCGATGAGTCCCGCGTCGAGCAGGTGCGTGATGCCCTCGGAGTAGTTGCGCTTCGAGAACTCGAAGACGACCTCCATGAGCCTTTCGGCGATCTCGTCTACCAGTTTGTCGCGCAGCTTCGGGTTGAGCAGGCAGGGGTGGGCGAGACGGGCGACGATGCGCCAGTCCCGGTCGTATCCCGGCAGCGAGCGGCTCAGGGTCTCGTCGACATCGGTGGCGAGGCGCACCAGGTCGAGCGGGCCGCCGAGGTTGGCATGGTTCTGCGCCCAGACGCCGTAGTAGTTGTTCGGCGGGTAGAGGGAAAAGCTCTCGTCGACGCGGCTCATGTCGATCTTGATGCGGTCGAGCGCATGCGAGATGTAGAGTCCATATGACTCCACGTACTCGATGCCGTCGTGCAGGTCGAGCTGGCGTGCCATGCTGGCGCCTGCGAGCGCGTTTTCCGCGATCCGCGTCACCTGTCGGGGAACGACGATATGCGAGTCTTTCCCGACGTACTTGATCGCGAGCAGCTTGTCGTCGCCCATTCGCTCGCAGAGAAAGTCCGACACGATGCAGAAGCGCTTGTTATCGCTGTCTATCGTGACGGTGCACTGGTTGCCGCGGTAACGGTTCCGGCTCTTCTTGGATTGGGGGTACTCCCCGAAGAAGATCTCCCGGATGGGGAAGGAGTCGTATTCGCGCATCTCGTCGTAGAACATCATCGAGCGCGTGCCCAGGTGGTCGAGCCCTGCCGGCAGGTCGAGCCTCTCCAGGCGCGTGCCGAAGAAGGCGCGGGCCCCGATCCACTCGAGTGATTTTGGAATCTCGAGGTGCGAAAGCGAGCCGCAGCACATGAAGGCGCATTTCTCGATGCGCTCGAGCCCGGCGGGAAGCTCGACTGCCTCGAGGCGGTTGCAGTGCGAGAACGCGGTCTTTCCGATGATGCGCGTGCCCTCTTTGACGTGGTAGGTCCCTGCGACGTCGTCGAGCGCCTTCATGAGGACGAGGCCGTCGTTTCCGCACTCGTAGAGGACGAAGTCGTCATCGAGGAAGTAGCGGGCGTTTCGCCCGTCGATGCTCAGACCCCTGTTGGTGAGCAGCTTGCTGTTGTTGAAGGCATCGATGCTCATCGTGCGGACCGTGGAGGGAATACGGGCTGCCTGAAGGTTCTCGCAGCCCGAGAAGGCGAGGTCGCCGATTTCCTCGAGGCCATCGTTGAGCTCAATGCTCTTCAGTTTGTGGCAGTTGCTGAAGGCGCGCTCATCGATCCTTCGCACCGTGCTCGGCAACGTGACGGTCTCGAGCGCGCAGCCCACGAAGGCACGCTCGCCGATCTCCACGAGCCCTTCGGGCAGTTCCACTTCTTTCAGCGAGACATCGTAGGCAAAGGCACGGGGCGCGATTTTCCTGCAGCTTTCGGCGACGGTGCAGTGCTCGACGTTGGTGGCGCAGTGCAGCAGTACCTCTCCGCTCGCATCGTAGAGGCAGGTTCCATCCGAGCTCAGCCAGGGGTTTCCCTCGGCAACTTCGATGTGCTCGATGAGCGTGCTCTCGAAGTGCGCAATCTTCACCGACGCGGTACCGCGCCCGATGCAAACGGCCCGAAGCGGGGTGGTGCTCGTGTAGCCGATTTGCAGAGACGGCGCGCTGCCGGGCAAGGTGAGTTGCGCGAGCGCCGTGCAGCCCTCGATCCAGCCGGTCTCCATGGTGTCGACCCGGTCGGGTAGGACGAGCGTCGTGAGGTTCTTGCAGTTGCTGAAGGCGTGCTTCCCGATGCGAGAGATGCCCTTTGCGCAGACGATGCGCGAGGCGGCGAGCCCCGAGAACGCGTACTCGCCGATCTCGGTGACGGGGTATCCCGAAATCGTCTCCGGCACGGTGATGGACGAATCAGTGCTGACGCAGCGTTCGATGCAGACCCCGCCATCGGGGGCAAATCGCACCACGAACTCCTCTTGGCCGCTCGCAAGCTGGGATGCATATGCCTGACGTTGCAACATGTTCTCGCGGTACCTTTCTGTTTACCACAGAATAATATTCATTGTACCGTTCTGGCTTTCAGAGTAAACCCGCATTCGAAAATATTGAGGGTGCAAGGTAGCTCTGGAGCGGTATTGCAAGGCAGGGCGTGCCTTACAGGTCGAGGTCAAGGCCCCGCATATGAAAGCGCCTGCGGCATTCGTCCATTATCAGACCGGCGGCCGCAACTCCCTGGACCTCGTGTGCCGCATCCAGAGCCACAGAGACCTCTACAGGTCCGATGAGCCCGGTGTCGATGAGCTGTCTAATGCCCGTCAGGTAATTGCGACGGGAGAATTCCCGGACGTAGTCGTGCAGGTTCTCCGAAACGTCCTCCTGCAGGATGCGCTTGAGCCTGCTCGAGAGGAAGAGCGGGTGCGCGAGGCGTCCCACGAAGCGCCACATGCGCTCGAAACCGGGGAGGTTGCGCACCATCGTCTCGTCACAGTCCTGGGCGAGCACGGCGAGGTCGAGGGTGCCCGAGAGATAGGCATGGTTCTGCGCCCAGATACCATAGGGGTTCTGCAGCGGATAGACCTCGAAGGATTCGGGGGCTGTGGAACTTTCCATGCCGATGCGCACAAGCGGGTGCGTGATGGTGAGACCACGGGGCTCAACTCGTGTAATACCGTCATGCAATATTAGTTCCGTCACGTGATAGGCACTTGCCAGGGCGTTCTGCCCGATGCGCGTGACCTCTTTGGGGATGACGATGCGCGTTCCGGAGCCGGTGTACTTGAGCGCCGTGAGGTTTCCGTCTTGCTCGCGCTGGCAGAGCAGGTCGGATACGATTTGGAAGTTGTCGTTGTTCGTGTCGACCTCGATGGCGCACGCGTCATCAGCGTGCCGGGAGATTTTCAGGGGAGCAGCCCCTGAAAAGCCGATGTGCATGCCGCCAAAGGGGGAGTCGATGTACTCGCTCGTCTCTGCCGTGAACGCCAGGGCGAGCGGTCCGAGTTCCCTGAGCGATGCCGGAATGCTCACCGCGGTGAGCGAGGTGCCGTAGAAGGCGCGCTCGCCAAGCGAGACGAGCGTATCGGGAAAGTTCACGTGCTTGAGCGCCCCGCAGCGCATGAAAGCAGATGGACCGATGGACTCGATTCCCTCGGGCAACTCGACGCTCCTCAGCGCGGGACAGTAGGAAAAGGCCTTGGGACCGATGCTGCGGGTGCCGGGAAGCACCTGATAGGTTCCGGTGAGGTTGCTGAGGGTGCCGACGAGCTTGAGTGACCCGCCCTCTTTGCGGTAGAGCACGCATGGCTCGTCGAGCAGGTAGCTGGAGCTATTTGGGTCGATGTCTATGTGCTCGTGGCTCACTGCCCTGGAATTGGCGAAGGCATCGAGCGCAAAAAAGGTGACGCTTGCCGGGATGTGCACATCGATGAGGCTTTCGCATCCCGCGAAGGCGAGGGAATCGATTCGCTCGAGCCCCTCGTTCAGCTCGAGCTTCTCGAGCCTGTGGCAGTTCGAGAAGGCACGCTCGCCGATGTGCTTGAGGGAGTGGGGGAATGAAAGCTTCTCGAGCGAGCATCCGGCAAAGGCGCGTTCGTCGATAATCTCGAGCCCCTCGGAAAAGTCAATGGAGTGCAGGCAGGTATTGTAGGCGAATGCCTCGGAGGCGATCGTCTTGCAGCTGGGCAGGACGGTGCAATGCTCTGCTCTCGTCATGCAGCGCAAGAGGGTCTCTCCGCTGCTGTCATACAGACATACGCCATCGGAGAGCAGCCAGGGGTTGTCCTTGTCGACGATGACGCGATCGAGCAGGGCATCATCGACGTGTGCAAGGTTGACCTCGCGCGTCTGCGCTCCGATATAGACCTCCCGAACCGATGTCATTCGGGAATAGCCAAGTTTGACCGCGCGCATCTTTCCTGGCATGGCCACACGCGTGAGAGAGGGGCAGCCCTCGACCCACGTGCTGTCCATATGGTCGACTGATTCGGGGAGCACGAGCTCGACAAGCTGCTTGCAATCGCGAAAGGCACCCCGTCCCACCGTGGCGATCGAGCGGGCACAGATGATGGTGATGGCGGGGAGGCCCGCGAAAGCTCCCGGCGCGATCTCGGTGACGGCCTCGTTGCCGATGGTGTCCGGGATGGCGATGAACGTATCGGTGCACGTGCAGCGCTTGATGCACAGACCTCCCCCTGCTGCGGGCCGGACCTCGAAGCTTTCGCTCGGAGTCGCCGCATGCTCGATCAGGGAGTGCACGTCCACGAGGACCCTCCTTCCATGAGATGCCTCGCCTTTATTCTAGCCGTCTGGTTCTGGAATGACGCGGAAACTGGAGGCTCGCAGGTGAGATGCTGCGAGCGGCGGGGCGTCTGAAGGGGGAAGATGATTCGGGAAAACGAATGTTTGCAGGAAAAATCAGGCGAAAATTCGCGAAATCAGCTGCAGATGTCCGTTTTCCAGAAGAACCAGCGTCCCGCGTGCTCCCGGGCTCTCGGTTACTCGTACTTGTGTATACTAGCAAGTATATGAGCGTATCCAATACTATTCGATTTCGAGAGAGGACCATTGCAATGCCCGAAGACAAGAGCTGCTGCTGCGGCGGTGGAGAAAAGGATAACGACGAGGATTCGTGCTGCTGCGGCGGCAACGATGCATCCGAGTGCTGCTCCGATGCCGAACCCGATGAGCCCAATCTGGGCCATAAGGAACCGGTCAAGATCGAGTACCTCTATCTCGACCAGAGCGTGTGCGATCGCTGCCAGGGTGGCGACGACCGTGTCGTCAAGGCCATCGGGAAGCTCCGTCCCGTCATGGACATGGCAGGCTATTCGCTCGAGCTCGAGCGAATCGAGATCGCCGACGAAAAGCTCGCCGAGAAGCATCGCTTCTTGAGCTCTCCGACGGTGCGCGTCAACGGCGTCGACATATGCTCCGAGGTCATCGAGAATCCCTGCGAATGCTGCCGCACGCTCTCCGACTACGATGTGTACTGCCGTCAGTTTCCCTTCAACGGCAAGCTGTTCGAAGTGCCGCCGACCGCCCTTGTCGCAAAGCGCATCCTCGAGATCGTGCTCGGAGGCGAGAAGCCCACTGACGAGCCCTACGAGATGCCCGAGAACATCCGCGGCTTCCTTTCGAACAAGCACGACAAGGAAACGGGGAAAGCCAAGGACGCAGGCGAAGAGAAGTCCTCGTGCTGCTGCAAGTCGGATTCGAAGGGAACGTCGAGCTGCTGCTAGAGGGGCAGGGGCAGCCGATGCGATGAGGGGCCGCGCGCCACAGCCGCACGGCCCCTTTCTCATGTTCTGGGGTTGACGGACAGCTGGACTGGAACTAACTCACGCTTCCGCTGCCGATGAAGTGCCGGCGCAGCTTTCCCGCGATCAGCTCGAGGGTGATGGACACGGCAAGGCACAGGTAGATGACGAATCCCACTTCGTGCCAGTCGAACATGTAGTTGGCGAGCATGTAGAGCTGGTAGCCTATGCCGCCCGATCCCGCGACGGCGCCGACCGTGACCGCACCGACGAAATTGTTCTCGAAACGGATGAATATCCACGAGACCATCTCGCTGAACTTCTCGCTGAAGACACCGCAGAAGACGCGCTGCCACCACGTGGAGCCGGTCGACTTGAGCGCGTCGAGCGCGTCGGGGTCGACGGCCTCAAAAGCCTCGGAAAACGACTTGGTCAG
>JBMNPN010000062.1:0-15005 GCA_050943615.1 Coriobacteriales bacterium
TCAAGTTCGTCGACCACCACCCGGTCTTCGACACGCTGGTGCTCGGTTCCTGTTTTGCCGTCGGAGACGCCTTGGGGAACCAGGATATGGCGCTGTTCCTACTGGTCATCTGTCAGGCGGTCGCGCTTGCTCTCGTCCTGGCCGCCGCCTGCTGCTACCTCGAGCGTCTGGGGGCGCCGACCTGGTTCTCGATTGCGACGCTCGCGTTCTTTGCGCTGTTCCCCGCGTTCGGGCGCTATGCGGCAACGCTTCTCAAGGACCCGATGTTCCTCGTGCCCTGGGTCCCCTTCTTTATCTGTTATCTCGAGGTCTTCAGGACCGATGGCGAGGCGCTGAGAAGGAAGTCGGTTCTCATCGTGCTGGTGCTCTCGGCGGGGTTCTGCATCCTCACGAAGAAGCTCGGCCCCTACATCGTGCTTCCCTCGCTGTTCATCTTGATATTCGCCGTCAAGAGGAACCGGTCCGAGTCCATTGGGGCTTTCGTTGCGGTGATCTTAGTGTTTCAGCTGCTCTTCCCTGCAACCGTGTACCCCGCAATAGGCGGCGTGCAACCCGGTGGCGTCCAAGAGGCACTTGGGTTCACGTTTCAACAGGTCATCGCCGTCAAACATGAAGACCCGCAGGGAATCACCGACGAGGAGCTCGCCTGCGTGGACAAGGTGCTGGACACAAAGGAGGCACTGCGGCTCTACAACCCGTCTATCACCGACCCGGTCAAGAACCACTACCGCGTCGACTCGACGCAAGAGGAGCTTCGCGACTACCTGTGGACCTGGGCTGCCGTGGGACTGAGACATCCGATAATCTATCTGGAAACGTTTGCCAGGGAGACATGCGAGCTGTACGTGCCGAGCAAGGTTATGGGTTACTATTCTATTCCCTATCCCGACAAAGAGATAACCAGCGATTACGAGGGAAGCCACATTGAGTTTCTCGAGAGCATCTCGCCGGAGTTCAAGATTTCGATGCATCGGCCCGAAAAGCTCGTAAAGGCCGACAGCTCGATCAACCAAGCGTACGAGACGATAGCGCACCTGCCCTTCATCTCGATCGTCTTTGCATGCGGGTTCTATGGCGGTTGGATTCCCTTCCTTGCGTTTCTGGTCACGTTCTACCGCAGGAAGCGAGACTGCCTGGCGCTCGTGCCCATCGTACTTACCTGCTTCTTTCTGGTTCTCTCGCCGACGAGTTCTGCCCGTTACGTCCTGCCCCTGGTGACCGCAGCTCCGCTCATCATCGCCTGGGTGCGCGCAGGCTCGGGGACGCGCGAGACCCGCGCAACGTATAGCGCCGTCTGACCGCCAACTTGGTCAGATGCCCCGTGGCGTTGCGCGAAACGAAAAATCTGGAAATTCGCGCAACGTATAGCGTCATCTGACCATCGATTTGGTCAGATGGCTCGTGGCGTTGCATGGGCTCGGGACTCTGCGTGGGTCGCGCAACGTATAGCGCCATTTGACCGCCAACTTGGTCAGATGGCTCAAGGCGTTGCGCGCGAAAGCGAGGGGCGTTGCCAGCTGCTCTGCCGGCAACGCCCCCTTGAGCGAAGATTAGTGTGGATGAAGCTCTAGACGATGCCCTGGGCCATCATCGCGTCGGCGACCTTCTTGAAGCCGGCGATGTTGGCGCCGGCGATGTAGTCGCCTTCCTTGCCGTAGGTCTTGGCCGCATCATCGCAGGCGTGGAAGATGCTCACCATGATCTGGCCGAGCTTGGCGTCGACTTCATCGAAGCTCCAGCTCAGACGCTCGCTGTTCTGCGTCATCTCGAGCGCGGAGGTCGCAACGCCGCCGGCGTTGGCAGCCTTGCCCGGGAAGAACACGAGGCCGCCGTCGCGGGCGATCTTGGTCGCCTCCATCGTGGTCGGCATGTTCGCGCCCTCGCACAGGATCTTGCAGCCGTTCTTGACGAGGTTCTTGGCGTCTTCCTCGAAGACCTCGTTTTGCGTGGCGCAGGGAAGCGCGATGTCGCAGGGGACGGCCCACACGCCGCGGCCGTCGTGGTACTCGGCTTCCGGATGGACGTCGAGGTACTCGCGGATGCGGCCGCGACGGACCTCCTTGATCTCCTTGACCGCTTCCAGGTCGATGCCGTCGGGCGCGTAGATCCAGCCCGTGGAGTCGGACATCGTCACCACCTTGGCGCCGAGCTGCTGGGCCTTCTCGCAGGCATAGATGGCGACGTTGCCGGAGCCGGAGATGTCGACCGTCTTGCCCTCGAAGGAATCGCCCTTGGTCTTGAGGTACTCCTGCACGAAGTAGACGACGCCGTAGCCCGTGGCCTCGGTGCGGGCAAGCGATCCGCCGTAGGTGAGCCCCTTGCCCGTCAGCACGCCCTCGTAGCAGTCCTTCAGGCGCTTGTACTGGCCGAACAGGTAGCCGATCTCGCGGCCGCCGACGCCGATATCGCCTGCCGGCACGTCGGTGTCAGCGCCGATGTGGCGGTAGAGCTCGGTCATGAAGCTCTGGCAGAAGCGCATGACCTCGAAGTCGCTCTTGCCCTTGGGGTCGAAGTTGCTGCCGCCCTTGCCGCCGCCAATGGGAAGGCTGGTGAGGGAGTTCTTGAAGATCTGCTCGAAGCCGAGGAACTTGATGATGGAGAGGTTCACGGACGGGTGGAAGCGCAGGCCGCCCTTGTAGGGCCCGATGGCCGAGTTGAACTGCACGCGGTAGCCGCGGTTGACGCGCACCTTGCCCGCATCGTCGATCCAGGGCACGCGGAACATGATGACGCGCTCGGGCTCGACGAGGCGCTCGAGCAACGCGACGTCGCGATACTGCGGCTCGGCCTCGATGGCGGGCTCGAGGGACATCAGCACCTCGGTTGCCGCCTGGATGAACTCGGGCTGCTCGGCATTGTTCTTCTGGACTTGCGAGATTACCTCTTCTACGTAAGACATAGATCCCTTTCCGCTCCACTCGAGCACGCGGGCAACGACCAGATGGGAAACGCGCGGTGGCTCACGTTCGAGCAGCATCCCCGCATCGAAAGCAACGCTTACGTTCCTCGTCCAACCCTGCCGCCCAACGACTGGGCGAGCTTTCCAATCTGTCTGTCCTGTCTGGACGATCTGCGCAGGTGCTCAAGCTGCATTGAGATTACCTGCACAAACTGCGGCATATTTTACTATCGCGTAAAGGCAAATAGCCGCACATGGACGAAAAAGAGGGAAACGGCAGCGCTCTTGCGGAAAAACGGGAAGCACGCATTCGGTCTAAGTGCGATAATCACCAGCAGTTTTCATCGGCCAAGCGCGCCTTGTGCTACGCGCAAGCAAGAAAAGAGCGTGTCCATGGCATTGATCAACAGAAAACGGGCGCTGATCTGCGGATGCGGTCGCTTTGGCGCCGCCCTGGCAGACGCGCTCGATCAGGACGGGTACCGCGTGACCGTCGTCGACATGAACGATGAGGCATTCGACAGACTCGGCGAATTCGATGGAGAGACCCTCACCGGCGACTGCACGAACAGCACCGTACTCGAGGAGGCGGGCGTGCAAAGGGCCGAGCTGTTCGCGAGCGCGACTGGGCGCGACTCGACCAACGTCCTTGCTGCCGAGATCGCAAGCGACATCTACGGGGTCGGGCACGTCTACGCGCGCATCGAGGACGAGGATCTCATCGAGGTCATCGAGGACCGAAACATCGAGCCCATCTGCCCCCACCTGGTCTGCCTCGACGAGTTCTTCAGGCTCACGGGACTGAACCCACAGAAGGGGGTGCGCAGATGAAGGTCGTCATCGTCGGTGGCAAGACGCGCACCGACTTTCTCATCGAGTCCCTCGAGCAGACGGCGGAGCGCATCGTCGTCATCAACAACGACCGCGCCTATTGCGAGTACCTCTCGAGCCGCCACGAGAACGCCGAGGTGCTCTTCGGCGACGGGACCAAGCGCTACGTGCTCGCAGACGGCGGCATCGAGGGCTTCGACCTCGTCATCGCGCTCACCAACTACGACGCCGACAACCTCGTGATCGCACAGCTCGCCCGCCATTTCTTCGGCATACGCCACCAGATCTGCACCGTGTCCAACCCCCGCAACATCGCGGTGTTCAGAAAGCTGGGGGTGACGGCCGCTATCAGCGGCACCTCGACGATTGCGCAGGCCATCGAGCGCGCCTCGATCGACGCCGTGGAAAGCTCGCTTCCCAACGACACCTTCGACACCGCTTCGATGAAGGCCATTGACGACGAGCTCGCGAACCGGAAGGACTCGACGAGCTCGTTTCACAGGATCGGGCGCATCTAGGACCTCGAGCCTAGGCGACAGACCATGTTCATCTCAGCAGCGAGAAAAAGGGCGACGGGCGGGCAGACCATCGCGCGCTACGTTGGCTTTGCCATCATCTTCGTCGGCGCGCTCGAGCTTGCGGTGCTTATCGTATTGCCCTTCGATCGCAACGAGACCATCTACGCTCCCTGCTTCATCTTCCCCGGCATCTGCGCGATGATCGCCGGCTACCTCGTCTACTTCCAGTGGGGACGCGGCCTCGACCCCTGTCAGCTCACACGGGGTCAGGCGAGCGCGTGCATTCTCATCATCTGGCTTTCGGCGCTCGGGATTTACGCCCTGCCCTTCATGCTCGCCGGGATTCTCGACGTACCCCAGGCGATCTTCGAGGCGGCAAGCGGGCTTACCACCACGGGGCTCTCGGTCATCGACCCCGACAGCTGCCCGCGGCTGTTCCTGCTCCACAGGAGCCTCATGCACTACTTCGGCGGCGTCGGCCTCGTGCTCGTCCTGACGAGCACGGTGAGCCACGGCTCGGGGCTCATGCTCTACAACACCGAAGGTCACACCGACCGTCTGCTGCCCAAGACCGTGAGCTCGGCGCGCATGATCCTCATCCTCTACACCTCCATCATCGTCGTCGGCGCCTGCGCCTACATTGCCTGCGGCATGTCCGTCTTCGATGCCGTCAACATGTCGATATCGGCGGTCTCGACCGGCGGTTTCGCGGTCCACGCAAGCTCCATCGGATACTATTCGAGCGCCTCGATCGAGCTCGTCTCGATTGTGCTCATGCTGGCAGGCGCGACGAACTTCCTCCTCAACTTCATGCTGGTCACGGGCCGGTTCAAGGCCTTCTTCTCGCACATAGAGACGCGCTATTTCTACGGGACCATCCTCGTCGCCACGATCGTCTGCGCGCTCTCGCTTTGCGCAAGCGGCCAGGGGTCATCTCCCCTCGATGCCATTCGCATCGCCCTGTTCCACGTAGTCTCGGTCATCACGACCACGGGATTCCAGACGGTGCCCTCGTTTTCGGCCTTTCCCGCAACCGTGCTGTTCGTCTTCATCTTCCTCATGTTCATCGGTTCCGAGGCCGGCTCGACATCGGGAGGCATCAAGATCTACCGGGCAGTCCTGGCGCTCAAGAGCCTCAAATGGAACCTGCAGCAGACCTACGGGACCCGGCGCCGCGTCATCAGCCACAAAATCGACCGCTTCGGCAAGCGCAGCGCCGTCACGCCCGAAGAGACCCGCGACGTCGCCACCTTCATTATCATCTACATCGCGATCTTCATCTGCGGGTCGTTCGTGTTCACGCTGTGCGGCGCCTCGATTTCGGATGCGGCCTTCGATTTTGCCTCGTGCCTGGGAAACGCCGGGGTCAGCGTCGGCTTTATCAACGCCGGCTCGAGCCCAGTCGTGCTCATCTGCGCTGCCCTCGGGATGATAGTGGGAAGGCTCGAGATCATCCCCGTGTTCCTGGGCCTGTACGCGATATTCAGTAGAAGGAAGAGGCGCATGTCTTCATGAGCAACCATGCTTCTGCACGTAGCATCTCGAGAAACGTCGGTCTCACCCTGCTCATCTTCGTGGTCGGTGTTCTGGCCGTCTACGGATTCGAGCTGATCGGCACCCCGACCGAGATCGGCTTTCCCGTCTTCATCTTGGGCATCCTCATCTTGAGCCTCGAGTCCGATTCGGGGCTGTGGGGTGCGCTTCTGGGCGTTCTCTACCTGCTCGCCTACGACTGCCTGTTCACCGAGCCCGTCTTCGAGCTGAAGATCCTCAACATGACAGACATCGTCGCACTCGTCATCTTCCTTCTCGTCGCGCTCATCATGAGCACGCTCACCCGCAGGATGCGCCAGCAGGTCGTCATGGCCGAGCGAAACGCACTGGTCACCAAGCGCCTCAACAAGGTGAGCACGGGGCTCATCGACTCGGGCTCTGCCGACAGCGCCTGCCGCTATGCAGAAACCGAGCTTCAAAAGGCGCTCGGTCGCGACGTGAAAATCGTGTTGGGCGAACCCGGACCAGACCAGCCCGAGAAGATGCGCGAGTGCTTCGAAAACGGATACGCCACAGGCGCCGGCGAGCTGGGCGGCTCGAAGAGCACCAGGCTCTACCTTCCCATCGCGACGAAGAGCAAGGTCTATGGCGTGGGCGCTATCGATTCCAGCGAGGGCATCTTGGATGCCACGAGCCGCTCCTTCGTCGAATCGGTTCTATCGCAGACGGCGATTGCAATCGAGAGGAACCTCCTTGCGGTGAAGACGCAGGAAGACCAGGCGCAAATCGAGAACGCCCGCTTCAGAAACGAGCTGTTGACGAGTGTCTCGCAAGACCTGCATGCCCCCGTCGAGCGCATCCTTTCCAGCGTGGAGAGTTTGAAGGGCAACCCTGACCTCGACGAGTCCAGAAAAGAGGAGCTGCTCGCGTCTATTTCAAAAGACGCACACGCTCTTGCCGCAACCGCAGATGGCCTGTCGGCCCTGGTTGATGACGGAGACGACAACCGCTAGAAGCCGCGCCGCCAAATGGGCTCTGGGCGTGCGCGGGTCCTGGGATTCCGAGGTTTCGCGCACAGTATTTCCTCGTCTGCCCGAGTATCCGGCCAAATGGGCAAATGCTGTGCGCACGACTTGGTTTTCTCAGACCCGCGCACCGTATTTCCTCGTCTGACGCCAAATGGGCTCTGGATGTGCGCGCGGCGGCTGGTCGGAAGGGTTCGCGCACAATATATGCCCGTCTCCCGCCATTTGGGCAAATACTGTGCGCACGACTTGGTTTTCTCAGATCCGCGCACCGTATTTCCTCGTCTGACGCCAAATGGGCTCTGGATGTGCGCGCGGCGGCTGGTCGGAAGGGTTCGCGCACAATATATGCCCGTCTCCCGCCATCTGGGCAAATACTGTGCGCGGGAATGCTGAACGTGGGGGTCGCGCACAATATACGCCCGTCTCCCGCCATCTGGGCAAATACTGTGCGCGCGACTTGGTTTTCTCGGAACCGCGCACAGTATATGCCCGTCTCCCGCCATCTGGGCAAATAGTGTGCGCGGGTCCTGGGATTTCGAGGGCGCGCGCACAGTATCTCCCCGATTCCCGCCATTTGGGCTGTGAGTGTGCGTGCGGCCTGGTTATCGCGAGTTCGCGCACAATATTCGCCCGTCTCCCGCCATTTGGGCAAATACTGTGCGCGGGGATGCTGAGATGTGGGGTTCGCGCACAATATTCGCCCTCCTCCCGCCATCTGGGCAAATAGTGTGCGTGGGTCCTGACTGAGGATGCGCGCGCAAAATAAAAAGGAGGGCCGCTCTCGCGACCCTCCCCTTCTCGACAAATGCCGAAAGCTCGGATGAACTACAGCTTGACGACGTTGGAAGCTTGAAGCTTGCCGTTCTGACCAGTCGTCACGTCGAAGGACACGCGCTGACCCTCATCGAGGGTCTTGAAGCCGTCCATCTGAATCTCGGAGAAGTGGACGAACAGGTCGTCGCCGTCCTCACGGGAGATGAAGCCATAGCCCTTGTCCGGATTGAACCACTTAACAGTACCTTCAGCCATTTGTAACGCCTTTCACTACATACTCAAAAGAGCACTAATACACGCCCCGCATGCGGCCAAGCACACGTGGCGCTGGTTCGTGACGCCTCGTTGGCGCCGAAGGTATTTTAAGATAACCGAGACACCCGAACAAGTGAGATGCCCGTCAAATACGGCGGGCATCTCGAATATTTGCACAGCTTCTAGTCAGAAACCTCGATCTCGTTGACCAACTCGTTCTTGATCTTGCCGACGAGCGCCTGCAGTGCATCGATAACATGCGGGCGGATATCGCCGCCGATGAGCACGTACATGATGGGGTCGCCGACCTCGAGATGGCCCTCGTTGAGCCACGTGCGGACATACTCGATGCCCTCCATCTTGAGCGTCTCCTTCTCCGCCGCGGCAACTGCCTCGGCATCATAGGAGAAGTTCATGCCGGTGACCTTTGATCCATCGTCGATGCCCTGGCGGACGAGCTTCTTGGGAAGCTCGCGCACCACACCGTTGTGCACGAGGTACATACCGCAGCGCGGAGCGCTCTCGGCGGCCTTGGCCTCCTCCAACCACTGGTCCATAGAAGGTGCCTGCTTTGCCATAGGTGCCTTGCTCCTCTCAATAGGGAAATCGTTCATGGCGCATTTTCACGCGAGGTGATTATACCCGTAGCACGTCACCGCACCGACGCGCATGCGCACTAGATGGCAAGCTCGAGCTCCACCGGGCAGTGGTCCGAGCCGAGCACCTCGTCGTGAATTGCCGCTTGCTCGACGTTTCCGCGCAGGTTCTCGCTTACCAGGAAGTAGTCGATGCGCCATCCGACGTTGCGCTCGCGGGCGCGCGTGCGGTAGCTCCACCAGGAATAGATGCCCGCCTGGTCGGGGTGGAGCAGCCGGAAGGTGTCCACGAAACCGGAATCGAGGAGCTCGTCGAACTTGCCGCGCTCCTCGTCGGAGAAACCGGGGTTCCCCACGTTGTCGAGCGGGCGCGCAAGGTCGATGGGCTCGTGCGCCACGTTCATGTCGCCACAGACCACGACGCCTTTCTCCTGGGCGCGCTCGCCCAGGAACTCCCGGAACGCGTCCTCGAACGCCATGCGGTAGTCGAGGCGCGCGAGCTTGGGCTGGGCGTTGGGCGTGTAGACGCAGACGAACCAGAACTCGGGAAACTCGAGCGCCGTCACGCGCCCCTCCACGTCAAAGCGGCTGTCCCCTATCCCGTGGAGCACGTTTTCGGGTTCGCGCTTTGAAAAGACCGCCGTGCCCGAATAGCCCTTCTTCTCGGCATAGCTCCAGTACTCCTGGTAGTCGGGAAAGTCGATTGGGCTCTGGCCCTCTTGTAACTTGGTCTCCTGGATGGCAAAGACATCGGCATCAAAGGAGTGAAACGTCTCCTCGAAGCCCTTCTTTGCCACGGCGCGCAGACCGTTCACGTTCCAACTCACGAGCTTCATGGCCCATCCCCTTTTCTGCAGGAAATTGCATACGAATGTTCGAGCCCTGATTATGGCAAAAAATCAGCCTGCGCGCGTAAGCTAGCCTGCCACGACGATCATGAGCACCATGCAGACAAGCTCGGCGGACAAAAAGCCGATGAGCAACCGGGCATAGCGCTTGGGGCCGCAGAACACCGGAATCTTCCGGGTGAGGCCGAGCACGTCGGCAAAGAAGAAACCGGGGATCGCGATAACGAATACCCAGACCAGGAAATTGTACGCAGGCGAATACGGAAGGCCATGGACGATCGCCCCCTCATAGATCTCGCTGACCGTGAAAGCCGCCGTCCAGACCCAATAGACGGCGCACCAGATACGCCAGCTGCGGCGCGCGGCAGCCGAGCGCCCCGTGAGACCGCGTAAGCTGCTCAGCCAGGCAGACTTCCGCTCTTTTCGCCTGCTGCGCTTCTGGATAGTCTCCGTGTGCTTCCTTTCGTGCGATTGCACACGCTTGGCCTGCTCGAACGCGCTTTGAGCGGCATGAGAAAGCTGGCGGACGCTCTGGTAGCGAAGTTCGGGGTCGAACTGCGTAGCGCGGTCGACGACCTCCGCCAGGCGCTTCGGCAGCGGATGGTCGAGGGCATCTTCGGGGCCTGCCCCGCTCAACATGAACCTGAGCAGCATCCCGAGCGCATACACGTCCGCCTGCACGCCCGTCTGCTTGAACCCGAACTGTTCGGGTGCCGCATAGCCGGCCGTCCCCATGAGCGTGGTATCCCCGCTGGCCTCGGGCCTGAAGCGCCGCGCGATGCCAAGGTCGATAAGGCAGGCGCTGGTCCCATCGTAGATTACGTTCGAGGGATTGATGTCGCGGTGTATGAAGGGGCCGGCGGGAGCCGTGTGAAGCGATTCCACGGCATCGCAGACGTCGGAGAAGACGCGCTGCGCATCTGCAAGGGAGACATTCCCTTGCTCGACGAGGTCGGCAATCGTCTGGCCTGCCTGCCAGCGCTCGACCACGACGAGCGTATCGCCCACCCGAAACGCCGTCACGACGTCGGGTAGGTGCGCGGCCTTCGACTCCGCGAGCCACTCATAGGGGTGCGTGCCGGCGGAGACGCCCTTTATGTACTTGCGAACGAAGAGCGCACCGGACTCGTCAGATACGAGCTCGGTGCGCTCTGCGGCGTTTTGGTCTATGAGGCGCTTGGTCGTGTAGCCCTGCGCCGAATCGAATGAGGAGACAAATGAGGCGAGCTCATCTGTTGCCTCATCCCCCATCGCTTATCGTCTCCTCACCGAACCGGTACAGTTCCTCGTCAGTCTTCATCAGGCTGTAGCCGTGCGACGCGCAGAAGATGATGATCGCATCCCTGCGGTTCTTGCTGTACAGGCTCGCCTTGTCAGCATTGTACAGGAGCCGCTGCATCTCTTGCAGGTTGAGGCCGAGGGCAAAGCCGATGGAGATGACCTTGTCCCGGCTCGCCCCGCGCTGGCCGCTGAAGATCTGGTAGCCAAAGGTCTCGTTGAGGCCGGCGGTGCGGATGACCTCGGACTTGCGCATCCCCTTTTCCTCGAGCATCTGCGAAAGGTAGGCGGGCAGGTCGCGCTCGACACCCGGGTCTACCCCCAGAAAGCTCTCGGGGCTTGCGGAATGCGTTATCTGGTTGAGGAGCTCCTCGGTCATCCGGTCTTTCACGCGCGGAACCTGCCTTTTGAACTGCACCGTTTTTCTTCTCGGATGCATGCTAGCAGACCTGGTTTCCCGAACGTGTCCGATACAGTTGCCTAGTCATCGATCTTGACGGTCTTTTTCGCGATTGTCTTGTAGAGGTTTTCCTCGTCGTAGGAAATCGTCATCTTGCACTCGACGTCCTTGAGCTCGTCTTCGCTGACAGACTCGCTGGGCGTGAGGTCGGCCTCGGCGGTCTTCTTGGGAGAGACCGTCTCGTAGAACCAGTTGTCGTACATCTTTCCGTCGATTGAGAGATCTTCGAGCTGGACGATGATGGCGTTCTTGCTCTTGTTCGTGATCTTGATGGTGTAGCCCGGGTTGAAGATGTCGCCGTTCTTGCCCGTCACCACGACCTTGATGCCGCCCTTGTTGTAGAGCGTGCGCGCCTTGTACGCCGAGGAGTCCTCCGACTGCTCGGCGCTGGTGCTGGCACCGGAAGCGGAGCTCGAGCTGGAACTGGAGCTGGAGCTGTTCCCGCCTCCGGCCGCCGACGCGATGGCGCCGACGATAATGACGACGACGATCCAGAACCAGACCCTTTTGTAGATCGGCTTCTTCGGCTTTCCTGCCGGCTGTTGGGGCTGCTGCGGCTGTACTGCCGGCTGCTGCGGCTGTTGCGGCTGTGCCGTTGGCTGAACCGGTGCCTGTCCCTGAGGCGTCTCGTTTCCCTGATCGCTCATGTGAACCCTCCTAGTAATCCCTTGTTGCGAGCGTGTACCGCGTTTATCGCGGCATCTGTGAAAGGAAATATAGGGTTCGACCATTAGCGATTCATTAGCTAGTAGCTAAGTAACGGGGCCTGCCCTGTAGGTAGCAAACGGCTAAATGCGCAGGTAAAGGGGGATAAAGCATATTTTTTACGAATGGAAATCCATGGTAAATTACTGAGCGCTCAGCAAAGAGCGCGAGCGATTGGCACATGGTGTCGGCTGGATCAGAGCCGTGCGAACGACCGCTGTGGAGGCGCTGAATCCACATGTACTCACGCACCAACGGCACTTCCGTGCGGCGTGTGCGGAGCCCCTGTTAGTGCGCGCGCACCAGGGGGACTTCGATGCAGGTTGGAGGGCGACTTCGCGCTAAAGTCAGCTTGGTGCGCGGATTCCCGTGCAGAACCTCGACTGGTGTGCGCGCACCAACGGCACTTCCGTGCGGCGTGTGCGGAACCCCTGCTTGTGCGTACACACCAAGGGCAGTTCAGTGCACTCGGTTATCCCCTACAGTGTCCCGCCGGTCATGTCGATTTCCTGCCCGGTGATGTAGGCGGCCTCATCGCTTGCCAGAAACGCGCAGGCCCTCCCCAGCTCTTCCACCGGATCGGCAAGCCGGCCGGCAGGAATCTGGTCGAGGAACTCCTCGTAGAGCGCAGGGTCCTCTTTCTCCCACTGCGCCAGCCCCCCGGTCTGGACGAGCGCGGAGACCACGTTCACGCGAATGCCATCGGCGGCCCATTCACGCGCCGCCACCTTGCTCATCGCAAAGAGCGCCCCCTTGGATGCCGCCAGGGCAAGCTGCCCGGCCTGCCCACGTTCCGCCGCCAGGGATCCGATGTTGATGACGCTTCCACGCGTCTCCCTCAACGCCGGATAGCACGCGCGCATGAGGGCGAACGCGGACTTTGCACCCGTGTCGAGCGCCAGCTCAAGGTCGCCTTCCGCGACATCCGCGCATGCGACGCCGCTCTTGGCCGCCTGCGCGCAGTTCACGAGCACATCGAGACGTCCGAATTCGCCAAGCGCTCGCTCGGCGACCGTACGTGCCTCCTCATCGCCGATCACCTCGGGGACGACCAACCCGCACGCTCGCGCACCTGACGCACCGAGTGCCCGGGCAGCATCATTGACCTGCCCTTTCTTGCGGCCCGTGACCACGGCGCTGGCGCCCTCGGAAACAAGCGCCCGGGCGATTCCGAACCCGATGCTCTTGCGCTTTGCAGCCGCGGTCACCAGCGCGACTTTCCCATCCAGCATGCCCATGTCAGGACCTCCTATGGCAGAGCTGCCAGAACGCGACCGCGCTTGCCGCCGCGACGTTGAGCGAATCGACGCCGTGCGCCATCGGGATGCGCACCGTGTAGTCGCAGGTGGCGATGGTCCGCCTGCTCAGCCCGTCGCCCTCCGTCCCGAAGACGAGCGCGAGGCGCGGCTCGGCGTTGAGCGCGTCATCGTCGAGTGAGACCGAGTCGTCGGACAGCGCGAATGCGGCGCTCTTGAATCCCAGCGAGTTGAGAAGCGAGAGCCCCTTATCGGGCCAATCGTGCACGTCGGAGCCGATGCGGGTCCATGGCACCTGGAATACCGTGCCCATCGAGACGCGGACCGCGCGCCGGTACAGCGGGTCGCAGCAGGTCGGGGTCACGAGCACGGCGTCGACCTCGAGCGCGGCCGCGGACCTGAAGATCGCTCCCACGTTGGTGTGGTCGACGATGCCCTCGAGCACGGCCACGCGCCGGGCACCCGAGACGATCGATTCCACGCTCGGAAGCTTGGGGCGGCGCATCGCGCAGAGCACGCCGCGGGTGAGCTTGAAGCCCGTGAGCTCCTCGAGCAGCTCGGAGGGGCCGGTATAGACGGGGATGTCGGTGCCACACGACTCGACCAGCTCGCGGCACGGCTCGAGGTGCTTTCTCTCCATGAGAAACGAGAGCGGCTCGATGCCGGCGTCCAGGGCGCGAACGATCACCTTGGGGGACTCGGCGATGAAGATGCCCCTCTCGGGCTCGAGCTTGTTTCTGAGCTGCGCTTCGGTCAGGCGCAGGTAGACGTCGAGCTCAGGCAAGTCGAGCGAATCGACCTCAACAACGTTCACGTCGCGCGCGCCTCCTTCCAATCTGCTGCCACGGCAATGCGTCCATTATCCCGCACCCGCAAAAAAGACCGCCACACAGCTTGCAGGCCGCAGCTTCCCACGAAGTATAGCGGGCATAGGCGGACACGGGAAACAGCTCCAGCGCAGTAGCCCTTTCCAGAACACGAAAACGGGGCCCGCGCCTTTCGACACGGACCCCGCCATCATAAGCAAAAGCCTGATGCGAGCTTCTATTCCTCGACCAGCTCGAACTGGTCGGCACCCGCACCGCACAGCGGGCAGACCTCGGGCGGCTCTTCGCCCTCGAAGACGTACCCGCAGACCTTGCAACGCCACTTCTTCATGGTGGTTCCTTTCGGTCGATGCCCCCGAATACGAGGGCAGGTCATCTGCAACGGCGTCTGCCGTTTGAGCGAAGTCTAGTAGTTCTCGGGCTTGATCTCAAAGAACGCCTGCGGATGGCCGCAAACCGGGCAGACACCCGGGGCTTCTTTGCCGATGACGATGTGACCGCAGTTGCGGCAGATCCAGACCTTGTCGCCGTCGCGCGAGAAGACGAGGCCGCCCTCGAGGTTCTCGACGAGCTTGCGATAGCGGTCCTCATGATGGTGCTCGATCTCGCCGACCAGGCGGAACTTGGCGGCAATCTCGGTGAAGCCCTCTTCCTCGGCGGTCTTGGCAAAGCCGTCGTACATGTCGGTCCACTCGTAGTT
The DNA here is from genome assembly GCA_050943615.1 of Coriobacteriales bacterium. GTDB lineage: Bacteria > Actinomycetota > Coriobacteriia > Coriobacteriales > QAMH01 > CACZQA01. The sequence continues at coordinate 14,470 of JBMNPN010000062.1, forward strand.
CTCGCCGTCGGCCGCGTCGTTGAGGTTGGTCAGCGTGTCCGGGATATCGCCGTCATGCAGGTACTTGAACCAGAGCTTGGCGTGCTCCTTCTCGTTCTTGGAGGTCTCGGCGAAGATGGCCGCGATCTGCTCGTAGCCCTCCTTCTTGGCCTTGCTGGCATAGTACTGGTACTTGGCATGCGCCTGGGACTCGCCTGCGAACGCTGCCTGGAGATTAGCCTCTGTCTTAGAACCCTTGAGATCCATGTCTGTTCCTCTCTAAATCGTGTAAACAAACAGCTAAAAGTATAGGCGTTATGACGTGCATTTGAGTGAATAAATTGAGAAATATTCTTAATAAGATTAATTCTTCATAGTTTAAGAAGAATCATGGAAGCCTGGAGGAGCCGGGGAGATGTCCTGAGCTCACGCTCCGCACCCGATTGCCAACGCCCCGCCCGCCGCTGCGGGACTCGCGCACTTCGTGCGCTCAAACAGTCCTCGCAAGGACGCGGTCGGGGCGTTGGCAATCTGCTCCGCAAGGTCGGTCAGGACAT
>JBMNPN010000063.1:0-14276 GCA_050943615.1 Coriobacteriales bacterium
CCTGGCTGACGAGTCCGGCATCGACGGCGACCTCAACTTCGGCGGTCCTGGCATGGGCGGCATGGGCATGGGACTGTAGAGCACGGCTCATCGCCAATTCCCAGTGGGCTTCCATGAGCCCGGACCTTTCCGAAGGATTTCGGCAGGCCCGGGCTCTTTTACTATCGTCTCGTTTTCCCGTTCAGACGTCTCTTGCCTTGAGGATGAGACGGTAGCCCTTGGGAATCGGGACCGAGCAGACTTTGGAGCGGACCGTCCGGTTCCAGTAGACCTCGCTCACACGATTCGCGCGGGTAAAGCTTCCCTGGTATTTCCAGAGACAACCTACGAAACTGACGTCGATGTCCGCCGTCCCCGCACGTCCCACGCGCATCGAGGTGTCCGTCATGTTGTCCGTGCCGTAGTTGTTCACGCCATAGACCGCCCAATCATCGCTGACGGTCCTTCCCGAAAAGGGCGCTCGGTACAACGTGGACGCCCGCACCTTGGCAACGAGGCTTCCATAGACCTTGCGCTTGGTGTTTCGCGCCTTGCCCATGCCCGCCTTTTTCGTGTGCACGGAAACCGTGACCGTGATGGTCTTGTTCTTCTTGTTCGTTTGCTTCTTGTACGTTGGCCGGGGATGTTGCGCGGCAAGTGCGCTGTCGACCTTGCGTGCGAGCTTGGATAACGTCGAGTCGTTTCTGTCGGACGAGTGCATCCAAAGCCCCGTCTTGATCTCCTGCGCCTGGGCAGTTGCGATGCAGGAGCCTGTGTCGAACGAGCTTGAAGTGATCAGCCCCGACATCGGTTGCACTGCCGCCGTTGCCAACACGAGGCTCATGCCAACTGCTGCCGCCGCCCTTTTCCCGTTGATTGTGCCTTCCATACGATCTTCCACCTTTCATGCTCGTCAACTCTGTGGAGGACACAAACTAGCAGGCAAACCTTTCAGAATTGCCCTCTTGATTCCAACAGAAAACCGAGAAGTTCTGGGAAAAATGCAGGTCAGGAGCGAGAAATTTCATTCCCGACTTTGTTGGCCGCAGCTGCAGGGTGCACCGAAGGGCTTCAGGTGGTCGACCACGTGGTGGGGTTCGGCGCAGGATGCAGCGAAGTGGCCCTGGTGGTCGACCAAGCAGGTGAGTTCGATGCACCCCCTGCGCGCAACGTTCGCACATGCGCGAGGCTTCTGCACGCGCTGCGCGGAACTGCCCTTAGTGTGCGCTCACGAGCGCGGCTTCCGCGAAGAATCGGGCCCGAAATACACCGAACTCCCGCAGGTGCGCGGATTCTCGCGCTGAACCTGCCTTGGTGCGCGCGCACGAGCGGGGCTTCCGCGCACGCTGTGCACAAGCGGCCCTGGTGCGCGGACACGCGTGGGGAAAGCCCGGCGTGTCGTTCGCAGAACCTAAAATGGTGGTCGACCACGTGAAGGGGTTCGGCGCATCTTACATCGAAGTGCCGCTGGTGGTCGACCACATCCCGAGGTTCGATGCGTTTCTTATCCAGTTGCTCGCCCATGTGGGAGGTTTCGATGCGCAATCCGCACCGAAGAGGCCTTGGTGGTCGACCACGCAGGAGCCTTCGGCGCAGAATGCATCGAAGGCCCCTTTGGTCAGCGTCCCTTTAGGCGCAGAGCTTGCAGGCCGTGTAGCCGCGTGCCTTCGCGACGCTCTTCTTGACGCGGTAAATCGACTTCGCACGGCTGAGACCGCTGCAGTTCTTTATCACGTGATAGCGCTTGCCCGTCTGTGTGATGTACACGTACTTCGTCGAGGACCGCTTATGCGTGCGGCTCTTTTTCGAGGTGCTCTTCATGCTCGTGCTTTTCGCACTCGTTGAATATGATGTCACCTTGCCGCGCTTGTAGGTGCCCGTCTTGTAGTTCACCTTGTAGCCGTTAGCCGAGTTGTAGACGATGACGTGGGAGTTGATGCTCCCATCCGAGCTCTTCATGTCCACGAGCACCGCGCGGGGAACGAGCTCCTTTTTCTGATAGACCGGCTTTGCCCGATAGTAGACGCTTCCCTTGTGATGGGAGTAGAGCCAGTTTCTCACCTTGGTCTCGCAGTAGGCCATGCCTCCCCGGCCGTTGTTGGCACCGACGTTCTGCATGCGCGTTCCCGTGACGAGGTTCTGGCGCATCGCATGTCCGCCGAGCGAGTCGGCGATCAGGTGGCTGCGGTTCCAGAAGTAGCCGTTGTAGTATCTGCCTGTAGGAAGCAGTATGTGCGCACGGCCGTTATGGCCCCAGCCGCTCGGGTCACAGGAGCTGTCCATGGACTCGCGCCAGCCGGCCGAGCGCTTCACGAGCTTGTAGGTGATGGTGCCAACTGCCGTGCGCGTGCGCCCGAGCGAGTCGAGCTTGGAGTACTTCACCTTGCCACGTGCAGGGCGCTTGCCGACCTTTGCCCTGCCGGTGACCTTATAGTAGTTCGGCGCCTTCTTCGCATGCCAGACATAAGCGCTCTTCGTCTTTGCCTGCGCCTGGGCAACGACGCCGGAATCCGTATCTGCTCCCGTTGCCGCTCCTAAATACGCCGCGGCAGACGAAAGCCCCACGACGAGCACGCCCGCAAGCGCCACGCGCGAAACCGCGCGCACCGGTCTCTCCATCATCTTCATGATGATTTCCCCCAAATACCTTGTGCAGTGTTTATCCGAAAAGAGAGTATAGCCCTATTGGGACGCAGCGATAGACTCCCTGAACGTGCCCGTCTTGTAGTCGATCTCGTATCCCTTTGCAGCGTTGTAGACGATGACATGCTCGTCGATGGACGCATCCGAGCTCTTCATGTCGACCACCACCACGCGGCAGACGAGCTCCTTTTTCCGATAGATGGGCTCTGCCCGGTAGTAGACGCTTCCCTTGTGGTGCTTGTAGAGCCAGTTTCTGACCTTGGTCTCGCAGTAGGCCATGCCGCCATCTGTCTCGTTGGCTCCGACGTTCTGCATGCGCGTTCCCGTGACGAGGTTGCGCCGCACCGCGTGCCCGCCGAGCGAGTCGGCGATGAGATGGCTTCGGTTCCAGAAGTATCCGGTGTAGTATCCGCCCGTGGAAAGAGCAATCCGAGCACGCCCGTTGTGCCCCCAGCCGCTCGGGTTAGCTTCCGGCTTTATTTCTTCGCGCCAGCCCGCGGACTCTTCGACACGTTGGTAGGTGATGGTGCCGACCGCCGTGCGCGTGCGTCCGAGCCTATCGAGTTTGGAGTACGTGATCGTGCCCTTGGCCGGGGCGTCTTTCACTTGCGCCGTGCCAGTGACCAGATAATAGTCGGGCGCGGCGTTCTCGTCCCAGGTATACGAGACGTTTGCCGCGCTATCTGAGCTTGCCGTGCTTGTCTGTTCTGAAGCGGAGCCGCTCGAATCTGCTGCCTGCTGGTTTTCCGAGCACGATCCCGAACCTGTGACGATGCCGACGATGATGAGCACCACGAACAAGGCGATGAGCCCGTAGTGCGAGGCCGTGCGCTTGATGGCCATGGCGTATCCCCCGATGCCTGCTTTCACTCAAATGTATGAAAGACAGTATAGGGCTCTTGCGAATATGCGCCTTAGGGGTTCCTGTTGAGAAAGTCGAGCGTAATGTTGATCGCCTGCTCGAGGTAGTCGCCCGAAAAACCGTGCTTTCCGCCTTGGATGTAGTGGAGCTCGGCATTTTGGTAGACCGCCTTGGCGCGCTCGGAATACGATAGGTCGACGACCGTATCGGACGTGCCGTGTACGAGGAGCACCGGCCCTGTGTAGGCACCGATCACGTCCTCGAACTTGAAATCCCAGATGTCCTCGGCGTACTTCTTTCCCAGGCAAAGCCAGTCGGCATACCAGAACCTCTCGGGAACGTTCTCCAGCGATTTGAAGGCATAATGCAAGTCATCTATCAGCGAATATGCAGGATAGAATAGGATGAGCCGCTTGATGTTTTGCCCTTGGCGCGCCGCGACGATGGAGGCGACGACCCCGCCCTGGCTTTCGCCGAACAAGGTGATCTGAGAGGTGTCGGGGGCCTTGAGCTTTCCCACCTGATCGAGCACGGCTTCCAAGTCCGCGACCTCGGTCATGATAGACATGTCGGTGGTCTCGCCATCGCTTCTGCTCGTCGGCCCTCCCCCGCAGAAGTCGAGCGCGAGCACGGCGTACCCCTTTTTGACGAAGCGCTTCGCGCACGACGTCACATAGCTCACGTCGCCACCGAGACCATGGCACATGACAACCAGCTCGGGGTCCTCGACGCCCTCGGGCAGGTAGAGCTCGGAATATATCCGGTTCTTCCCACGCTTGAACCAAACGACGCGCTTCTTGTAATCCTCGTGCTTTTCGGTGCCGCCCTCGAGAGCGCCGCTATCGTCAGAAGAAGAGGTCGAAGCAGAAGCGGTGGGGGCCTGCGCGCTGAACAGGCTCTTATGAGTGCCTCCCTGCGCCGCACCGAAACAGGCACAAAGAAGAAGCGCCGCTGCCACCAGCATGAACACGCAGATGGCAAGCGGCGCTTTCCGGGTCACGTGTGCTGAGTCGCTGTGCACCGTCTACCCGCTAACGCGCAAAAACGCCTAGATCGCGACGTTCTTCAGGATGATGGACTTGGTGCGCGTGACTTCGTCGAAGGTCGTCTGGACGCCCTCGTTGCCATATCCGGAGTACTTGTAGCCGCCAAAGGGCTGCTCGAAGGCGCGGAAGAAGCTCGCGCCGTTGATGATGGCGCCGCCGCACTCGAGCCTGCTCGTCACGTCGAAGGCGCGCTTCTGGTCCTCGGTGAACACGCAGCCGCATAGGCCGAACTTGCTGGAGTTCGCGATCTCGATGGCCTCATCGATCGTGTCGAAGGCGATGATCGAGACGACGGGCCCGAAGATCTCCATGTCGGTGGCGACATCTGCCGTCTTGGGGATGTCGGTGATGACCGTGGGCTCGTAGTACGCGCCGTCGCGCTTGCCGCCGAGCAGCAGCTTGCCGCCCTGCTCGATGGTCTTGTTGACCTGGTCTTCGACCTTCTTTGCCGCCTTTTCGGAAATCAGGCAAGCAAGCTCGGTACTGCGATCCTCGGGCTTTCCGACCTTGATCTTCTTGATGCGCTCGATGGCCTTCTTCTCGAACTCCTCCTTCACGCTCTTCTGGACGAGGAAGCGCTTGGAGGCGCAGCAGACCTGGCCGCAGTTGTAGAAGCGACCCCAGATCATCTCCTCGACGGCCAGATCGATGTCGGCGTCGTCGCAGACGATGAAGGCGTCGTTGCCGCCCAGCTCGAGGGTGACGTGCGCCAGATGATCAGCCGCGACGCGCGCGGTCTCGATGCCGACGGCGGTGGAGCCGGTGAGCGTGATGACGTCGGCGTCCTCGTTGACCGTGAGCCAATGGCCGACGGTGGAGCCGGGACCGGTCACGATGTTGATGGCACCGGGGGTGACGCCCGCCTCGCCGAGCAGCGCGGTGAGCTTGCAGAGCGTGAGCGGGTTGTCCGTCGAGGGCTTGACGATGACGGAGTTGCCGGCGAGCAGCGCCGGGGCGACCTTCTGGTCGAACAGGTCGCAGGGGAAGTTGAACGGGATCACCGCGACGACGATGCCGATCGGCTCGCGCTTGATGATCTGGGTGTGCGCTTCCTGGCCGGGCTCCTGGTTGCCGTAGATGACCGAGCCGTAGAGGTGCTTGGCGCGCTCGGAGAAGGCCTTGAACGAGATGAAGATGTTGGCAATCTCACCTTCCGCCTCGGTGATGGGCTTGCCGTTCTCCTTCATGAGGGTCTCGGCGAGGTCGTCCTTGTCGCGCTCGACGAGGTCGAGGAACTTCATCATGATCTCGGCGCGCTCGTAGACGGGCTTGGCCGCCCATTCCTTTTGCGCCTTGCGCGCGACGTCGAAGGTATGTTGGACGTCGGCCTCGGTCGCAACTGGAACGGTGTCGATGACCGAACCGTCAGAGGGGTTGGTGATCTCAACGGTCTTGCCGTCGCTGGAATCGACCGGCTTGCCATCAATGAACATCTGCATAGCGAAAGAAATCCTTTCTCGAAAGAACTGCGACCCCGCGCCCTTATGTCGCAAGCAAGAGGACGCGGGCGATAATCTAGAGAGCTCGGCGCTCTAGCCCAGAGCCGAGAAGCTCAACATCAGGCCGCCGTTGGTGTTGAGGCCGTCGTCCTCGTGGCCGTACTCGTCGAAGGTGAACTCGGCGATGAAGGGCACGCCATCAGCTGCCTTGATGAAGCGGTCTGCCACCTCGTCGACGCGGTCGTCGATGGCGGCACGGCGTCCGCCGCAGTGGACGAAGAAGTAGCCGGCGGGCTTGTGGCCGGTGCGCTCCTTGAGCTCGTCTGCCGTCTTTGTGACGGCGTTGATCAGGTGGTCGACGTCGCCCTCGACGCGCACGACGCAGGTCTTCTCGGCGACCTTCGCGCCGACCGAGATGGACAGGTCGTCGTTTCCGCCCATCGGGTGGCGGATCGCCATGAGGTCGCCCATGCGGTCCTTGACGCCGATCGGGCTCACGACAGACTTGGACAGAAGGTCGCCGCCCTTGAGCTCGTCGACGCTCATGCCACGCCAGTCGGCATAGACCTGCAGGGCCGGCTTGCCGTCGATCTCGACGATGTCGCGGTCGCCGCGCATCTTGGTGACGACGCCAAAGTCATCAGTCTCGTCGTAGGCGCCGGTGTACATGTTGGTGAAGGGCGTGTCGGTGTAGAAGAACGCGATGGCTGCGCCGTTCTGGAAGGCGTCCGTCCCGTTGTAGACCCACCAGTTGCCCTCGATGGTGTTGTCGGCAGCAGACCCGCCGAAGACGGGGACGCGGCCGATGACGTCGGTGACGCCCTTCATGTAGTACTCTTCCTCGCCCGGCGCGCAGACGATGAACCAGTAATCGGGAGCGGTGTCCTTGCCCGCAGCGGCCATGGCCTCCTTGGCGAGCTTCGCCCCGATTGCACGCGGACCGTCGTCGGTGCGCGCGGAGCCCGCGGTGCCGATGGTCACGTCGTCACCGGAAAGCGCCATGATGCCCACGAAGGGCTTGTCGCCTCCGATGTAGCCCTCGGGAGTGATGACGCCGGTGAAGGAGGTGTTGCCGATGACGGGGACACCCGGAAGCTCCTCGGCGATGGCGCCCAGCAGTTCCTTGGAATCGTAATCGCAGCTACCAAAGGCCCAGGCGAACTTTGCGCCCTTGAGACCGGCGGCAACCTTGCCGGCTGCTTCCTTGCCTGCCTGTGCGGCCGAGGCCGCCGTCGAGGATGCGACAAAACTTTGCATGCGAAACTCCCTTTCTACGAGGAACACAAACCGTACCGTCTGCAAAACACCCGCACACCGCGGATGCCTAGTAGAGCCAGGACCGAAAACGCGCAAAACCAATCGGTATGAAATTTTCCAAATTACCTCATAAAGAATAATGTTCGATTACTTTTGTTATAAGTCTTGAAAACGAAAAAGAAAGCGCTTGTCGCGTCTTGTTGCCAAAATTTTCCCATCATAGAGAACTTGTAGGCAGGCGGCCCTCGTGCCCGGGGTGGCCGAAGGTGACCTGCGCGCTCGCCGCCTGCAGGTACTACTCTAGGGATTGTTCCTGAATAGCCCCTGAAAGACCCTGAAACCTCTAGATGTCGAGCGCAGAGGTTCTAGTATTTCAAATTTTTACAAATGCCGAGTTCATCTTTTCGTGAGCGCCAGGATGCGCATCAATTGGGCCGTTGACTAGAACGATATCGACAATAGATGCAAAAAATGACTCAGGACTCAACGATTGTGGAATACCACTTGGCTGTTTGGGAACACGTACGCGATTAGAGGAAAAGTCAACAAGCAGCAGCGCTGAGGTGTCATAAGCGCCTTCTTCTTCCTGCAACTTTCTAAGCATAGTTATTGCCTTTGACAAGTCGGAATCGCTGTCGGCAATTTCCGCATTGACAAGGAAGAAGAAACCAAATGCAGCTAGCGGATATCGCTTTTTCAAATTGACCGCATCACCATAGGCTTCTTCAAAGCGATTGCCGAGATTTTTTCCATACGCCCTGCTCATCGTTTTCGTTGAAATCAATATTTCTGGTCCGGACAGCCATGAAGACATACCAACATCCACTTGCTTTGTATAGACCGCTCCCTGCACTTTCGCTTCAGCAGACCCCGACCTCTCAATGTGCTCGAGCAACTCGCTCGAAAGTTTCTTTGGAAGCTTCTCAACAAAACGAAAAACTGATGGGTCCACGACTCGAGGTTCATGTAGACGCGGCCACACTTCTTCCTCGACAAAACCTGCTGCTCGCAATTCCTCGGCGATCCACAAATCAAGCCCCTTTGCAAGGGCGCCACTTTGCGCAGAATCGCCATCATCGACGGATTTTGTCAATAGCAATTCGAGCAACTCGTAGTTGAGCAGCACTTTTTTAGTGTCGTCCCAGAAAACGCGCTCAGCATTTGTCGTTCCTTTGTTATCCCAATACTCTTGAATGATGTTTTCAAACTTGGAATATGCATCCCCCATCAATCCATCTCCCCTTTTCTATTTTTTCTTGTTTCGTTGTCGGCGACGTTTATACAATCGCTCCTTATCGCTTTGCAACGCCTCAAGACAAGCGTCATTTGCCCATGCCATAGAATCAAACAAAATACTGTCAACCTTGTCTCGAACCGCACTGAGATTTCCTGAAACAAGCAGTGACGTCGCTTCTTCCTTTATTTTTTTAAGATTAGAGGAACACGATTCAATCAAACTTGGGCTTGGAACAAGAAGGCGCCGTGCTTCTCGTGGTTCAATCTTCAATATTCCACCGCCATATGCACGTCCCTCAATCTCCGAGCTGAGTAGTGTCGCGCTGTTGATGCACGCCAAGGAGAGCAGGCTCATTCCCAATTCACGCAGCTCGTCTTTGAAAACAATTCCATGGACCGAGTTCAAGCAATAGCACTGCGCTTCGTTGGCACACAGATTGGGGGCATAGTCATTCATGTACGTAAGAAACGCATCGGGGATTTTCGTAAGCGGCACGCGCCACCAGGGAGAACGCTTCCGGCACTTGTACGCATTGTTGACTCCAAGCTCTACTCCGTGCTGAATGTACGCAGTCGCAGCGGAGGACAGCTCATCTCCAGGATAGAAAAGGCGCGTTCGCTTCCCCTTTGCCTCGAGGTCTGAATAAGATTTTCTCGTAAATGCGAGATTTCTCAAATGCGAGGAACCGGGAGGCGAAAGAGGGAGGAGCTCAGCTTGGGTAAGACCGAGATCTTGAGCTTCCTTCTTGGACAATGCGAAATATCGGTTGTTGCCTGTAACAGATCCGAGAAAAAATCTGCCCCATTCCCCCATCCTGCAAAATCCGCTCTCTTCCAAGCGAGACAATGAGTCAAGCGCAGACGCCTGCATAAGTCCGCTTGACCACTTGTTGTTCGTTGAGGAAGGATAGAAAACCTGTGCGGGAACAGAGAAGAGACTCTTTTCATCCGAACACTGCCGCCAAATTATGCGATCGGTCGGTCCAAGATGGTACCCGCCTGCAAAGAGCAACACCACCTCTTCCTGAACTTCGGGAAACACCTGGCTGTCAAAGGTAACAAGCGAAATCTCCGAAAACTCATCCATAAGGAACGAGCGAATCGATGAAGCGTAGTTAACAGTCATGAGCTCAGCAGGAAGCACGAATGCAAGCCTTCCGCCTTCTTTTAGAAACGCCGAAGCGTGAACAACAAAAGGCGCCCATGCCGAAGCCATTGGACTGATATCGAGTCCGCTTCGATATGAAATTTCGCGAATTGAGGCTTTTTGCGTGTTGTCTATCAATTGAAAGCGCACATACGGCGGATTTCCAATAACTGCATCAAAATGCGGTTCGGGTTTTGCCTGAAGAAAATCTCCCGCAGTTATTTCCGGTTCGAACAATAGGTCCTTGCACCTTTTGCGAGCTGCTTGAGCGCTTTGCTGGTGCAGTTCGAAGCCGCGCACATTCGACGAGATATCGGAAAGACTCGCTCCCAGGTCAGAAAGGCGCCTGCAGGCAGCGATCAGAAACTCCGCCTCCCCGCAAGCAGGCTCGAGAACTCTATCGTTGGGAAGCCTCACAGCCCAGCTTGAAAGCGCCTCTGCCAATTCAGGAGGGGTAAAGAACGCACCACGCAACTTGCGCGTGGTCGACGTGTCGCTCTCAAGATGCAATGTAGAACCATATGCCACGAAAGACTCCCAATATACTCAATCTATCTCACAATAAGTAGGTGCTCAAAATCTAACTCCATGCAGAGGCAATCGGAAAATGTTGCCTTCGACAGGTATTCTCTCACACCACTGGGACATGATTTTTAGCTGAATCCTAGATGTCGAGCGCGGCGTGGTAGGCCTCGTAGGTCGCCGCCGTGACAGTGCGCGGGGCAAGCGCGTCACCGACAATGCGCACGAACGGTGCGCAATCTCGTAGCTCCTCCACCTCAGCGCTTCTCGAGCGCTGCCCCAAGGCGATGACCACCGTGTCGGCCTCGACGAATCTCTCCTCGCCCTTCTTGCTGCGCAATGTCACGCCGTCGCGTTTGACCTCGGTGCCGCGGAATCCCTCGTTGACGTCGATGCCGCACTTCTCGATCTCGGCGAGCAGGATGGGGCGCTGGCGCACGTTGGCATCCTTGGCAAGCGGGCTTCGCTGGGCGATGTGGACCTGCTTTCCCTGCCCGGCAAGCCAGATGGCGCACTCGCAGCCCGTGAGACCGCCGCCCAGCACGAAGACGTTCTCCCCGGTCTCTGCACCCCTGAGGTAGAGGTCGTCGATGCTGTAGACCCGTGCGCCCTCCTCGATGGGCATGGGCGCTTCAACGGGCTCGCTTCCCACCGCGATGATGCAGGCATCGGGGGCGAACGCCTCTGCAGTAGCCGCATCGACCCTGGTGTTGAGCCTGACCTCGACGCCCTCCTCCTCGCAGAAGCGGGCATAGGTGCGCCCGAGCTCGTACATCTCGCGCTTGAAGGGAAGCGCCTTCTCGGAGCGCAGGATGCCACCGAGTTCGTCTTGTGCCTCGCAGAGCGTGACCTCATGCCCGCGCTTGGCAGCCGTTACCGCGGCCATCATGCCCGCGATGCCACCGCCCACGACGAGCACGCGCTTGCGTCTCCTTGCCGCTACGGGCACGACCTCGAGGCCCTCGAACTCGCGGCCGATATGCGGGTTGATGGCGCATCGACGGGTCTGGGTGGCGGCGCGCTCTGCCATGCACACAAAGCAGCGCAGGCACTTCACCACATCGTCTCCGCGGTTGGCCATGACCTTGTTGGGAAGCTCGGGGTCGGCGAGCAGGGCGCGTCCCATGTAGACGAGGTCGGCCTTGCCGGAGGCGAGGATGTCCTCCATCTGCTGCGGGTCGGAAAGGCCGCCGATCGTGGCGACGGGCTTTTTGACGTGCTTTTTTATCTCTTGAGCTAGAAAGACGTTGCAGCCGTGCTCTCTGAACATGGACGGGTGGGTGATGGAAAAGCCGCCCTGGTAGGTGCCGGCAGAGACGTGGATGAGGTCGACGTAGTCCTCCAGCATCTCGGCGATGCGCACGCCCTCGTCCAGGTCGTAGCCGCCTTCGCGAAACTCCGATCCGGTCATGCGCATCTCGATGGGAAAGTCCGGTCCGCATGCCTCGCGGATGGCGGCAAAGACGCGCGCGGCCAGGCGGGTGCGGTTCTCGAGCGAGCCGCCATATTCGTCGGTGCGGTGGTTGAAGAGCGGCGAGAGGAACTGGTTGATGAGCCAGCCGTGCCCGCAGTGCACCATGCACATCTCGAATCCCGCGCGCTTGGCGAGCGCCGCGGCGTTGGCATAGGCGGCCACGATATCATCGATCTGGTCGGGCGTCAGCGCCTTGACCGGCAGCCCGTCCGGCCGCACGCCATCGCTTGGACCGTACTGGCACAGCGCGCCCTTCTTGTCCTTGTCGAGGATGTAGGTTCCCGCGTACATGCCAGAGTGCGAAAGCTCGATGCTCGCGATGGCGCCGTGACGTGTGATCGCATCGGCAACGAAGGTGAACGCCCCGAGCTGGCCTGGGACCTCGAGGCTCAGCTTGAGCATCTGCGAGCCATCGGTGGGCGGGTGCACGGTGAGCTCGCTTACCGTGACGATGGCAGCGCCTCCCTTTGCGCGCGCCTCGTAGAAGCCCTGAGTGCGCGGGCCGGGTGTGCCCTGCGCGGTAACGTCGGTTGCGCCCATGGGAGCCGAGCACATGCGGTTCCTGAGGCGAAGCGGCCCGATCTGAAGTGGTTCGGCAAGGTGCGGAAAGTCCCGTTTCATGGGCGTTCTCCTTTGCGAAGGTCGAAGGGCGCGAAAGCAAGCTGCGCTGCAATTTTGCTGCCAGAAGACAATTCTAGTCCCTGTCATGCGCGCCAAGGGCTGCACGCCTGCAAAAAGAACTCTCGAACAGGAGAAAAGATTTTGATCTTTTACCTTGCCCTCAAGTGCACTCGAGGCCCTACCATCGCATGCCAAGGACACGATTTGTCACATCGATGAAAGGAGCATCATGGCAAAATCCGATTCCTCGCTGCTCATCGAAGCCGAGCTTTTCGACGACCTGGGCGGGTGGAGCATCGACTCCCAGTTCGCCCCGCAGATGGGGTCCGCCTACCTCATCGCGCACGGCATGGGCGAGCCGGTTGCCGACGCGCACACCACCGTGACCATTCCCCAGACGGCGCTCTACGCCGTTTGGGTCCGCGCAAAGGACTGGGTCCCCGACTACCACCCCGGGCGCTTCGAGCTCTCCTTTGACGGCAGCGGCTTTTCCACCGTCCTCGGACAGAACGGCAAGGACTGGAACTGGGAGAAGGTGGGGGACGTCGAGCTCTCCCAGGGAAAGACGAAGATCACCCTGCACGACCTCACCGGCTTCGACGGCAGGATCGACGCGCTGTTTCTCTCATGCGACGGCAGCGTCCCGCCCGAAGAGGGGCTCAACGCCAACCGCTCCTGGAGGGCAAGGATGCTCGGCACCGACGCGCCCGTCGACGAAGGGCACTTCGACCTCGTCATCGTCGGCGGCGGCTTCCCGGCATGCGTGACCGCGCTTTCCGCCGCCCGCTCGGGACTCAAGGTCGCCCTCGTGAGCGACCGCCCCGTGCTCGGCGGAAACGCCAGCAGCGAAGTCGGGCTGGGGCCGCGCGGCTATATCTCCCCGCTCGTCGAGCAGCTGAGGGAACGCGAGCCAGACGGCGACCTCAAGGGCTGCGAGCTTGCCCAGGCCGAGCCGAACGTGAGCGTGTTCGAGAACCTGCACATGCACGCCGCGACCACGGCGGGAAGAAAGATCACCTCGATTGAGGCGTACAGCACGCTCGACTACTCCGAGCACCGCTTTACCGCCGACATGTTCGTCGATGCAAGCGGCGTCGGCGCACTCGCGCGCGCTGCCGGCTGCGAGATCAGGACCGGGCGCGAGGGCAAAGACGAGTTCGGCGAGAGCCTCGCTCCCGACAAGCCCGACGGGCTGCATCACGGGAACACGCTCCTCTTCCATCTGGGCATGGCCGACCACCCCGTCGTCTACGGCGACATCCCCTGGGCCACGGAGATCTCCAAGGACTTCTCGTGCCTCAGCGGCCAGATGGGCGGATTGAGCCAGGACAACCAGCCCGGCCCCTGCGCCGTCGAGCCCGCGCCCGAGCAGATGAAGGAGCTTGCCGAGGAGGCCAAAACCAAGCTCATGCAGGGCATCAAGGAGCACCACATGTTCCCGCCCGAGGAGGTCATGCACCTCTTCCCCGCTTCGCATTACTGGGAATACGGCCAGTACCTGGACATGGACGAGCCGGGCAACGAGGAGTACGTGCGCGACTACCTGCTGCGCGCCCTCTACGGCACGATGGCAAACATCAAGAAGGCCCAGCCAGAGAAGTACGCGAACCTGTGCTTCGAGTGGATCCACCTGACGCCCGCTCGCGGCGAGTACGTCCGCATCATGGGTGACTACATCGTCACGGAAAACGACATCCGCGAACACCGCCACTTCGATGACTGCGCTGCCCTGAACGACGAGGCGTTCTGCGTGCACATTCCCCGCGACGAGAAATACGACTTCCGCCTGGCAAAGTGGATCTGGGACGTCCGCGACATGAAGCCCTACGAGATCCCGTTCAGGAGCCTGTACGCAAAGGACATCGACAACCTCATGATGGTGGGCAAGCACATCTCGGTGAGCCGCGTGGCATCCACGAGCGTCAAGATGATGGCCAACGGCGCCAACCACGGCATTGCCGTCGGAATCGCCGCGGCGCTCTGCAAGCAGTACGGCATGACGCCGCGCGAGCTCGACAAGGCGCACGTCGACGAGCTCTGGCAAAAGGTC
>JBMNPN010000064.1:0-14146 GCA_050943615.1 Coriobacteriales bacterium
AGTCAAGGCTAATCAATGTGGAGTTCTATCAAAGCCAAAAGTGAGCAAAGTGGCTCACTTTTAAACTAGCATTAGTGGCTCAGTTTTTAATTAGCACAGTGGTCCACTTTTTGGTTGACATTCGCAAAATACCCGAGCCAAATCAGTCCGGGTGATCATACCCACAACCTGGCCTTCATCATCTACTACCGGAAGACGCCCAATACCAGGATGAAGGACTTCCTCCAGGCTATCGTCCATATGACCTATAGTTAAATTCGTCTGCATCACCTGTTTAACCGGAACGGACATATCCATATCTTCCACAACCGCCCGGTAAACATGGCTCTTGGTAATGAGTCCGACTAACTGGCCTTCATCATCTACCACCGGAGCGCCATCCACTTCTTTCTGTATGAAAAGCGCTACCGCTTCTTTTAAGGACTTCTCCATATGGATTACAACCGGGTCCTTTGACATAACATCTTTGAGTTTCACCGGCCCTCACCCCTCCCGGCAAACTATTCTGGTATCCCAATCAACTATTTACTTATAATTTATGCTTTTATTACCAATATTGTAAATAAATATATGCGGATAGATGAAAAGGGGCCATGTCAGAGGAAAAATCGGAAAGCAAGCTATTGATTAGAGCTAAGAATTGCAGAAAATACACAGTCTGCAGGCAGTGTAGAGTAGATGAATAACCTAGCACTCTTTGTTCGTCCTCTCACCCGGGCAGTGAAGGTTTTGTCTCCTGTCAACCTATAAAAAGTTTACGCTAAACCAGGGTATCAAATCCGATTACGGAAATATTCTTCCACTAGTTCGAAGGCAAAATCTCCCATTTGCCGGCGCTCATCTGCGCCTTCATATAGCCTGGGCAGCCCATTGTTCTCACACAACCGGTTCACTGATTTTATCAGGCTGATCAGGCTGTTATGAACCTGAGTCCTCTTTTGGTCTATTTCCGCCACCTCTTGGCTGTACTCCGCACTGTTGTCCCATCTCTGTATTTGAGCTTTCCACATATGCTCGCATACCACAGTCACGTAGCGACCAGCCGTCTCCAGCAGGCGGTAAACCATAGCAATTTTCTGATCCGCATTATCCTGTTTTTGCAGGACTTCGATCAAATTAATAATTTTTTCTCTATACATCCGTTCACCCCGGTACTAAAACTTGCTTCCTGCAAAATAGCTATATCCTGTAAGTTAAAATTCCTCTATATTTAATATCTCGCAAGGTGACGGCAAAAGCGGCTGCCCTTTGAATT
Organism: Coriobacteriales bacterium; assembly: GCA_050943615.1. Taxonomy (GTDB): domain Bacteria; phylum Actinomycetota; class Coriobacteriia; order Coriobacteriales; family QAMH01; genus CACZQA01. The sequence continues at coordinate 1,256 of JBMNPN010000064.1, forward strand.
CATTCTTTTCGCGGGCAGGAACTCCCTCACGTTCTATTTCCATATAACGGGTTTTTTCTAGCCATTTAGGGTTTTCCATATGTTCTTTATCATAGTACAGCATAGTCCATAATTCTTTTATTCTTGGAATTGACCATAAATCATTGACAGAGCTAGCTCCTGTCTTCTCTTCATCTGGGAGTGCAGCCCAAATGCGTCTCGAAAACTCGGCTTTAAAATCTTTAGTTACTTGTTCAACAGGTAAATACCACTGTTTATTATCAAAGAGCTTTTCGTATCTTCCGGGATTACCCTTTCTATTGGCAGCACGATTAGTGATCACTAGCGTAGGATTTATGCGAATTGAGCCAAATCCTAACGGTTTTCCCAGACCAATTTTATGAGCACACTTCGGCGGTAACTCCAGAACAAACAGTAGAGCTCCTAATTCCAGCTCAGACAAATTCTCAAAGCGAATGCGCCCTGAAAATCTTGTTCCTTCTCTCACCGGTCTAATTAAGGTCAATTGAGATTTTGCTTTTTCCTTTTCTTTCTCGGTAGCTTCCCACTGATAACCACCTTTTTGCGGAGTCCTTCGATGCCAGTAAAGCTTATACCCACGAATAAAAGTATCATCATTCCAGTCAGCTATTCCCCCGGTTTTTAACTCCAAGTAATGCTGCACAGTAGTAGGCTTTGGAGTTGACAGAACCCTGGGGGATAATGCAGGATATTGGCCAGCGTTTTTAACCATCTTGGCATCTTCGAAAAATACCCTGCCTGCAAATTTGTCTGCATTGCCAAAAATTGCTGTAGCAATATCTATTCCATCAAAATTTCTATTTTTTTGTGGTATATGCTCTTTTACTGTTTTGTCATAAGCTAGTCGGTAAAAAGGCGTATGCCCAATAGACTTGATATTGCCTTCATCATCTTTTAAATAGAAACAAGGAACCCCATCGGGATGTTTTTTCAGCATCTTGAGTAGGTCGGCTTCCGGTTCCCTGCCCATGTCTTCCTCATAGCTCTTTATTATATCCTGATTAACTTCTATTCTTCCTTCATCTTTAGGACAATGAATAACCGGGTGCAGATGTTTTTTACTACCTATGCTGCCCGACAATACCAAATAGCCCTTTTCATATCTTTCATCCGACTCAGCTTTCTGATGCCCCAATTCAAAAGAATTTTCCTCAATTAATGCATAAAGCAACTTTATTGTGCCCCCACCATGGTTATGAATTTCTTCCTCCACCGGGATAAAAGAAATTGGATAAAAATCAAATCTGTCCAGTTCCTCAGATACTCTTTGTCCCTCATCATTGACCGTCACAACTTTCCATTTCGAACCATTTGCTTTTGGATAAGCATTAATTCTATATATCTGCTGCTTCTCTAACGGATAGATGAAGTGCTTACCTTTTTCCTTCTTCAGCCAACCTGCTTCCGTTTTTGGGCGTAATCCTCCACAGTCACAAAGCATTGCATCTTGATATCTTCCTCTATTTGCGACTTTTCGGTAATAAAAGTATTTGTTTTTTTCCGTGAATTCCATCTTACTATAACTTACGATCTCAACCAGGGTACGCACCATCCCGCGCAAGCTGCTGCCGGGAATCTTCGGAATTCCACCTGGCGCAAAGAAATCAGGGTTTACCCGATGCTTAGCATAATTACATTTATCACAATCTTTATTTTTACATATTTTGCAAGCTTCCTTCGCTTGATTAGCTAAAACTTCCTCTTCCTTGGTATAGGTATCCCTTATATACAAGGGGGTTAAGGCTTCTATATCCAAATCGATATAGCCAGTGTACCTATCTTTATGGTAATAATCGAACTCAGGTATTGTTTCCGCAGGAATCACGGTTTCATTTATGGGGACAAAATTATAGGGGGCCTTGGCGTATTCTCCTGATGCTTGTGTATTCGTACTAGTTTTGTTTCTGGTGCCGGTCTTCTTATTATTTTGCTTTTCAATGTTCTTCCCTGTATTCCGTTGAACCTCATCAGGCCTACGCCGGTCAGGCTGGTTGTTTTTATTCAAAGGGATTTCTTTTCCCTCTACAAATAATCTAACAAGCTTATTTCCCTTAGCCTCGAATTCACAATTCTTGCTTTGTTTCAATAGGGTTGCGTCTTCAAGAGTAATTTCTACTTCATATCTCAGTGGCTTTGTACCTGCAAGTAATGTTAGTTCAGCAAAATTTCCTTTATACCTGCAGTCTTTAATCACAGCTTTTTCCATCCTAATCCCCCCTCCCGTATTCGATTGTTACAAATCGACAATCCGCATAACCAGCCTGTCCCAATGGGGTATAGTCAATATAATTTCTGGTAACTAGCCAGAGGCGTTCTCTTTCATTTATAAAAAGATTTTCGGGAATAACCGAACTATGTATCCTGAATTCTATCCCTCTTTTTTCCTTTAAGACTTTCCAATCTCTATCATTCCCATCGACCAACTGAGTTCCCCAAATTAGTTGACGAGCTTCAACAGCTTCTAGCTCGCCATTCTCTTCCTCTTTATCCACCCGTATACGGAGGCGAAAAATATTTTTCTCATCCATGCTGTTTTTCCATATATAACACTCGCAGTCCTGATCAAAAACTCTAAGGGCCCTTAAATGCTCTGATTGAAAAGGTAAGGAAGCCGGCATTACGAGTTTACCCTCTTCGAATGTCCCAATACAGACACCGTGATGCATCATCACAAATGCTGTTGCTTTTTTATCTCGAAAACAGTCCTTAATCTGTTCTTCTATCTCACCCCAGTTACCCTTATATAATAATGGCTTATCATTCTTCAATTTAATTAACTTCAAAGCGTTGCTAGGCATTAGTCGTCACCTCTTCCCTACTATTGCTAATCTCTTCCAGATGTTTTAACAGTGAGGCGACCTTTCCTTCCAGTAGATCAGCAATACTATCATTCCACTCTGGATTATTGCCTGGATAGTAGAGCAGCAAATTGTCCCCCTTTTGCCGCAGTTCAATTTTCCGGTCCTCAAAAGATATAGTGGCGGACAACCCTTGCAGGACTCCGCGACCAACATTCTTCTCCCCACCTATAGCCAAATCACCGTTCCAAAGGTCTTTTAATACCAGCAACATTAAACCAGCTTCCCAATCTTCAAAGTCTTTTATCTCCAGATCCAAAGTAACCATTGGGCCATTATTTTGTTTAGCCCACAAAGGCATACTGTCAAAAAGAGCATTATTGATAACACCACCGGTAAAGCGATCAATCTTTACACGATATTGGATTTCTTCCAGGTATATGTTTTGGGGTATCTGCTTTTCCTTTATTCGTATTTTCCCTCTTATAGGTTTCACTGTTGAGCCCTTCTCACTATCCACCCAGCCAAAAAGGTTATTTAATACATCACTATCACCGCATAAGGTTTTGACAATACGCTCAGCCCGGGAGCGGATGGCTCCGCGCAGAGATGTGCCCGGCAATACTGCTACTTTTCCTGAACCATCATGACTTTGAACGCTTATATGTACTTTATCCGGTGCCTGTGTATCTCCCGGATAGGAACCAACCATCAGGGCGCTTTTTACAGCAAACACCGCTTCAATACGAAATGTTTTGAACCGAGGCTGGAAGGGCAGTGTTATCTTTGCAGGATCGTACTCAATCTTAGCCACTGAAGCATCCCTAGATAGCCAGGCAATGACATGATCCCAGGTTTCGTAGTTAAATTCATAGGCTGTTATATCTTCTAACCTGCAGAGTCCAAATCCCTGACCGGTTCGTGCACCAATAGCAAATTCTCCGCTGCTTAAAATAACTGCAATCCAGTCAAAGATACTGCGGAATATTCTGCTATTAAATGCCTCTCTAATTATCACTTCCATTTCAAAATTAAAACCAATTCCCGGTTCTACTATTTCAAAGTCAAACTTTTTACTAGATTCTACTGTTCCTGTCCTGCGATCGATCTTTATCCCATCTCTTAACCTAATCAAAGCTTTAGGGTCTTCCGAAAACATCATATCTGCGATTACCATGGCGCTTTGACAGGTGTATGTTATACATTCACCATTTTTCTCAGCCTTATATTCCCCACCCCAAAACCAACGTTTATTCTCTTCATAATTGGTTTCGTCGCCTACATACTGGTAATCTTCGAAGGCATGCTTGAGAGCACCGGTGATAGATGACGAAGGTATATATGGTCTGCCAGCTTCGTCTTTAAGAACAATGATATCACTATCGCCGTACAGGCTTCTGCCCCCACCTATTATCAGAGGGGTAAGCAGTTTCAGCTTACCTTTTAGCAACAATCTCCCAACTATGGCCGCGCTGTCCGCTGTTTTATCACGCTGCATTCTCATACCCTCCTTTGCTTAATTATTTTCAGACTTATAGAGCTTTCGAAGAGTACGGAAAAATACCTGCCAATACTTCTTATATAAGCTTGTATCCAAATCTCTCAGACTAAATTCTGTGTGAAATTTCATGGCCAGTTCTGCTTCGTTCCCCATATGCCTCTTGCACCATTTATCAAGTTTCATGTCGGTAAGCTCTTGAAATAAACTTGAATCTGTAGAATCTGAAAGCTTCATTTCTGTAAGCGGTTTAAGAGCTGTCTCACGTAAAGTTTTAATAATATCCGTCAATTCATCCTGGCAAGTGGAATCCTGCACTATCCGTTCCAGTCTTCCCAGTAAATTAGAAGACAGCTTTACTTTACCTTTGTTCTTATCGTAATACTCACTGGCTCTTTGATTGGCAGTCGCTACTACTATTCGCTCATAATAATCCTGGTAGATCTTTTCAATAATCCTTTTTGCCATAGGATTCATGCTCTCCGGCTTGCCGATTTCCTCTTCAAACCTTGAAACATAATCCGTAACCACAGGCAAACTTTTGAAAAACCTTACCTGTCCAAAGCCTAAATGTCGCTTTTCCCCTAGACCTTCCTGCATCAGAGCCTGGATCTTATGCTGTAAATCTTCGTTGATTTCATCCTTAAACCGCAACAAAAAGGAGGACCCGGCAGCCCATCCCCTGAAGACTGGTTCCGGCATCTTCCAGTGAGCGATGAAGGAGCGGCTCTCCATCAGCTTAGTAAAGCTCCTGATAATCTCAATACTGTCTTTTTCCAAGCCCAGCTTTTCTTCCAGTATGTTGGTTAAATTCTTTTCAGAGCTGGTTGCAAAACCATAATCGTCATATGTAACAACTGGAGACATAAAATATAACAATAATTGGTTATAAGGAATCATCTCATTTGCTTCCCATAAAGTATCATCCAACGGTACCACATTTTCCTCAATTTTTCCCCACTTAATTGTGCATGTACCATACTGAGTGTTAATAGAGCGTCCAAGTCTAATAATCTCTAATTTATCAAAAAGCTGTTTGAATGTTTCTAATGTCTCCTTACTGCCCCAGATGCAGCCTTTAAATTTTTGTTCCGGTTTCAGGAACTGATAATGGAATATACCTCCGTCCTCTCCGTGACCTTCTATCCTTTCTTTAGACAGGTTAGTGTTACTGTTTCGTACCAGATGAAAGCTAATTGCTTTCTCAGGCTCCTTTCTTAATAATTGCCCGTCATTGATAACACATCCATACCCTCCAACAGCCTTGGTATCCTTGACTTCATCTGTTAATAGGCTGTAGAGGTTTTTCTTTGATTTGTCGGTATGTATAAACAAAGGAACAGGGTACAGAGAATAGGTCAGATTACCTGGCTCATCATGTACTAGCAATGCGTTGCTAAAACCTAGCTCCCCATTCAAGAACCACTGCTTAAATATTTCATCATCCTGCGCTTGGGAAGGTCTCAAACCTTTCTTTTTGATGAATTCATTGGCATAATATCCATGCAAAGCACTTCCCGGAATATAATCCAGACAGGTCACCATGTTCTCATCGCCATCTGCAGAAGGGAAAATCAGAGGTGCATGATTAGTAATGATATAATCTAACTTGTGACTATAACTATATGTTGCCTTAGGTACAAATACAGGCTCAAATTGATGGTCATTTGTAATGTTCTTGGATGATTTGTAATGTCTCTCTTGCCCTGGTTGCCAGACTTTTAACTCTGCCAAAACTTTTTCGCCCAAGTTTTCTCCATTCTCCGCATATAGCGTGCAAGTGACTGCCCCCCAGCCGCGATTTCTGCTGCTTCCTACCCTTCTCAGGTTAAGACAGGCTAAGGCCAGCATGGTTTCAATTTCTGTTTTTAAGCTTAAATCCAATATTTCGATGATCCCTGTAAAAGTATAAGGGGCTTTTAGGACTCGAATACTTCTCAAACTACCCTCTTTGGCATATCCTTCTTTATTTATTGAGGTCTGTTGCCTAATATCAGTAAAAATATTAGTAATCGTTTCTTTACTTACCAATTGTTTATACTCGTGGCGAATATAACGTATCCAATCTGCCGTTTCTTCATATTCAGGGGGATAAAGGTTATTTATCCGCAGGACTGAAGGGGATTCACTGGTCCCGAATACCTTATCTACTTCCAGAGGCAGAAATCCGTCCAGCGCCGCTTGCTGGAGCATTTCCTTTACTTCCAGAGCACTTTCCCTCAACAATCCTTTTAGTCTGCGAGCCGGAAAAATAGGCAACCCTTCCTCGTCAACAATAATGTCGCTGTCGATATAACTGCCCCGACCAGTACCGGAGCCCAGCATTAGGAAGGTATCCACATCAATTCTTATCCTCAGCAATGGACTTCCTCCTCTCCAACAAAACACGGGGGTAGAATTCCATGATATCTATCATATCTGGATATGGTGTTTTCCCATCTCCATATCCTCGCAAATGGTAAGCACTCATGGCATGCTCGGGTAGCCGCCCCCCGCGGGCAGCCATATCAATCAGAAAGGTATTCAGAACTTCCGGCCCTGCATAAAAAGCTGCCCTTAGTTCTTTCAAATAAGGGTTTGTCCAGCGTTCAGAATCGTTATAAAAATATTCCAGCCCATTTAATAGGCGGTCTATGCTTTTCTCGTGCTCAGGTCTGTCCAGTATATAGGGCCCAAAATACATTCGATAAACATGATCTTTACCCTCAGCTTCCCGGATACTCTCAACACTACCACTTTTCGTTCCGCTAATTATGAAAAAATCTAGCCAAGATCCACCTTTGTCTCGATGGCACTCCTTAGCTAGAACGCAGAGTTCCTCGGCAATCTGATAAGCCCTGTAAAATGGATATTTGGTTTTAGCAATAGCCACCCCAGCGCAAGCGCTGAAACCCTGGTCAGGCAAATTGTTTAATTCCCTGTTGGCTGTTTGGGTCCATATATGTATAAATCTCTCAGTCAAGAATAAGCTCAGTTTGCCATGACAGATGAAGGTGAGATCATCACCACCCAATATAATTGGACGCAAGGGGAGGTTGTCCTTAATATTAAAATCAGAAACCTCACTCAATTCATCTATCATATCCACTATTTCTGAAATAAGTTTTCTAAAGCTTTGCTTTGTAATATATTCCATGTTAATTGACCTTAGTCGGTAGTCAGATAGGCTACTACTCTGCTGGAACCAATTGCCCATACCGTTGCCGTCAATATGAACAATAGCTATGTAACTGTCTCCCTCTATTTGGCCCAACTGATCAACACGTGTAGTAAAACTATAATCTTTAATAAGTTCTGCATACTCGCGATTAAGTTCAGAATAAGCATCTTTTATTACTGCTTGTTTGGCTGCCGTTACATAATCAATATACTTCCCTTCATCTCTGTTATAATGGGTGCTTATGGTTTCATTTTCATAATTAGTAGCTGTAATACTGTGAGCAGGCAAGGTTGTAACAGGGAAATAACGATTACGATTATCCATTAGCCGAGCATATAACTCTGCTATTTGCCCCGGGAAATTCTGATTTGGCATGAATCCCTCCATAATAGCTACTGCAAGGTGTATACCAGGTGCTTTTAATAACAGCTCTTTAGTAAACTTTTTGACAAACTCCTTTGCTTTGCTCTCCTCACGGAACAATATCAATGCCTTTCCACCGCTGAATACCCCTACTTCAAAAGGCGCGGATGGGTCATCATCCAGCAATATTTTGTCAGGGTTCTTCTTCCACTGAACAATAATCTTTCGCACTTCCTCCGTATCAAGATGACAGGTTTCAGCCAATGCCTGAATTGGGAGGTCATCAAATAAAGTATTTACGATATGGGAAGCACCCAGATTGTCTCGTAATTCATTACTGGAAAAGACATATTTTTGAATAGATACTACGTCCATCAGCACCGCATAGTATTGATTCACTCTGATTACACCCCTTATTGGTAGATATGTTTTTCAAGCTTTTTCCACAGCTTCTCTTCCGGCAGATCATTTCTGCCAAGTACTATAAACTTATTCCTTCCAGCACCAGTGGAAGCTATTAAATCGTTCTCCAGATTAGCCGCTATTCTGGGTTCCACTAAAGTGACCAGTGCCGAGCGGGCTTCCTCCCCTCCTATTTGGAAACTGCGTAAAATAATTTCAAAGCCCTTATTTTTTATTGAGTTGCTAAGTTTTTCTTGTCCGTCCTCATACTTTAGCGTTGTTCCGCACGAGATTCCACATATCTGGTATCCATTTTTTACCAAAACGTCAATTTCAAACTTTGCTCCCTCGTTTGTTTTAAATTCGATATTGCTAATAATGTTTTTATCACTATTTTTTATATGCTTTTTTAATACCCAGACTACATAACTTTCTAACCAGCCACCTTGATTAAAATTCTTCAGTTTTTTTGAATTTACATTACTGTCAAAATTGTTATATATCCAATTACCTTCCTTATCGACAAATCGATCATTATCAGGAAAGGCACCAAGGTATGCAAATAATTCGGGATTATTGGAAAGGCTATATCCACCCAAAGCTCCCTCTATTCGATTGCCATCCTTTTTCCCTTCTTTAAAAAGTCCCTTTTGCTCAGCTGTATTAAACCAATTTCTTAAATCTAATACTTTGCCTTTATTGGCTAATTCTGCTAAATAATGCATTATGGCTTCTGATTTTGACTTATCCTGAATAATATCCAAATATGTTTTTTTAGGATTTAGATCGTTACTATTACTATGCAATTTAAATAGATCGGAATTTTCTAGTTGAATGAGGTTTCTTAAGTCTCCGGTAACCAAATCTGGATTTTCATCAAACTTTAGATGATAATCGCGGGCATCCAGATATGATGCAGAGAATCTGTCCTTGAACATGTTATTCAGCGCTTGGTAAACATGCACTGACATGGCTTTGGTCCCACCAGTGTAGTTCAAATGAAGAGACCTTATTTGAGCTTCTTTCCCAGAAAATAATTTCTTGACTTCAGAAGCAATTTCTGAAGCCTGGCTCACATCAGGTAGGGCTTCTTTCAAATACTGTATATTAGATTTCTTAAATTCGTTTCTCAGCACGTTTTCAATATTTTCAGCATATCGCCCTGTTCCTTGAGAAAACTTAGTTTCTTCGGAATGTATTAACCAGATTCGCTGCAAATTTTTATTAGTCAGGTGAAAAAACTTTGCTACCACATAATTGGGCAATGGATTAGTTCCTATCAGCAAGACAAGGTCAGTGAAATCTTGTTTACTCATGGCTTTCTCTCCCTTCTAAACGGTTTGCAACGCTCTATGATTGATTGGAGCTTAGATAGATTTTAGTCATAAATGTTAAGTTTCCCCAATACGAGACATAATTCCTTATAAAAAGCTTAGTATCCAAATATATATAATTATATTCGACACCATATATCCCATATCCTTCCAAAACAATCATTTAAATGAATTACTAGTTTTCAAAAGAAAGTTATTTATTTCCGTGGAAGAATAAGTAAGATCTTGAGAGTTATCCGCCAAAGTGTGAGTTGCAAACCGTCGGCAACAATTTTGAAGGTTACTTTTTAAAGTTGGTGTAAAATGAAACAAATACTTAATCCCAGATGCATAACAGTTTGGTATTTAAACCTCAAAATAAACTGTCCGTAAAAAACCAGACTTAAACAACCATTGAGGTGATGACAATGCCTAATAGCAGAATATTACTGACCACCCTCAGTGCCTCGCCCAGAGAGGCCGTCTACCGGTATGGTGGTCAATTAGTGGCCGCTTTTCAATCTCCTGTAGCATTGATAAAATTACTCCCCCCGGATGAACTCCCTGATAAGATAATCATTCTATGTACGGAAAAACTGCACAACGAGCAATACCTGCCCGTGCGAGATACATTGCTGGAGTATTATGAGCAGATATCAAACAGCATTGGTAAACTAAAAGCGGTAGATATTTGTGAAGTACTGATCCCCGACGGGATAACTGCTGATGAACTGTGGCAGATTCTGGCAAAGGTTCTGCAATCAATACCTTCCAAATGTGAGTTGATTCTGGATGTGACTCACGGCTACCGATCCTTCCCATTTTTGTACTTCACGGCGGCGCTTTTTTTAAAAGCCTTGCACGAAGTGGAAATCAAAGCAGTTTACTATTCCATGATAGACACTAATCTGCCCGAGAAACCAATTATTGATCTTTCTTTGCTCCTGGACATGGTGGAGTGGTTTTACGCCACCCGGATTTTCCGGCAAACCGGCCAGGCCTCCCCGTTATGCGAACTTTTGCACCCCTTCGAGGAATACCCACCTGGTTTGAAATCAGAAGAAGAATATAGAGCTTACGGATTAGTCAAAGACATACGTAAATCCTTGGAATCCGTATCGGCTGCTTATGCCCAGGCTTTACCCTTGGAATTGGGGAACGAAGCGGAAAAGCTTTTGCAAAAAATTGTCGGCCCCATTCCCGGCCACGTCGTACAGAAAATACCCCTGGCAGACCAACTATTTGCATCGGTCCAGAGCTTTGCTCAACCTTTTGCTTTTACCACCATCAATACAATAAAAGAGAAAAAACAAAAAAGAATTACCTTAACCCAAACCGAGTTAGAACGACAGGCTACAATAATAGATTCATACCTAGAACAAGGTTATATTAACTACGCTTTGGGCATGATACGCGAATGGATGGTATCATGTGCCATATGGAACCAAAATAGCGGGACAGGCTCTCATTCCGCGGAATGGTTGGTAATGGAGAAACGCAATGAGTTTGAAGACAAGCTATCCTACTTGACGAGCATATATCAAGCTAGTGAAAGAGATTCGCATATCAATATTCTTTCCCCAGAACAGTGCTGGCTGTCTGGCAAATGGGATTTCCTTTCCCAAAAACGTAACCAATTAGCCCATCATGGTTTTGCTCATGGCAATGTACTGCAATCGGCTGAGAATATGCAAGAAATTAGAACAATGTGGGCAGAGCTTAAGGAGTACATGACATCGCCCGCCCACTGGAACCTGTCTATTGCCAGCGGCCAAGGTACCCTGCTCATATCCCCCCTGGGGCTTTCCAAGGGCTTGCTGTTTTCCGCCTTAAGCCACTTTAACCCCAATAGATTATGCATTGTCACGTCTGCCACATCTGCGGATTCACTGAAAGAAATAGCCGAGACAGCCAACTGGAGCGGTACCCAAACGCTATACATAATGAAAGATCCGTTTACCGGCTTTGATGAAGCCGAAGCAGTATTTAAAGCATTTCAAAGCAGTATCTTAAGTGCCGAACAGATTGTAATTAACATTACTGGCGGAACAACCGCCATGCAGCATGTAATCCAGCAGGTAGCCCGTAGAATTGAACGTTTTGGCAAAGACATGCAATTGTATGCATTCGCAGACAGACGATCACCCGACGAACAACGGGAAAACCCTTATGTCCTCGGAGAAATCATTTCCTTAAACCAGGATCATTAAAAGCGATACCTTCATTAATAGAACAAAGTGCTAATGTCCTAGGTCAGTTCTATATGGGTATTAGCACTTTTTTGTTTTTTTGAGCAACTATTGTGACTACATCGAAATTCATCAAGCAATGAGTACTATCTGTGGTCCGCTAAAAGCGTCATAAACAAAAAAGATGTCACCCAAGAAGAGTGGGATAAACTGTTTTAATCCCCCTATCTACGGGTCACAAACGTAGGGCTGGATACCATCGATGAGTCTCCAATGGTTTAGTTTCAATCCCCTAGATTCGGGTCACAAGCGTTGATATCCAGTGCAAGCCGACTTACAACTTCTGGGGTTTCAATCCCCTATATTCGGGTCGTGTTGTTAATCAGTGATAATGTCATAGCATAACTCATCAGGGAAAATGTCATCCCCCCATAAGAGTATAATGGGAGGATGAAAACAGAAATGAGTAAACAAGAAGCGAGAAAAATCACCATTATTGAAGAGTTATTAGCAGGTAGATTTACCAATAAGCAGGCAGCAGTACTTTTAGATCTCAGTGTACGCCAAGTACAAAGGATGAAAGCGGAGGCATCCAAAAATGGGGTCATGAGTATCCTGCATAAAAATCGTGGTCGTAAACCTGCTAATGCTTTAGCTTCTGAAGTGGCTGAAGCAATTGTTAGTATTTATCAAACGGAGTTATCTGGTTATAACTTTTGCCATGCTACCGATGTTCTAGCTGAAGAAAAAGGCATCTTTGTATCTGTCAGTACTGTTTCAAGATATCTTAAAGAAAGGGGAATTCGCTCTCCAAAAGCCAAGCGCCGGCCTAAAAAGCACCGTTCCAGAGATGCCCGAGAACGTGAAGGGGAAATGGCTCAGATGGATGCTTCCAAGTTTGATTGGCTTGATAATGGTTCTTACCTGCATCTGCATGGTGCCATTGACGATGCAACTGGCCGCATTCTGGCCCTGCACTTTGACAAGGAGGAAACCTTGGAAGGCTACTGTGAACTGATGTGTTAATGTCAATCAAAAATTAGGCCATTTGCTGGTAAGAAATTAGGCCACTTGAGTAATAAAAAATTAGTCAGTGGTTTGCCTGGCGAGAGCCTGCTTAAAGCGGTAGCTTTCGCCATTGATGTTT
>JBMNPN010000065.1:0-13292 GCA_050943615.1 Coriobacteriales bacterium
CGAGGATGCAATGGCGTCGGCAATACGCGAGCACGCAGAAGCAGCCGAACCTTACGCTGCCCACCGTGAAGCTCTCCGTCTGTTTCGGACCTATCAGGTCATCGGGGGCATGCCGGCGGTGGTCGCCGCATTCGCCAGCACGGGGTCGCTTGACGAGGCGCGCATCGAGCAGCGGGAAATAGACGAGACCTACACTGCAGACATGACCGATCCGGACAACGGGATCAGCGGCGTATCGGCACGAAGGGTGTGGAGGTCCGTCCCTTCGCAGCTGTTGCGCGCATCCACAAAGAAGTTCAAGTATGCGCAAGTCGAGCGTGGGGGAAGGAGGGCAAAGCTCATAGAGCCAATCGAGTGGCTCGAAGCGGGCGGAATCGTCTCAATCAACTATCGGACCTCGAGCGATGCTGCTCCGCTTGTTCCCTATGATGATATCGAGGGGAGCTTCTTCAAGGTGTACATGGCAGATACCGGAATCATGTTCTACAAGCTCGGCGTCAACCCACGTATCTGGCTCGATGAGGCGGGACAGGGGCAGGTCATGCCGTCATCCGATTTCAGAGGCGCCCTTGCGGAAAATGGCGTCATGCAGGCGTTTGTTGCAAATGACCTCCAGACGTTCTACTGGATGCCCCCGAATTCGTGGAAGGACCGGGGAGAGCTCGACTTCCTCTTGCAAGATGACCTGGGGAGAGTCGTGCCCGTCGAAGTCAAGTCCGATCGCAATGTAAAGGCGCGCACGTTCTCGAGGCTCATGGAGCATTCTGGTGCTCCCTATGGCGTGATTCTCTCCTCAAATGACTTCAGCCGCAATGCAGACGGCGGGCAGGCTGAAACGCGAAACATTCCGCTCTATGCCGCCCACTGTTTGGGTGAGAATTGCGTAAAGACGACGTAGCTGCTGCACTGCCTGCGCGATGCGAAAGTGCGCGGTCCGAAGTTCGAAAGTGCGTGGAATCCGCTCCGAAAACCGTGCACTAACGCGAAAGTGCGCGAACTCAACCGCGCACTTTCGCCCCCGGCATCCTCATTCGCGCGCCCGTCGTTGGCGCACCGTGCGTTTCACCTGCCCTGTGCTCAAACCCGCGTCGAGCTTGAAGGTGATCGTGAGCTCCAACTCTAGCTCGGGTTCGTCATTATCTTTTCCCTAAACATTCCAATAAGTAAGGAGCCCCGAGCTCTTGGGAGACAATGTCCCTCAGATTCGGACGCGCCCCAAGAACAGGTCAATTGCATTGATGTGGTGCACGCCTTCCTGCTGGTCGCGGTGGCGGTCGAGTGAAATGATGTAGCGCGGGTAGCCATCGCGGATGCTTCTGAAGGGACGATACTCCCGCTCTTTGAGTTTCTCGGTCGCTTCCTCGTTGCCGCCTTGCAGGCTGTAGGTCACCTGGATATAAGCGTACTGCCCTTCGGGGTCACGGGAAATAAAATCGCACTCTAGTTTGCCAATCTTCCCGACGCTTACGGAATATCCGTTGCTGACCAGGTAAAGGTACACGATGTTTTCCAGTGACGGCCCGTAGCTCAGGCGGTTGTCCGTGTTGGTCGAGAAGTAGAGGGAAAGGTCAGCCAAGTAGTATTTCTGCTCTCTCGAAAGCGATTTTTTGCTCTTCAGGTCGAAACGGTTGCACTCGAAGACGATTTTTGCCTTTTGCAGGTCGGCGATGTATTTGCGGACCGTCCGGGCCGTTGTGGAAATTCCCTGCTCCGAGAGGCTCTTCACGATGCTAGGGACAGACACTACTTTGGCGTAGTTGTTGATCAAAAACGACTGGACCCGCTCGAACACCGCTTTGTTGGAGATACGGTTGCGCGTTCTCACATCCTTGTCGAATATCTCTTCGATGATGCCTCGCGTGTAGAACTGCCTTGCCGCCACGTCATCGAACTCAAGGGATTTAGGAAAGCCCCCGTTGAGCAGGTACTCGTCGAATTCGGAATCGAGGTCATCGCCGACCGGGCGGCCGCGGAACTTCTTCATCTCAAGGTACTCGGCAAAATCGAGCGGGAAAACCTCGAAGCTCAGGTATCGCCCGGTGAGTTTCGTCGAAATTTCGTCGCTCAAGAGATAAGAATTCGAGCCGGTGAGAAAGACCGAGAATCCTTCTTCGGCGAAGGCCTGGACCACTGGCTCGAAGCCTTTGACGTTTTGCACTTCATCGACGATGAGGTAGTGGAAGTCATCGTCTGCCAACATTGACTCGATGCGCTTTTCGAGTTGGTCGGCCGTCTTGATGCTTTTAAACCCTCGCTTGTCTAAGGGGACGTACACGATTCGTGCGGGGTCCGTGCCCAAATCGAGCAGTTCGTTGATGATGGCGCGCATGAGGTAGGACTTGCCGCAGCGCCGGATGCCGGTGACGATCTTGATGACATCTGATTTGTAGAATGGCCTGATACCCTTGAGGTACTTTTCGCGAGGGTATACGTCGTGGAACTTCTTCATCGCAATCGCCTCCACACTGAATATTTTATCGTTAATCGCCTCTTCCCGATACTTTCGATGCATTTTTTCTTTGAAAGTGTCGGGAAGAGGCGATTAACTAGTATCAGCAAGGCGGCTTCCCTGTAACCAGAGGGCATCGGAGAGAGCGGGGCTTCGCCAAGCGCATTCTCATTCGCACGCCCGTCGTTGGCGCACCGTGCGTTTCACCTGCCCTGTGCTAGAATTTCGGCTACCGTCCAAGACTAGTCACAAGGGACTCCGTGTATCTCAAATCACTCGTATTGAAGGGCTTTAAATCGTTCGCCGACCGCTCGGTGCTCAAGCTCGAGCCGGGCATGACGGTGATTGTGGGCCCCAACGGGTCGGGAAAATCCAATATATCCGATGCCGTCCTCTGGGTTCTAGGCGAGCAGAGCGCAAAGCAGCTGCGTGGCCAGGCCATGGAAGACGTCATTTTCGCCGGCTCCTCGGCGCGAAAGGCCGTCGGTCTGGCAGAGGTCGACCTCGTGCTCGACAACTCGGACGGCACCCTGCCGCTCGACTTCGACGAGGTCGCCATCACGAGGCGCATGTACCGCAGCGGGGAAAGCGAGTACCTCATCAACGGCTCGCCTGCCCGCCTCATGGACGTCCTCGACATCCTCAACGACTCCGGCCTCGGGCGCGACACGCACTCCATCATCAGCCAGGGCGCGCTCCAGAACGTGCTTCGGGCCCGCCCGGAGGACCGCCGCGTCCTCATCGAAGAGGCTGCCGGCATCCTCAAGCACAAGAAGCGCAAAGAGCGCTCGGGAAGAAAGCTCAAGAACCTCGACGGCGAGCTCGTGCGCGTGCACGACATCGCCGCAGAGATCGACCGGCAGCTCAAGCCCCTGGAACGCCAGGCATCGCGCGCCCGCCAGCACGAGCAGATCACCGAAGAGCTCAAGGAACTCGAGCTCACGCTGGCCGTCGACGACCTGCGGCGCCTGCAGGAGCAGTGGGGCGGCATCGAGAAGCAGGAAAAGGAAGCCGACGCGCAGGTCGAGCTTGTCAAGTTCCGCCTGGACGAGAAGAACCAGGAGCTCGAGAAGCTCCAGCGCCTGCTGGAGGAAAAGGGTCTTTTCGTAGGTGACTTGGCCGAGCAGCGCCGGCGCTGCCAGTCGCTTCTGGAGCGGCTCGACGCCGGCATGCTGCTGCTCGAGGAAAAGGGCCGCAACATGGTCTCGCGCCTCTCCGAGCTGCGCCAGACCATCCACCGCTCCGAAACGCGCAAGAACGAGGCCGCAGAGGAGCTCGACAAGTTCCAGGGCGAGCAGCGCGACACGGTGGCCCAGCGCGCCGACCTCGAAGAACAGCTGCAGACCGAGCAGAACAACGCCAAGGGCGTGGTGGCCGAGCGCAAGGACGCCGACCGCGAGGTCTCGCGCCTCTCCCAGGACCTGCGCTCCCACGAGCGCGCCATCGACGACTGCACCCTCAAGGCCGTCAAGGCCGATGAGTCGCTTTCGACTGCCGACGTGCAAGACGAGATGCTCTCCCGCCGCGCGACACAGATCGAGGACTCTTTCAACGCGACGCAGACCACGTTGGGCCAACGTCGCGGAAGCCTCGAGGAGCTCGAGGAAAAGCTTGCCGGACTGCAGCAGGACTCCGCGTCCGCCAAGTCCGACATCGACAAGCGCGTGCGCTTGCAAGACGACGCGCAGCATGCGCTGGAGAAGGCACGGGACGCGCTCACCGCCCTGGACGCGGAGGCAAAGGCGCTCGAGGAGGTCGACCGCGCGTTCGACAGCGAAAGCCCGCTCCTGAGCTGGACCGTCGAGCATAAAGAGCAGGTCGAGGGCATCGTCGCGCCGCTCAACGAGGTCGTTTCCGCACCTCCGGAGCTGGAGCCTTTGGTCGAGCACCTGCTCGGCACGGACCTCTTCGGCCTCATGATGAAGGACTCCCGCTGCGCAGGCGCCCTTGCAGATGCGCTCGTGGCAAGCGAGGCGGCAGGCGGGGAGATCTCGCTCATCTCCCTGGCAGGCCCCGACGTCAGCTACCCCAAGGCCAAGGCGGGCACGCGGCTTTTGGACAAGCTCGACTACAGCCAGGACTACGCGCGCGTGGCCGAGCTGCTGTTGGGCGATGTCTACCTGGTGGATTCCGTGGCTGATGCCATCGCCGCCTCCGAGGCAGACGATACCGGCGCGCGCTTCGTGACGGCTGACGGCATCGTGGTCTGGCCGCACGGCAAGATCACCGTGGGCAACCAGGCAGGCGATGCAGAGGGCGTGCTGGGCCGCAAGCGCCGCATGGCAGAGCTTGCCGATGCCCGCCCTGCAGCGGAAAGCGCCATCTCGGATGCGGAGGCCGCGCTTGAGCAGGCCCGCGAGCACCTGCGCCTGGCGCAGGAGGACGACTACGAGATCCTGCAGACCATCGCGCAGGTCCAAGGCGAGGCGGACAGCCTTCGCCAGGAGATCGGCCGCCTGGAGCAGAGCATCGCCAACGCCCGCCAGGAGCAAGAGGAGATCAAGCAGCGCCGCGCCAAGCTGGCCGAGTCCTCTGCCGCCGCGCGCGAGGAGCGTGCCGGGCTCGATGAGCGCAAGGAGAAGCTCACCGCGGAAAAGGACGAGATCGCAGAGCAGCTTGCCCAGGCGCGTGATACGCGCAGCGGGCTGTTCAGACGCGAGGATGTCTTCAACCGCAACATATCCACCATCAAAGTCGAGCTTGCCACGGCCCGGGAGCGCGAGTCGCATCTCAACGAGCAGGTCGCCTCCCTTTCCCGCGAAATCGACGAGCTCGAGAAATCGCTTGCCGTCTCGCGCGAGACGGAGGGCAGCCTGGAGATCCTGCGCCTGCGCGTCGAGCCGCTCTACAACTCCTTCACCGAGCTCAGAGAGGGCGTGACCAAGCGCGCGGAGGTCCTGCGCGACCAGGCGCGCCTCGAGCAGGCAGGCCAGGGCGATCTCAAGAACACCATCGATGCGGCCAAGCAGGAGGTGCAGGCCGCGCAGGGCAAGGTGGACGAGGCCAACGAGGCCCTGACGCAGGTGCGCATCGAGAAGAGCAAGCTCGAGGTCAAGGTCGAGCAGGCGGTGAAGAGCATCACCGAGGACAACGGCGTCCTGCTCGACATCGCGCTCGAGATACCCGCGCCGGAAAACCGCGAGGAGACCGAGGAGCGCGCCGAGAAGCTGCGCCGCAAGCTCAAGCACCTGGGCTCGGTCAATCCCGTCGCCATCGAGGAGTACCGCAAGCTCAAAGAGCGCCGCGACTTCATCGCCGTACAGCTCGACGACCTCGAGGCCGCGCGCAAGGCGCTGCAGCGCATCGTCGCCGCCATCGACCGCAAGATGAGAAACCGATTCCTGGAGACCTTCGAGCAGGTCAACGCGAACTTCGAGGACATCTTCGGGCAGCTGTTCCCGGGCGGGAAGGGTCATCTCGAGCTCACCGACCCCGCTCACCCCGAGGAGACGGGCGTCGAGGTCCATGCGCAGCCGCGCGGCAAGGCGGTGAAAAAGCAGACGCTCCTTTCCGGCGGCGAGCAGTCGCTCGTGGCCATGGCGCTGCTCTTTGCCACGTACAAGGTGCGCTCGACGCCGTTCTACATCCTCGATGAGGTCGAGGCCGCGCTCGACGACACCAACCTGCGCCGTCTGCTCGCCTACCTCGACAGCATACGCGACCACACGCAGTTCATCATCATCAGCCACCAGCGCCGCACCATGGAGATGGCAGATTTGCTCTACGGTGTCTCCATGAAGGGCGATGGTGTTTCCAAGCTCGTCTCGCAACGCCTCGATCAGGCCATTCGCATTGCCGACACCAGCAAGGCCACACCCGAGGTCGAGAGCTTCAGCGGGGCGCACTAGACCAAGAAAGAAGGTTGGGGGATGTCGTTCAGAGACAGGATAAAGCGGAGCCGCACGAGCTTTTCCGAGCGCATGAACATCCTGTTCAGGCGCGGACCCAAGCTCGACGACGACTTCTGGGACGATCTGGAGGAGA
Organism: Coriobacteriales bacterium; assembly: GCA_050943615.1. Lineage (GTDB taxonomy): Bacteria > Actinomycetota > Coriobacteriia > Coriobacteriales > QAMH01 > CACZQA01. The sequence goes on from JBMNPN010000065.1 coordinate 6,434, forward strand.
CGCTCATCTTGAGCGACCTCGGTGGGTCCGCGTCTATGAAGGTGGTTGAGAACCTGCGCGACCAGGCGACGCGCAAGGCGCTGCCGGATGCCTATGCGGTGCTCGACCTGCTCGCAGACGAGATCGCCGACCTCTTCACGCCGGCAGATCCCGACCCCTTCACCATGAACCCCGTCTGCGTGCTCTTCGTGGGCGTCAACGGCGCGGGCAAGACCACCACGGTGGGAAAGCTCGCCTACCAGGCCACACTCGGCGGGCGCAAGGTGCTGATTGGCTCGGCCGACACCTTCCGCGCCGCCGCCATCGAGCAGCTCGACGTGTGGGGCAAGAGGAGCGGCGTCGAGGTGGTCGAGCGCGAGCGCGGCGCCGACCCGGCAAGCGTCTGCTACGACGTCTGCGCGCGTGCCGAGGAGCTGAGAAGCGACCTCGTGCTCATCGACACCTCCGGGCGCCTGCACACGAGCGCCGAGCTGATGCGCGAGTTGCAGAAGGTCGTCAACGTCACCCGCAAGCGCGCCGACATGGACGTCAAGACCGTGCTCGTCATCGACGCCACGACCGGGCAGAACGGCTTGCAGCAGGCGCGCGAGTTCGACAAGGCGCTCGATCTGGACGGCATCATCATGACCAAGCTCGACGGCACGGCCAAGGGCGGCATCGCCGTGGCAATCAGCCATGAGCTGGGACTTCCCATCTGCCGCGTGGGCGTGGGCGAGGGCATCGAGGACCTGCAGCCCTTCGACGCGTACGAGTACGCCGAGGCGCTCTTCGGCGAGATGCGCGAGGAGGCGGGCGGAGAGCACGATGAGGCGCCATCGACTTCCAAGAGAGAAGCTGCCGCGACGCTCGAGGTGCCCGAGGAAGAGGAGCCTGCTGCGGCAGAGGAGGGCGAGGAGGCAGCCGAGCCCGAAGCTGCGGAGGGTGCCGAGCCTGCTGCGGCCAAACCCGAAGCTGTGGTCGAGTCCAAAGCTGCAGCAGAGCCTGCGGAAACCGAGCCTGAAGCTGTGGCGGACGCCGAGTCTGCAGCAGTCGAGCCCGAAGCTGCAGCTGAACCTGCCGAGCCTGTGTTCGCAGAAACGCCCGTACCCGAACAAGCCGAGGTTTCCGAACCTGCGACCGCCCCAGAGGCGCCGGCAGGTGTCGATGCGTCTACAGATGTGCCAGCGCAAAACGAAGGCGTCGTAAAATCTCCAGCAGAAGAGACCGCCGAGCCTGTCCCCGAACCCGCCGAGCCCATCGAACCTGCGGACGAGGAGGCCGAGTCTGCCGAGTCCGAGGAAGATGAGGAGTCCGGCAAGAAGAAAGAGACGCTGCGCCAGAAGATGCGCCGCTGGTTTTCATAGGAGCTAGAGCATGTTCGAGAACCTGTCCGACAAACTGCAGAACATCTTTTCCGGCCTGAAGAGCAAGGGCCACCTGACCGAGGCCGATATCGACGCCGGCATCAAGGAGATCCGCATGGCGCTTCTCGAGGCCGACGTCAACTACAAGGTCGTGAAGTCGTTTTGCCGCAGGGTCAAGGAGCGCTGCCTGACCGCGGAGGTCATGGACTCGCTGACGCCGGGGCAAAACGTCGTCAAGATCGTGCTCGAGGAGATGCAGGGACTTCTCGGCGGCGAGGCCTACGACTTCAAGTTCTCCGAGCGCATCCCCAACGTGATCATGCTCGTCGGTCTGCAGGGCTCCGGCAAGACGACCGCCGCCGCCAAGCTTGCCTACCGCCTGAAGAAGCAGGGGCACAACCCGCTGCTCGCCGCCTGCGATGTCTACCGTCCCGCCGCCGCCGACCAGTTGCAGACGCTCGGCGACGAGCAGGGCGTGCGCGTCTTTCGCGGCGACGGCAAGGACCCGGTCGCTATCGCTTCAGGAGCGGTGCAAGATGCCGTCGACAATCTGCGCGACGTGGTCATCGTCGATACCGCCGGCCGTCTGCACGTCGACCAGGACATGATGGACGAGGCGGTCGCCATCCGCGACGCCGTCAACCCCGACCACATCTTCATGGTCGTCGACGCCATGACCGGTCAGGACGTCGTAAACGTCGTTACCGCATTCTCCGAGCAGGTCGACTTCAACGCCGTGATCATGACCAAGCTCGACGGCGATGCCCGCGGTGGCGGTGCGCTTTCGATCCGCGAGGTCACCGGTAAGCCGATCGCCTTCATCTCCGCAGGCGAGAAGGCCGATACCCTCGAGGTCTTCCATCCCGACCGCATGGCCAAGCGCATCTTGGGGATGGGCGATGTGGTCTCCGTCATCGAGCGCGCAATCGAGGTGCAGGACCGCCAGATCGAGGAGGAGGAGGCCGAGCGCCTTGCCAAGGCGGAGTTCGACTTCAACGACTTTCTGCAGATCATCGGGCAGACACGCAAGATGGGCGGCCTCGGCAAGCTGGTCTCTGCGCTTCCCGGCGGCAACAAGGCGATCAGCCAGGGCCAGGTCGACGAAGGCGAGCTCGACCGCACCGAGGCCATCATCAACTCCATGACCAAGGAGGAGCGTGCCAAGCCGAACCTCATCAACGGCTCGCGTCGCGCCCGCATCGCGGCTGGCAGCGGCGTCACGGTCACTCAGGTAAACCAGCTCATCAAGCGCTTCAACGAGACCCGCAAGCAGGTCAAGCGCCTGATGGTGCAGTTCAACCAGGGCGGCAAGGGCAAGAAGGGCCGCCGGCGCCGCATGAAGATCCCCGGCATGGGAGATATCGACCTCAACCAGTTCAAGGACCTCGTCTAGCTGCGCGAAAAGACGCACTGGTGCTCGCACCTGTAGGGCGTCACTGCGCGAAAGGCTCTCCCATATCGCTTCCGCCGTCTGCGAGCGGGCAAAGGGGTTATGCCAGCCATTGGCGCCTGCAGGCAAGCCGCATGCCTATAATTGACGGCATGCAATGGAAACGAAAGGACCCCTATGCAGACGACTGATACCGTCTTGATGGCTCATGGCAGCGGCGGCACCATGATGCGCGACATTATCGAGCAGCTCTTCTTTGAGGAATACGCGGGCGACACCCTCAAGCGCGCCGACGATGCGGCCACGCTTCCCGTCGAGACTGGGCGCATCGCGTTTTCCACGGACACCTTCGTCGTGACGCCGCACTTCTTTCCCGGCGGCGACATCGGGCACCTCGCGGTCTGCGGCACGGTCAACGACGTCGCCACATCCGGCGCGGTCCCCAAGTACCTCTCGTGCGGCTTCGTGCTCGAGGAGGGCTACCCGCTCGACGACCTGCGCCGCATCTGCGCATCGATGGCGCGCACGGCCAAGGAGGCGGGCGTCGAGATCGTGACGGGCGACACCAAGGTCGTGAACCGCGGCCATGGCGATGGCGTCTACATCAACACCGCAGGTGTCGGCATCCTGCCAGAAGGCCTCGAGCTTTCCGGTTCGCTCATCAAGCCGGGCGACAAGGTGCTCGTCTCCGGCACCATCGGCGACCACGGCATCGCGATCATCTCGCAGCGCGAGGAGCTCAGCTTCTCCACGACCATCGAAAGCGACGCTGCGCCCCTCAACCACCTCATCGCCGATGTGCTGGCGGCCTGCCCTGCCGGCACGGTCCGGGCGTTTCGCGACCCGACGCGCGGGGGCGTTGCCTCGACGCTCAACGAGTTCGCCGATGCGGCAGGCGTCGACATCCGCATCGACGAAGACGCCGTTCCCGTGCACGACCAGGTGCGCGGCGCCTGCGAGATGCTCGGCTACGACGTCTTCCAAGTGGCAAACGAGGGCAAGATGATCTGCGTGGTCGATGCGAGCGCGGCCGATGCGGCGCTTTCCGCGATGCGCGAGAACAAGTACGGCCACGATGCGGCGATCATCGGCGAGGTTGCAGAAGGCGACGGCCACGTCTACCTGCGCACAGGCTTTGGGTCCGAGCGCATCCTCGACATGCTCGTCGGAGAGCAGCTTCCCCGCATCTGCTAGGGGAGAGCGGTCGGCTTTTTCGCGCAGATGAGAGCAAAAAAAAGAGGCGCGCGAGACATCTTCGGTCTCGCGCGCCTCGCGTTATTACCAGGGCCTTATGGCAGCCGGGTGCCTACTGCTCGTCGTTGGCGTGCCAGGCGGCGACGGCCTTGCCCATGATCTCCTCGAGCGACTTCTGCTCGTCTGCGCTCAGCGCGCCGAACAGCTCGTCGGCGATCTTCTTGTCTGCCGCGCGCTGCTCCTCATAGGCCTTCTTGCCGGCCTCGGTGGCGCTGACCTTGCCGTCGGCAACGGTGATGTAGCCGGCCTCGGTCGCCTTTGAGAGCGTGTCCTGGAACTTCTCGGGGCCGATCTTGAGGATGTGCTGGAGCTTGTCGGTGTCCATCGCATCGTTGTTCGCGGTGATCTCGAGCACGCGGGTCACGCCGGGGTTGAAGGTCTTGCAGCGCTTGTCGCTCGGGCGGCCAAAGCGAAGCAGGTGGCCGAGGTGCTGGGTGAGGTGCGCGAGGTTTTCCGTTTCGGTGAGGTCGAGTTTCTTGAATCCGTTTTCCTGTGCCATGTCAGTTCTCCTTGTTCTTCTCGTTCCAGTTGTCGATGAGCATTTGCAATAGTTCGTGCAGGTCATCGCGCTGTTCGGCGGAGAGGGCCTCGAACACCTCATCGGCAATGGACTGCTGGGTGTTCATGATCTCTTCGGCTTTCCGAGTGCCTTTTGGGCTGAGTGCAACCATGACGACGCGTCTGTCTTTTTCGGACTTCGTGCGCTTCACGAGGCCCTTTCCCTCGAGCTTGCTCAAGAGCTCGGAGAGCGTAGCAGGTGCGACGCCAAGTGCCTCGAGGAGCCGCGGTTGAGGCATCGGTCCGTTCCTGCCGAGAAGGGAGAGCACGCGCTGTTGGCCGGGGGCGACCTTGAGCCCGGGTTCGCCATGGCCGTGGCGCAGCAGGTGAGATACGTGCATGAGCTCGTGGTACAAGTGCATGTTCTGTTCTGCCATCGTGTGCTCCTTTCGCGTCCGTTTGAGTGCCCGGTCCATAAACCATTCGGTAACCGAACAATTGAGAATATACGGATACCGAAAGATTCTGTCAAGAGATAATTTCGGAAACCTAAATAAAATTTTTATATATGGGCATTGACCTGCGGTTTTTAGAAATCAAATGTGATGCAATTGTGAAAGAGGGGCTTGTGCAGCGTTTGTGCATGACAGTTGATGCGGCGTGGTTTTCTGCTCCGACGTTTATAATGGGTGTCCGACGTATTGCGATTTTCGCGGAGGAGTACATGAACGTTAACAACGAAGCCCGCACACCCCGTCTGATCAAGATTATGATCGTCTGCGCCACTGTGGCAGCACTTGCCTGCGGCCTGTTCGCATTGAGCGGCTGCGCCCAGCAGACGGCCTCCGAAAGCTCGGGAGCATCTTCGTCCTCGACTTCGTCTCTGTCTGCTGCCAGCACATCTGCAGGCGAGGAGACCGCATCTTCGAGCGACTCTGAGACTACTGTGGAAACGAGCTCATCGGAAAGTGAATCGGCATCTGATTCTTCTGCATCCGAGGCTCCCGCAGATGAGGCGCTCGACTACCAGACCGACAAGCATCCCATCGTCTTTACGGTGGAGGCCGAAGGCTATTCCGAAAGCGACGGCAAGATTCCCATCGCGGTGACCGGCACCGACGCCGACGGCAACTTCGTCGACGCCACCGCCTACATCGACTGCAACGGAGAGGGCCTCTCGCTTGCGGCCGGCACCTACACGGTCACGGTCATCGAGTCGCCGCTGTGCGCCAACGGTCTCTTCTTCGAGCCTCCGACGGATAGCTGGACTATCGAGGTCAGCAGCGACCTGGCATCCGGCGAGTCGGTCAAGGCGAGCCCGACCATGAAGTTCACGAAAGTAGACCCGTCCACGGTAAGCTCGTCTGCCATTACCACTGCCTACAAGTACGCTATCAGCGGCGGGCTTTCCAAGAGCACTGCAAAAGAATACCGAAGCGAGCTCCAGAACTCCTAAGTGCCGTCTGCCGGCCCCTATAACCGAAGGAGAATCTCCGTGCTAGAGACTCTGACCGACGTTCGAAAAAGACTTGTGCTCATAGCTGCCGTTTTCGTCTTGACACTGTGTGGAGCTGCCCTCGTGCTCTGCGCTACGCCCGCCACGGCTCAGGCCAAGCCCACCGTCAAGTCGCTTTCCTTTCAGTACAAAGGCGGCGTGAAGTACGCGACCAGCACGTTCAAGGTTGACCTCAACCACAAGGGCGGTGCCGAAAAAGTCAAGGTCGTGCCGTTTTTCAAGGGCACGCGTTCGGGTGCCAAGGGGCTCAAGTTCTACATCCGCGGCAAGAAGGCGCTGACCGTGAAAGGCAAATACGCAAGCTCGTGGTTTTCGCTGCATTACCTCAGGCTGAGCAAGAAGCACGAGTACCTGCTCATCGGCACGCCGACCAAGAACGCCTTCATGGTGAGCTCAGTTACTGCCTATGAGCTGCAGAAGGGAAAGCTCGTCGAGGTGGGGTCGCTTTCGCAGAAATGGGGCGAGATCGGCAAACCCACCGAGGTGACTGATGTCCTCAGCGCGACGGCTACGTCTGTCCAGGTGGTCTACAGCTACAAGAAAAGCCCCCTGGGCAACCACCAGTACAAGCTCACCTATACCTTCGACCCTGAAACCAACACATTCACGCTGACAAGCAAGAGCGCATCGGTCTACTTTGGGCAGAGCACGTGGACTGCTACGGTTTCCGCAAAGCTCTACCAAAACGCTGGGCCGGCCTCGGTTACGAATGCCGACGGTACCGTGACCAAGAACCCCGTCGTCGGCAAGATGAAAAAGGGTGCCAAGGTCAAGAAGGTCCGCGTGAGCAAGGATGGCTATGTGCGCGTGACCCTGAAGAGCGGCAAGACCGGCTGGTTCAAGTGGGCCAAGTACAAG
>JBMNPN010000066.1:0-13020 GCA_050943615.1 Coriobacteriales bacterium
ACGACAGGTTAAGGCCGATCCGGAGGGGTCGGCGCGGGCATGCTCAGAACCGAAAATTTTTCGTGCTCAGAACCGAAAGGCGCCTTGCTCAGAACCGCAAATTAAAAGCTATCAAACACACGTCCTCGGCGACGGAACTGTCCGCTGGCGCCTTACCGATCATCTGTCCATGCGTCGCCCTTGGACCGCCCTCATGGGACTGCGGCTTCCCGAGTCAGATCTCCACGTCTCCGATCCCCTGGTCCAGATGGAGTCAACCGCTCTCCGGCGACGGCCGGTGCTCGCCGTTGCCGCAATCGCCGTCGTGCTCACCGCTTCCAGGCGGAGGATGTCCCTCCACCGCGGCACCATTCCGCCAGTTGCAGGTGGCTTGCAGGTGATGTCGGAAAACCAAGCTCTCGAATGACGGTTTCCGCTGGTCAATGCCATTATTCCGGGAAGTTGCAAATTATCCTCCACGGCCCGTGAAAACATCTTAACGGGTGGATTCGCCCATAAGTCCGGTTACAGTACCAGCGATTATTCCTTCTCGGCGTTTCCGCAGATGAGAAAGGCCGTCGTGCAGTACCGGCAACTACTGCAGGTCCGGGGTGGTACTGCAGCGGTACCACCCCTGGTACCGCGGTGGTACTGCGATTTTGGACCCTTTCCGGGAACTGGGAATAATGAAAATTCAAGGTCAAGGCCCAGGCTGGTACTGCAAAAGTACTCGTTTTTATTACTGAGTGGGAATGAGCCGTTTAGTATGCATTGGCACCTGATGCCATTTCGTCCCTTCTCGTGTGTTTCCTTACACCGAGGAGGGACTTTTTTATTCCCATATATCGCAGGTGGTTTGTTGATATGGCTTGGCATCCATTCGCACCTCGTAGCATCTGCTTGCATGCGCTGGAACCCAATGGTAAATTCGTAGGCATTGCATTAAGCTTGACGTTATGACAAGTATGTTTATAATTTGAGACAGTCGATGAAAGGAGGGGCTCATGGGAGCAAAGGAAACTGGAGGACGCATCGCCGATTTGCTTAAGGCGAATGGAATGAGCCAACGAGAGCTTGCCATGCGCGTAGGAGCCACCGAATCCGCTATCTCGAAATACATAAAAGGGGAACGCGAGCCACGCGCAGAATTGCTGGCCAATATCGCCACAGTCCTAAAGACAACGTCGGAGGCTTTGCTGGGAATGAACGACGGTATCGAGACGACGTTCGGCACGGTCAAAGCGCTATGTGCTCGCGCCGCAAAGGATATGACGCAGGAGGAAAAGAACGAGCTCATTATGACCATCTTGCAAGCTACTAGCGATAAGGATCGCAATTGAGACTTCCAGACTTTCGATACGAAGAAATCAAGCGCGTCGTTGCGAAGATGTATTCCGATTCCGGAATCAACACCATTCCGGTCGATCCGTTTTGCGGAAGCCGAGGCGAACTTCTTCGCGAAATATGCTGTAGCTCCGCCATCGCTTGTACATCTCACAAGACCGAACGATTACCTGGAAATAGCAGATGCGTTCGGTCTCAGCTCCGAATGCGCGCTCAACTCGTGGAACTATTACCGTAAATGGCTGAACGTTCCTGGAATCAAGGATTATGAGAGGCAGCTGAACAAAATTTTCGTAATACGGAACGAAAACACGGGAGCGCCAACTTTAAGAATGCTGGCCTAGACGCAAACATCGGGCTGGCAATACAACAAGCCCAAGATGCAGAGTCCAGGTCCCCGAGAACACAGAAAAGAGGCTTCGTGAAAGGTCCACCACAAACATCAAAAAGGGCCGCTCTTGCGCTAACAGGAACAGCCCCAGCCGGATCGCGGAGGATCCGTAAACCACACATGATATTATCACCATCACCCATGATGGCCGACATCAATCCTTCCGCAATTCGGCGAAGCAACGAACAGCAAGGAAATATGCAAACCGAATGGCCCCACGGCCTGGAAGGATTGAATATGTCAGATTATAAATCCGTTTACTCGGAAGCGTCCCAGTACTACGTCGAGAAAGAGGTCCCGTCATCCGGCACAACCCAGGCGCAGTACGACCGCAGTAAAGCGCGGGAGGCCGAGTACAACGAGAATTGGAAGAAACGGCCAGTCAACCTGAACGAGATCTGCGATAAGTTCGCTCCAGGAGACGACGGCTACAAGGACGGCGTGAAATGGAAGTTCAACGGCGAGCGCTACCAGGTAGTCGCAGATATGGCGTCAGGGTACCTGTGTATCTACGACAAGGAAACCAAGACGTGGTGCAAGCTCGACGGCACGCCAGGAAACGGCGACGAGACCCACTTCAAGATTCTCAGAAGGGAGGAGATGTAGGCATGCAGTACAGGCTTGTCTTAGATTTGGACGGAGTTTTCTATTATGGACACATCCCCGAGGTTTCCCAATGTGGAGGACCCAACGTTGAGATATTTCAGTTCGAGATGGAGGACTGGCCTCTCTTCAGGGATGACTTCATCGAGCCAGTCGACGCCCTGTGCGACGTGCGGCTGGACTACGGCGATGTGGACTATTTCGATGCGGAAAAGTGCAAGCTTCTGCACGGTTGGATTCAAGATCGCCTTAAAAAGCCTATCGTTCCGCGTCTAGAGCTTCTTTACCGCAAGCTCGACGAGTTCGCACTGCGTGCCATCGAGCTCGACACCGGCGTCGTGGTGGAGTTCTAGCATGAAGTCGTCGTACAAACTAATCGGAGCGTATTGGGATCACGCACCTCTCCCGCAGGAGAAGATTTTCCTAATCCCTTTCGACCCCACCTACCTGCCGGCATCCTCACCCCTCTGCTTGTTCGATCTGATTGAGAAAAAACGCCGCATCGGCATCACCGAGCTCCTAACCGTGGAAAGCGATGCGCAGCTCGCCGCAATGTCGGATGGCCTCAGCGATTGCGTTGAGGTGGCGGTGCTCCTGGACTACCAGCCATCAGCCCCGGGGAACGTGCCCCGCAGGTTCTATCGCCGTCGCGTTCTTCAGGCCTATGCGCGACTCTTGTCTACCTTACCGGGCTCCAAGCTTGTCTTCATGCTTCCAGAGGAGCGGAGTGATGTCGCGTGATATCGAAGCTCACGGACATCATGGAGTTCATAGATAGATGCACGGGCTATCTAGCCGATAGGGGCGTCGGCTTCGACGCCCTCGGCTTCCCGACCGTGGATAAGTCTTGGTACCTCGACGAGATTCCCGACCAAATGGTCACATACAGGGATCGCAACAACGGATACATCAGGGACAGATCTAGGACCGTGATCTGCTTCTTCTGCGAGGATGAGCGTATCTACCCCCGATTCGAGAACCTCTTTGAGGATCTCGAAGAGTATCGCTCCTTCATGGGCGTCGTCGGGGCCGACGTTACAGTCACCTCCGATATGGACATCGAGTGGCAGGAGGCGCTCATGCTCGCCAACCAGCTGTTCGCTGCAGTCCTCGGCGTGAGCGGGGTCAAGATCGTCCAGAACCTCCGATGCGGCTCCGTTGAGACGCTACGGTGTCTGAGCTCCGTGCCCAAGGGCATCCTATGCGCCTCCGGTACGCTCGGATGCGATAGGACTGCGAGCCCATGTGGATATGCGCTATACGGAGAAACTCATGCATGTCAGGCCATCCGGGGTGCTCATCTATGGGAAGAACGACCCAATCATGGAACAGCAGATTGAACTCGTTGGAATTCCATACGTGTTATATCGCGACGCTCATGTCGAGAAGAAGAAGTTCAGCGCATCCAAGAGGATGAAGCAGAAGCCCTCTTTCTAGGCGATTCACTGATAGTCATCTTGGAAGTCAGCTATCGCGTATCCGCAGCTCAATCAATTTATTCCATTTAGCTCCCGCTCTATTCCCGTGTGTCGGTTCGCAGGTCAAAAGCTTTATTCCCTCTCGCGTAAATTTTATTCCCGTTAGCAATCCTGGACCATGATGCCATATGTTGAATTCACTTTGGAACTGAGTTCATGCGTTTCTGCAGGTCAGCGCATTTACTCCCGTATCTTCGCAACTACTACCACAAGACTGAGTTCATGGTTTGAACTCAGTGCTGAGTTCACGCTGAGTTCAGGGTTTTCGGGGTTCCTGCACTTCTCAGAGTAAATATTTTCGCAGGTGGGAGCGGGTGCTGAGTTCATGCCATCGTCGGTTTGCGACTACTGAGTGGGAGTAGAAAGAATCCATTTCCGTCCTAAAGGCATTAGTTGAGAATTCCCTTCTTCCGAAGATGAAGAAGATACTCTGTTGTCATAGTGTTGCATTTGTAGGTTATTCTCCGGTTGTCTTCACTTTCCCGGGATCTGCCTCTGTTTGCCAGCACTGGGAATAATTTAATTAGGTAGGGAATCTAGAGATCATTCTTGTAGTCCGTATACGCGTTTGAGCATCTCAATGCCCTCTTCGAGGGTCAAAGGTATTCCCATTTGCTTCAACGGGACGCCCTCGATATGAACCTTACCGCAGAATTCGGTCATGTCTGCTCGAATCGATTCGGGCAATGTAGACGAAGTCTGCGGGGTGAATAGTTGCAGCAACCTGAACACGTCCTTCTTGTGCTTCTTGATATCGCTAGAATCGACTCTCTCCCCATCTGCTCTGCGCTTAGACAGGTCTAGATACGCCTTTGCCTTGAAGGGTACAAGGTGCACCTCATCGAGCACCGTGACCCCGTTAATCATCTTGCGGCCAGATTTCATGTAGGTATAGTAGTCGTCGTCGAGCAGGATTGCCGAAAGACTGGATACCTCATCGCCCGCGGGCAGCGGAACGATTGTCAGACCATCTGGCTCCTTAATGAACGACGGGGCTCTGCTGAACAGCTCCAACACAATCGGGAAGCCAACTACGCTCGGATTGGTGAAGCGGTAGAAATGGACGCTTTCCGAGCTTTTCCACCCGCAGTTGTAGCCGCCATCTCTGACGAGCCTCCACACAGCCGATACGACCTCGGGAAGGCGGTTCTCAATGATCAGGATGACGTCTATATCCTTCGTGGCCCTGAAATCGAGGTCCGCGTCGTTCAAGAGGATATCGCACGCCGTGCCGCCTATAACTGTATAACAATCTTCAAGACCGTCCATATACTCCGCGAACCGGTTAAGACCATGAACCTCGCTCACTGCCATAATTCCTCCCCGAACAATGCGTTCAGCTGGCCCATCACTCGCTCGTCGCCTTCCCCGACGAGCGTCAGGGCTAGAGATACGTCGTCAACCGCATCTCCTCCTGCCACGAGTGGGTAATACGACCAGAGCTGCAACTCGACAGTCTCGACGTCGCGCAGCTCACCGCGCTGGACCTCGTCAATCGCAAGATCTCTGAAAGCCCTCTTTGATGTCGCACGCTGCTCGATACGAGGAGGCGACAGCATGCTGCGCTGGGAAAGCGCGCTTTCTCCGGCGAGTGGGAGACCGTTCGTTTTATTGTTAATTCTTGCGTATACGACGCGTTCGACAGGGTTGCGCAAGCATCCCAGAGAGCTCTTCAGCAATGAATTCCTACTTCCATTAAGGAGGATGACCAACTTGCGCCCTTCTTTGGACTTTATTACGAGCCCTCTGCGCGAAAGGTCGTCGAGCGCCCTCGAGATGCTCGACGACGGCATGCCCGTCATCTCCATCAGTTCCTCGGATGTTCGGAGTTCTGGATTCGCCGCAAGCGTGACCAGGACGGCTTGGGTGCCAGGGGCCAGGACCTTTGCAAGAGGAACCGGGTCTCGTTTCGAGTTCGCCACGAACCCCAGCATCGGAAGAAACGCCTGCCTGCCGGGAACTACAAAGGGGATGCCCTGGGAGACGAGAGCTTTTCGCTGCCTTGCGTCGATTTGCGCGACGAGCGCGACAGGAAGTCCCGCCCTCATCGACACTTGAGACGAAATCCTCTTGAGCTCTGGAAGGGAGGCTTCATGCTCAACCTCTGCTGCGATAAAGTTCACATCGCCACAGGTGCACAGCCGATAATCTGCCGTCTTGGCCAGGAACGCAGGCAGGGCCGAGGCCCCTGGCCACTTTTCGGTGACAACGTGAAGGCCCATCTCGTCATTGAGATATATCGTGAAATCGTCCATTTCTCTACCACTTTTGCATAATTTCAATTCTTTTGGGATTATACAATTCTATTGGGATTATTGCTAGAATGACGTTCAGATCCGATATTGTAATCGCATCTGGGTTCATCTAATAGAGATAGATGCCGCCTTACCTCATCTGTTCGACATGTCCACTGATAATGTGGCGAATAAAGATACCCGCAGGTCAATGGGATGATGGCTGCAAAGCCGATTGCCACAATCGCCTATGCGGCCATTGGGCAGATTGAGATGTTGTACTTTAGGTGCGGCTTCATGTAGCGCTCGTAGGCAGATTCGTGCGACCAGAGTGCCATAGAGATGGAACACTGGGAGAAGTTGCGTTCCCAAGATAATACCTCGAATATGCTTGTAAATTGCAAACGCTTAGTGGGAATAGATAAATTCATTATTTAACGGGGTACATTTTATATAAATATATATTTATACCCCGATAACTGCTAAATTTGATACACTGACTTCATCGGGAGATTGGAGCCGGCATGCGCCTTTTCAAGCGCGAGGACTACCTGGAGAAGATTCGCGGGTTCTACCACGACGACGGCATCATCAAGGTGATCACGGGCGTCCGCCGCTGCGGCAAGTCGTGCCTCATGCAGACCATCGTCCAAGAGATCAAGGGTTCCGGCGTCGCGGAAGACCACATCATCAACCTCGACCTGGACAGGTACGGGTTCAGGTCGGTGACAACCCCCGACCAGCTCGAGGCCCTCATCGAGCCCGCGCTCGAAATCCCGGGGATGAAGTACCTCTTCATCGATGAGGTCCAGAACGTTGACGGGTTCGAGGAGGTCGTGAACGAGTTTCGCAACGAAGGTGGGTTCTCCATCTTCATCACCGGCTCGAACTCCTACCTCCTCTCGGGCGAGCTCGCCACCAAGCTGACGGGGCGCTACGTGGAGTTCGAGATGCAGACGCTGAGCTTCAGGGAATACTGCGACATGAAGCGCTTCCTCGGCATCCCGGTCGACCCAAACCTCACCAGGGAACTCGATTCCTACATCCTGGAAGGGGGCTTCCCGAAGGCCCTCGACTACCCGAGGATGGCCGACAAGCGCAAGTACGTTCGCTCCGTCATCGAGGAGATATTCGAGAAGGACATCCGCAGGCGGGCGAAAGTGAAGAACGTCTCCGTCTTCAACCTCGTCCGCGACTACGTGATAAACAACTTCGGGGCGACGACCTCCCTTTCGAACATCCTCGACGACCTCGAGAAAAAGCAGCACGTGCGGATCAAGAGGGAGACTCTCGACCGTTACCTTCGAATCCTCGAAGATGCGAAGATAATCAGCAGGTGCACCCGCTTCGACATGAAGTCTCGCAAGTCGCTGCAGGGGGAGCGGAAGTACTACCTTTCTGACCTGAGCTTCTACTTCGCGTTGAATACCGACAACCGCATCAACTACGGGCCCGTCCTGGAGAACATCGTCTACAACTACGCAAGGAGCAAAGGCTATGAGGTGAGTGTTGGCCGAATCGGGGACTTGGAATGCGACTTTGTCCTCAGGGGCAGCGAGATGGACTACGCCTACGTGCAGGTCGCGATGACGATAATGGGCAGCCGGGAGACGGAGGACCGCGAGTACCGCTCGCTGGAGAAGATCAAGGACAACTACCCCAAGTACGTCCTCACGAGGGACGACCCTATCCAGCGGCGAGGCGGGATTGTCCATGCCAACATCCCCGAATTCATGACCGAGGGCAAGGCGTTCTAGGCCGGCGCGGTTTGCTCGCAGCAGCCTTCTAAGCCGAATTGCCGAAAGATATCAGCTCATTTTCCCGTCTCTGCCTGAGGAAACGGCGCCCTCCTGCTCTTGGGCGGTGGGGTCCTGCCACCACTGGCTTCTATCTATCCCCTTGCCCTTCGTGGAGGGGTCCTCGAGGAGCGCACGCAGCCTTGACCAGTTGGCGTCCTCGTATCCTACGTGGAGCACCTCTCCGATGTCGCCGGAGTCGAAGCGCCAGATCTCGTCCGGGCCGAGCCAGCCCTCGGGCCAGAGCGTGGCCATGTAGTCGAACTCCCTGCCCTCGACGCTCACCTTGTGCCCGACGACGACGAGCGTCTTTTCGCCGGCGCCGGCAAGCGTCACCACGGAACCGATGGGGAGAAGCGCGTCATTGTCTGCCATGCTCGTAGCCTCCGTAGCCTGCCATTGGGTCCCACTCCTCGTCGAGGGCGGAGCCCCCGGCGTCGAGCCTCTCCTCGAGTTTCTCCTCCATCACGTTGCTGAACCCCCTGTGCAAGACCACCTGCACGTCGTCGCGCGAGCAGACGTAGTAGTCGTCTCTGCTGGTCATGCCCTCGGGATACGGGACAATCGCGTACTCGTACCTGTTGCTTGCCTCGTCCTCGACGTTCCTGCCGAGAACCATCACGTCGGTGCCGTTGACCCGCACGACGCTCCCGACGGGAAGCCACGAAGAGCTCGCGTCGTTGGAAGCTCCCGACTCCTGCTCGGCGCCAGGCTCCCCCTCGCCATCTTCCGAGAAGATCGTGGGGGTGTTCGCCGGGATGTGCCAGCCCTTCCAGCGCCGCCTGAACTCCTTGCCCCGCTTCTTCTGCGCGAACCAGCAGTCCCAGGGGTCATAGGCCCTCCCAAAGGTGCGCAGCCCCGAGAGAGGACCGAAGCCGTAGCGGCGGGCCGACTTGGGAAGTCGCTCGTCAAGAAGGCCGCGCAGCCCGTCGACCTGTTCCTCTGAAAGCCCCGAGAGGTCGGCGATGATATCGCGAGGTCCCCCTTTCCACTTCGCCCTCAACACGAGAATCCCCCTCTTGCGGGAGAGGAACGCCTTGTAGATGGATTTATATCGAATCGTAGAGCCCCCAACGATCACCCCACCTTCTGCGAGGTGAACTTCTTCGAAGCTCTTGGAGACAGCGAAGTAGAACCGGGTAGTCGGTTGTGTGCTCAGCATTGCCGACCGCGCGATCGTCTCCCCGCTCCGGCGTCCGTATCCTGTCTCAATGAACGGGATGCCGAGGAGCGCGGACCAGTAGTGGGTGAAGTACGGGAAGATGCAGACAACGACGACGAGAACGGTAATCGCCACGCAAATCGCAACGAACCAATCGGGAATACGCCTCATCAACCCCGTGCTCTCGTCGAACTCCTCCGGATGGAGAAACGAATAGACCACGATTATGGTCCCGACAACGGTCAGCAGGACCGCGCCGAGCAGCTCCACCGGCTTTTTCCATGCGTCTCGGCCCATGGTCATGGAGAGATAGTCCGAACGTCGGAGATCACGTCGCGGAAACAGGTCCAATGGCACGCCACCCGATCTTGCACTCGATTCTGTACTCATAAATGCCGCCCAACGCCTTCTCTACTTGCTCTCGGAGCCTACGCGTCGAGCACGTTCGTCCAGGCGATTGAAGGCCTCCGGGGCGCGGGAGATAGTTATGGGTGGTTTATACCATGCAATTACGTGGAGAAAAAGACAGATTCTCGCAAGGAATAGGCAAGCGCATCCACTGGCGCTCTGTGATGATTCCTCTTGGCAAAAAGATCAGATGACAAGGAGGAAGCAGAATGGCTCAGATGAGGGCGGTACAAGTTGCAAAACCAGGCGCGCCCATGCAATTGGTCGAGATCCCGATTCCGGAACCTGCGGAAGGCCAGGTTCTCTTGAAGGTGGAAGTCTGCGGCGTCTGCCACGGAGATGCAATGGTGTCCCAAGGATCGGCCAGCGATTATCCGCGAATCCCGGGACACGAGGTCGTGGGCGTGATAGAGCGCATGGGCAGCGATGTGGAAGGCTTTACGGTCGGCGATCGTGTCGGAGTTGGCTGGCATGGAGGCGGCGGGAACACGACCGGGCTGACCATGGATGGTGGCTATGCCGAGTAGTGTGCAGCCGAAGCGCTCCGGCGACGACGAAGTAGAGATAGGGATCTCCCGTGTTGGGCATCTCCAGGTCGGCGTCGGTGAAGTGATGAACGTACAAGGTGGGGATAGCGGTCTGATATGAACCGGAATCCGGCCAAGCGGTCCTGATCGTTGTGGATAGATTGGCCAGTTCCATGCGCATCCCCCTGTTCGATCCGCGCCGTGTTTCGCGTCTTAAGCACAGGCCCGACTACACAAAGACCCTTTTCGCCCCTGAAAACGATGACATCTATCGCGAGTTCTGCGAATTCGTGGATCTTCCAGAGCCCCGCCGCTTCGATGCAATCAAGGATTCGATCTCGATTGAAGGCTATACGGCCGATGACGTCTGCAAGGCGATGCTCTTGGGCAACAAGCGACTCGTTTTCGTGGATGCTGGCGCTGTGTATGGGATGCTCGCGCGTCTGCGCACATCTCCTGAGATTGCCAAGAAAGTGCTGGATTTCAAGCCGACCTGCTATCAATGCGGCACTGGTGGCGGTGAATAGGTAAATTTAATGCGGAT
Organism: Coriobacteriales bacterium; assembly: GCA_050943615.1. Lineage (GTDB taxonomy): Bacteria > Actinomycetota > Coriobacteriia > Coriobacteriales > QAMH01 > CACZQA01. Next base: position 10,467 of record JBMNPN010000066.1, read on the forward strand.
GACTATCGACTACCTAGAGTTCTTCCGGTCGTTCGATGACGACCTCGCATGGGTAGGGGAATAGACAGTCGTCGAGTCCGTCTTATGCCAGAGCGCAGCGACGGGTCGCAACCCGCAAGCCGTCCGGGCCACGCAGAATGGTCGCTGCCCGTGAGTACCATATGAGTACCAGAGCGCTGGAAAGTTCGAGCAGGGGGAGGGCACCAGGGGAGACGGGGCAACCAGGTGCCACGGCGGGCCATGAAATAATCATTGAGTGGGAGTGAACGACAATGCATGCCATCTACTGGGCCCGGGACGGCAGCTCGGTGTAGCCGTTCTCGAAGGGGTCTTGTTCCGAGTTCTCCATGCGATAGACGATCCAGCCATCGGCGCTCTTTTTGGCATACCACGTATCCAAGCGGTGCATGTCGTGGAACACACGGCCGCCGTCCTCGTCATAGCCCACCGAGGTGTAGCTGACCGTGAGCTGCGCCTCCGAGTCGTTGTCGTAGTGCGCTTCGAAAAGCTCGATTGGCGAAGCCTCAACGCGCACCACGCTGGGGTTCTTCTCCTGGTCGAGGACAAGCGAGCACAGCGCTCCGTCGCGCTCGTCGGACGCAGCAGGATCGGCGGTCCCTTCCTCGATGCTCTCCGCGCGCTTGAGCAGTGAAGCGAACTCGCTTTTCGCCCGATTGGTCTCTTGACGCTGCTGATCGCGCTGCTCGTTGTTCTGCTGGATGTCGTCGCTCAGGTTCTCAAGGGACGAGTGGAAAGGCACGAGGACAACGAGGCACACGATAGCTACGGCTGCCACGATGCAAGCTACCAGTATGGCTTTTCTCTTCCTGCTCATGCACCCTCCCGAAGCGTGCGCAAATCTCGGGCGTGGCCCTTACGGCCTGCTGTAGATGTCGTAGACCACCCAGCCGTCATCGGTCTTTCGGACGTACCACTTGTCATCTGGCATCGATGCTGAGAAATCGGTCCAACCGTCTGAACGATAGCCGGCAATCGAATAGCTCACCGTGAGGACCGCTTCGGTGTCCGAGGTGTATTCGACATCTGTTATCTCGAGGGGCTTGACCTCCACCCAAGCTGTGTCCGGATGAGCATCGGGCGGGAAGGCCTCAGAGGCCAAGATCCCGTCGCGTTCTTCAGAGGCCGGCGGGTCGGCCGTTCCCTCCATGATGTCGCGAGCACGTTCAACCAAGGGGGCGAACTCGCTCTTTGCCTGAGCTACCTGTTGTCCATGGACTGCGGCATGGTATGCCTGGCTGCCGAAAATGCCGCCCACGACGGCAACGACTGCCATCACGCACACGATGAGGGCGACTGCTCCTCTTTTCGACTTCATGCGGAAATCTTTCCTATGGATTGCGTGCCCGCTACCTGCGATGCATTGATTCGCGAACATTGTAACGCGAGCTCATGGAGACGCAGCTCCCGTTGTCGACGAGGAGGTCAGCCGCTTTGGCATCGTGGACGGCTCCATGCCCATGATCGGGTCGAACAGGGGGCTCATCAGATACTCCCGTAACTTAGTTGGACTGTCTCTGCTCCGTAGGCGGCGAGCCTTTCCTTGCTCTCTTTAACGGCAATACTGCACCGTATTCCTTGGACGACAAGGAGCACGGCGAGAAGGAGCAGAACACCGCCAGCGATGTATTTCCACATGCGCTTGCACCCAAACCTTTCCTTCCGTCGATAATGCCCCTCTGCTGCGTAGATATTGAAAAATCCTTGCAGCATTAAAGTTAATTTCTGATTCGCATCATCTGCTGTATCGGGGTACGCGCCGCTCTTCTGCAGCAAATTGAAAAGTATGGAGGCCCATGGGAACGCTCCGCTTCTATCCTCCGAAAAATATCTCAATTCTTTTTCTCGTTCCTGCAAGGATTCGGCGCCTTCGTTCGTATTGAAGGTGTAAGGGTGATTCGCATGAGGTCACTTGCGAATCCGAGGGCACAGTGAGGAAGAGGACAAGGATATGAAGACGAAAGGCAAGATTGTGGCATGGGCGCTCGCGGCGGCACTGGTGGCGTTCGCCATTCCCTCGATGGCGCTTGCGGGAACGGATGTTGCAGACAACAGCGCTTTGGGCGGTAATGCATCGACGACAGTCGCCGCAAGCACGACGGATGCGTCTTCTTCCGCTGCGAACGAGGTCGCCTATACGTGGAACCAGACGTGCGGCAACGCGAATTGTCCGGGGTATGTAGATGCCGATGCCGATGGCGTCTGCGACAATTGCAGCAGCGTCAACGCAACGGGCAGCGTGGGTTGCCAAGGCTACGTCGACGAAGATGGTAATGGCTTCGGATGCGGTAATGGAAGCGCCTTACATCACGGCAATGGCGTCGGATGCGGTGCTTGCTGCGCGAAATGAGCGCTGCAGTTCCCATCTCTTTTCTTCCATTGGCATACTATGGATTGAGCCGCTCGTGACCGCAAACGCTTGCAGTTGCGACGACGATTGGCGGCGACAACTAACCGAGGCAGCGAACGGGCACATGCGACCTGCGGACGACATCGAGCACGCGATGGCTCTCCACGCCGATGCGGTGTGGAGGAT
>JBMNPN010000067.1:0-12876 GCA_050943615.1 Coriobacteriales bacterium
CACCCGCACCTGCCGGACGCGTGAAAGTGGAGATCATCTTCGACATCGACGCCAACGGCATCGTCACCGTCGTGGCCCGCGAGCCGATATCGGGCACAGAGCGACAGCTGTGCATCACCGGCTCGCAGAAGCTCGCGGACGCCGACGTCAAGCGCATCCTCGCGGAGGCCGACCGGCACAAGGGCCAGGACGCCGCGCTCGAGAAGCGCTACGAGGTCGAAGACGAGGCCTCGCACCTGCTGCGCGCCACCCGCCGCAGCCTGGCAGCCCACCGCTCTCAGGTCGCGAGGGAAGACGCGGCGGTTATTCGCATGAAGTGCAACAAGCTCGACGACCTGATCGCAAGCCGCGCCGACCCCGAGAAGATCGCGGCGGTGACCGAGGAGCTCAGGGAGGCGCGAAAACCGCTGGTGGAGGTTGCAGAGGAAAAGCGCGCGGTCGATATGGGCTGGACGGCGGAGGCAAACGCCTCGAAGGGAGCCCGCGAGCGCCTCGAGAAGCTCGAGGAGAGCGGCAAGGGCAACCTGAGCGGCAAGCTCTGGTAAGCGGTGCGGGGGAAGGCGAGGCGCCGGGGAGGTTCTTGGAACGTGCGGCAACTCCACTCGTGCCGCGCACCAAGGGGAGTTCCGCACACGCCGCACGGAAACCCCGTTCGTGCGCGCACACCAAGGGAAGTTCTGCGAAGATTTTGCGCCGAACTCCTCCACGTGCGCGGATTTAGGCCGTTCCATGCGCTGAACTCCTCTACGTGCGCGCACATCAAGGGGAGTTCCACACACTGTGCATCGAACTCGCCCACGCGGTCGACCACCAGCGGGACTTCGATGCAGGATCCGCGCCGAACCTGCCCATATGGGCGAGTTAATAGCCTGATAGCGCATCGAACCCTCCCACGTGGTCGACCACCAGGCCCCTCTCGATGCATGATGTGCCGAACCCAGCCACGTGGTCGACCACCAAGGTCCTCTCGATGCAGATTTCGCATCGAAACCCTCCATGTGGGCGGGCATCTGGACGGCGGGCGCATCGAACCCTCCCACGTGGTCGACCACCAGGCCCCTCTCGATGCACGATGTGCCGAACCCAGCCACGTGGTCGACCACCAGACACGTTTCGGCCACGTCCCAGAAAGCGGCAAGCTCTGATGAGCACGCCGCATTCACATACCCGCTGTCTTGATTTCAAGCCCCGCTCGGTCTTGATAAGAGGCACAAGCGGGACCTTTTCGAATGGTCTATCGGGCCGAATCTGCCGAGCGGTCAAGGCATGCGGTCCTTCTTAGCCGAACGACATTGACCGGCTCCGCGGCCGAAATCACGATTATCCACGGAACTGCCGCGGTAAGGCGGCGCAGACGGCGAAAAGGGAGCGAGACCATGATCAAGGACCTCATCGACGCGCATGGAGTAAGGCAGCTCGGCTATTACGTGGAGAGCATCGAGGATGCGGCAGAAGCGTGGCACAGGCTACTTGGCGCTGGTCCGTTCGTGGACATGGGATCGACGCCGCCTGAGCGCTGCCTGTACCGCGGCAGGAAGATCTCCCTCGACTCTAGATGCGCGCTCGGTCAGGTGGGCGGAATGCAAATCGAGCTCATCGAGTCCCACACCGACGTAGCGGACCCCTACCAGGAGCTCGGTTATTACGGGCTACACCATATGTGCTTCTGGACCGATGACCTGCAGGCAACCGTCCAGCATCTGCGTGACGAGAAACTCGAGGTGGCCATGGACCTCACAACCAAGGAAGGACTCGAGGTCTTCTACTTCGACGCGCGACGGGAGCTCGGCCACTATCTCGAGGTGAACCCGCCGCTGCAGCAACTTGCCGATGCAATAGCCGCGATTCACGAGAAGTGGCCCGGAGATGAGAGCTTGATAGGGATGGACACTGTCATGAAGATGATGGGGCAGTAAGCGAGTCATCGGTTTTTTCGCTTGCCCAGATTTGAGTTGACGCAGGTAAGCGCGGTGGCCTCTTCGCGCATTCATGATTTTTATGTTGCGGAAAAATTAGGTCTTGAAATTGGTCACAGCTTTGGTATTATTTCTTTTTGCGTCGATGACGCACTGCAACCACATTGCGGGGTGGAGCAGTCTGGTAGCTCGCCGGGCTCATAACCCGGAGGTCGTTGGTTCAAATCCAGCCCCCGCGACCAAGTAAAAGCGCAGGTCAGAAGGTTAAATCTTCTGACCTGCTTTCTTTTTTCTGGCATGTTCGAAAATGTCTTGAGCAGGATTTGAGCAGAATTAGACTCGAGACTACCCGGAAAACATGCAAATGTTTCGGAGCAAAATCTACGACCTGCGGCGATGCAGAACCTGCAAGAAGATTTGCATGTTATCCCCCCCCCATTTCCAACGCCAGATTGGCCATAACTGTGCGCGGAGATTCTTGGACCCCGGCAAAATCCACTCGGCCCAGAGAAGTTTTCGCCGAACCGCAAGTTCACTCCCCGTCGAACGGGGGTCGCAAAATCTCGTCCCCCAGCAGCAGAAGAGGTGACCGGTTCCCGCCGTGGGCTAGAATAGTCGCCATAGTCTCATTCATTCAGGGGAGGCGGCAGCAACATGATGATCAGCCCGGAGATATTCGCAGACGAGCTGGAGGGGAAGAGCTACCGGGAGCTGCTCGCGGTCAGAGACGAGCTGGCAGTCGAGATTGCCGAGTTCGAGAGCGATCGGCTGGAACATGCGGACGATGGGTTCGCGCTGCCGGAAGAAATAGTAATAAAGCCAGGCCCCGACGTGGTGTATCAGATGGACCTCCTGTACCTCGCCGAAACCTGCAAGAAGCTATCCGAACAGTTTAACCGCGAGTTCGAGCAGGAGTAGGGGCGCAGCGCCCGCGATGCGCTCGCGGCCGCCAGCCCTATCAACCGAGGCCCTCGGGCGGCAAGCCGCGACGTAGTCAAGCTCTCAGAAGACTTTCAACGCCATTTTCTGAGATCTCTGGTGGCTGGCGAGAACAAGCAATAGTTATTCGGAGCAGCTCATATGGCATACGAATCTACAGGTCGTCGTCGTTTGCCATGAGCTCCATGAGGTTCAGGTGCGTTACGCCATCCCGCTCGAGAGGGAGCGGGTCGAGCGTGAGCAGATACTGCGGCCAGTTGTCGCGAACCATGCCGAACGGGCGGTACTCGCGTTCCTCGACGGCTTTGTCGGAGATGGACATGGCCACCTGAATATAGGCGTAGCCCTCGTCGGGACGGCGCGCGATGAAGTCAACCTCCAGCTTGCCGATGCTCCCGACGCTGACGGCATACCCGCGAGTCCGGAGCCATGTGTAGACCACGTTCTCGAGCAGCGGTCCAAAGTCCATCGTGGCGTTGACGTTGCGCGCAAAGTACAGGCCCGTGTCGGCCAGGTAGTACTTCTCACCACCCTGCAGCGATCGCTTCGATTTCATGTCGAAGCGATCGCAGCGGTACAAGATCTTGGCGGAGACGAGCAGGTCGATGTAGCGCGCCAGGGTCTGGCGCTTGATTGACAGTCCCTGGGTGTTGTTGAGGTACTCCGCCAGTTTCGTGAGGTTGGTCGGGGCGCCGAAGTTGTTAATGATGTACGTCATGACGGTCTCGAAGACCCTGCGGTTTCGCACTTGACTGCGCGCGTACACATCCTTGCGGATGATCTGATCTACCACGTCGCCGATGTAGCGGGACTTCGCCTGTATGTCGTCGTATTCGAGCGACTTGGGAAAGCCGCCGTAGCGCAGGTACTCGCTAAAACTCTGCGCCATAGGCTGTTCGGGCTTGCCCAGAAAGTCGCGCATTCCGAGGTACTCGTCGAACGTGAGGGGGAACATCTCGATTTCGACGTACCTGCCAGTGAGCTTAGTCATGAGCTCGCCGGACAGAAGGTACGAGTTCGACCCTGTGATGAAGACAGAGAAGCCCCCATCCGCCCGATAGGCGTTGACGACCTCCTCGAAGCCCTTCACGTTCTGCACCTCGTCGATGAAAAGGTACTTGAAGTCATCGTCGGCCAGGCGTTTCTCGATTTCCCGATCCAGCTGGTCGGGAGTCTTTACGGAGCGGAGCCCCCGCTTCTCGAGGTCAAGGTAGACGATATCCTTAAGATTGACTCCCCGCTCCTCAAGCTCTTGGGCAACTGATTCCATGAGACACGACTTGCCGCAGCGGCGGATCCCCGTGACCACCTTGATGATGTCACTGTCGTCGACGAACGGCCGGATTTTCGAGAGGTAGCGCTCCCTCTTGAAGATTCGCCGTGATCCTTTGACTGTCATGGAAGCCTTTCTCCGTCAGTTATTTGCCGTTTTAGGGTACCAAAGCCGAAAATTTTTTAAAAGTGTCCCCCAAAATCAGATATTTCCTATGAGAATCTGCTGGCTGCAAGAAGTGTCGGAAAGCCGAGGTAGACGCCGGCGGCCCTCGCTTGCCCGGAAAAACACGCAAATGTTTCGTTCCGAAATCTGCGACCTGCGACGATGCCGAAGCTGCAATAAGATTTGCATGTTATTTCCCTGCCGCCAACGCCAGATGGGCCATAACTGAGGGCCCCACCGCGAATTCGAGCAGCAGGGAGGGCAAACAGCGCATGAAGAAGCGCTCGTTTCTGCCGCGCGCCCTCACGCCCCTACTGCTGCGCCTCGTAGATGCTGCGGAAGTTGCCGCGCATCTCCAGGGCAAAGTGGAGCTTGTGACCTTCCGGGATGGCCGCCGGCGCGTTTTTCGGGCAGAAGAACGTGGACTTGGTCTTCACGCCGCCAGGCACAGGGCAGATCTCGTGGATCGCGCCCACGTGGATGTTGGTGCCGTCGCTCTTCAGGCCCAGCTCCCCGAACATGACCCCCGGATAGTTGGGATCGCGCTTAAAGGGGAAGTCCGCCGGGATCTCCTTCGTGCTGCCGACCCCGTAGGTGTGGACCGGCTCGCCGAACATGCCGAAGGCCTCGAAAATCGCCTGCCCGGTCTCCACCTCGCCCTCCACGCCGTAGTGCTCCGGGAAGATCTCGAAGGGGAAGCGCTCGTCCTTGTCGCCGAGATGCCCCAGCCCGCCGGCGACCTTGGTCATGTCGATGCCGCTGACTTCCATCTCGGTTGTCCCGAACTGGTAGCCCTGGCTGGCGATGGGCTCTTCGTTGTAGGCCTTCCAACGCAGCTCGGCGTCGTCGGAGACCGGCTTCATTATCTGATTGACCTTGTCCGGTCCCAGCCCAACCTTGAGGTCCACCAGAGCCTTCTTCGCATCTGCCGGTTCCAGCCAGTTGATGTCCTCATGGCTTAAGGAACGGCCTTCGTAGACCACGTCCGCTCCCAGGTACTTGAATTCGTGCAGGCAGTGCAGCGTGCGCTCGTACTCGTACCGGTCCAGCTGCCACTCGGTGAACTCCACGCCGTCGATGATGACCTTGATCTTCAAATCCGCCATTGCCGTTCTCCTTTCGCAAGAGGGGGCCTTTCGCATAGCGCCCCTAGAAATCGGGCAACTTGATTATGATGTGAGACAATGTGTATCATCAATATCCCGACGTGAGACAAAATCCCCCGAAGTGTCCCCGGTCGGCGAAAGACCCCTGATGGAGGAAGGCATGGACAAGAGGAAAGAGGCCAACGCGAAGGCCCGGACGGCCATCGAGAACGCCTTCATGGAGCTGCTGCAGGAAAAGAACTACTCGTCCATCACCGTGACGGACATCGTGAGAAAGGCCGGCGTGGCGCGGGCCACCTACTACCGCAACTATGACTCCATCGAGGACGTCGCGGACTCCCTGCTGGCCGGCATGCGAAGCCAGATCCTGGAAGACGTCGGCCTCGAGGACGGACAGATCGAGAAATCCCTGATCGGCCCCGAAGTCATAGAGCCGTTCGTCCGCCGCTACCGCCTGAAGCGCCGGGAGATCCTCTCCCTCCACAACAGCGGGTTCTCCCCTTCCCTGCTGCAGCTCATGTCGGATTTCGCAGCGGAGTCTGTCGGGGACATGCCGGCGAGCTCGATTCGCCACTACGACGTCTACGCCCTCCCCGGGGCTATGTACAGCACGCTGATCCGCTGGCTCGAGGCCGGCTGCCCAGAGAGCGACCGGGAGATGGCCGAGTATCTCTCGCATCTCGTGGCGAACGTGCTGGCATAACGGCCCGCGAGCGGATGCCCGCCCGGAAAACACGCAAATGTTGCGAATCGAAATCCGCGACCTGCGAGAATGCCGAACCCACAAGGAAATTTGCGTGTTTCCCCTTCCCTGCTGCCGATTCGCCGCATCGAGATAATGGACACCGAATCCAACAGCTCATTATTTTCTGTCATTATCATTTGCAAATATCTATACTGGTGGTAACAGGGGGAGGGATTATCGAAAGACGCCTCACAGCTATTCTTTGATACGACCATAATGAAGCGCCTTCCGGCAGGAAGGTTCGCATAGCGCACCCAGCCTGGCCCTCCGAGATATGTCTGTCGAACGGATGAGGGGATTGCCATGGCACGAATAAATCCGAAAGCGCAGGGGAACTGTTCCCGTCGAAAAACAACGCACACGCGATTGCAGAACGGACGCCGAAAAGTAGGCATAGGAATCTTGACGGCGCTGGTTTCCATCGCGATGGTCACGTCTCTGATCCCCATTGGAAGCTACGCCGATGCGGGCAACCAGCTAGCTGAGTCCGCCGGGCAGGCAATCACCGCCGATAATGGCTCTGCCACCGCCAACGAGGCTTCCGATGAGTCCTCGGCAACCAAGAGCGCACAGGGCAACAAGAGCGCGTCGTCCAAGGCCCAGTCCGAGGACAGCGCGACGAGCGATTCGAGCGCCCAGGAGGACAGTGTAGCCACGAGCAGCGCGCCTTCCTACATCGGCGTCGAGGACAATGACAACGAGCTCGCCAACATCAAGGACATCACTACCAAGGCCGGCAAGTCCCTGAAGCTCAAGGTCACCTCTGGCAAGGCGAAAGCCAGGAAAGCACCGGTCCGCAGAGCGAGCGGCAAAGCAGGCCCCGTTGACGGCTCATCCATCGACTCGCTTTCCATCAAGTGGATTACGGAAGACACCGAAGACGACGGAGACGCGTCCAACCTCTACCTCAAACCCACTGACAACAGTTCCCAGACCCTTACTGCCCAGATTGACTTCTCTCTTTCCGGCGAGAAAAACTACTCCGCGGGCACCGTCCAGATCAAAATCCCCGGCTACATCTTCAAAGATCGCAACGGCAAGAACTACGGCAAGATGGTGCTCCCCCTTGCCCAGGCACCCTCCACTAACACGGATTTCAATTGGTCGTACGTCAATGATGACAATGGCGGCTACTACATCCTTACCAACACCCGTACGATGTCTGCTGCAAGTTCGACGTCCATTCAGTTTGAGATTCAAAATGTATACCCCGCTCAAGTCGTCGATATGGCCAAATCCTCGAATCTTTCCGCCGACCTCACGGTCAAGACCACCCAGGGCAACGAGCTCAAGGCCAGCTCCAATGCCATCACGGCGCAGATTGACACTAATGTGAGATTGTCCAGCGCAACGAAACGGGTTGATAGCACCAGCGTGCTTACAAAGGACGAGATGGTAGAGAAGGGCTATACCATTCCGTCCGAGTATGCGCAGGAGGAAAAGTTCCTTGTCGTCGACTGGCAGCTCTATTCCTATGTTACGGGCAACACGTACTACAGTCTGACTTGGCAGGATACTGCCGGGGCCACGATGCAGAAGGGCAGCGAGACCGTTCCCTGCAAGAGCTTCTTCGTCAAGAATGAAAGTGGCACTGCTCTAAACAATAGTAGTTCTATGGGCTCCACATACCGATACGCGTACATTGCCTATCCTTACTCGCAATTCGAGCAGGATATCACCTACAAAATGAACAACACGGTCGATTGGACCTGCAAGGAGACCGACAACGGCTACACCACGACCAAGCAAGCCACCTCGACCTGCACCTTCTCCTACACCAGTGGGAAGTACGCCGAGCCCCAGGGACACTTCTACCATGAGAAGTGGGGCGTCGACTCCGAGAAGAACTCTTTTAATACGCACTACACCACTTCGTATGGTAATGAATACAACAGGTACGGTACAGATGGCGACCACACTTGCTACGGCAAATATTATGGCGACCTCAACAAGCTGACAAAGGATGAAGACTGCACCTATTGCTACGACCAATACCTTCGCGGGTTTTTCCTTCCGTGGATAATGAAAGACGGAGAGGATGGCAAGGAACTCTCTGACTTTGGTGCCAAGAACGTGACCATGTCCTTAGAGGATGGCAGCCTTTCCTTTAGGGAGACGGTCGACACGGACCCCGTCGCGCTGGAAGTGGGGAAAGACTATGACTTCCAAAAGCTGCGCTTGCTCAAGCCGACGGTCTGGAAGGCTGTCGCCTATGACGGCTCGGACTTGAGCAGCAACACGGTAATCAGCGATAACGGCAATACCGTGTATGTCGGAGACGAGAATCATTCTAATTCGTATGGCACCTCCACTGCGCATGGCGGCACCTACGGCGTTGGCTATGTGCGCGACAGCAACTACAAAGATTACCCTGACTTCACCGTTGAGGCCCTGGTGAATAACCAGTGGACTCAGGTTGCGACGGTCTCCTGGAAGGACGGGGCCTATTCAAAGGATGTCGCGCTTCCCGAGGGAACAACAAAATACCGTGTGTCTGTGACTGCGGGCAAAGATGACGACGGCGATGGCGTGTTTGTTGCGGCAGTTGCGGACGCCTTCGTAACGCCATACATCACGCTCCACCCGACCGATAAGGTCAAGCAGATAGCGCAATCTGCAATCGAGAATCAGACCAATCCGACTTCCTTCCTGATAAACGACGACTCCTTTATCGCTTCGGAAGAGGGTGGAGACACCATTCTTACTATGGACGGCAAGGGAACGGACCGTCTCTATGGGTACGTCAACCAGACCGAGGCCCATCCGTACAAGTCGGCATCAACCTATACCGATTACACCAATCAGAGGATGAGGATTACCTACACAGCATCTATGGAGGAGTTCTACAACGGCATTACTCAGACCAATGCTTGGAAAGAAGGCGTTGAGGAAGGCTACATCGATGCCGAGAAGAGCTGTACGTGGTACGACCTGCTTCCGAAAGGCATGACGCCCGACCTTTCTTCCATTAAGGTTCGCAGCAACGACAAGATAACCAGCAAATATATCATCCCAAATTACAAGGGCTCTGGTCGAACGCTGCTGGTGGTAAAGGTCGATCTGACGCCAAGCCCTAGTACCACGTGGCATGGCGATAGATACACAGTATATGACGAACCCTGGATTCAATTCACGGCAACATACCCCTTTACGGCTATCGGGGATTTCGGATCGACGCCCCACAACGTCATGGCCTACGAGTCCGGCAATGATCATCTTGGCACGGTCACTAACTATACCGGCGAGCCCGACGACCCCACGGGGACCACTCACAACAACACGTATACAGGTTCTTCTTCAGCGTTTGAGAACGACGCCGAGCGCGAATTGATGAAGGATCTGGATCCGGATTCCGATAACCCGAATTTCGTCTATGCAGGCAGGACCACGACGCTGAGCAAGCTTGATGCCGTCGTGGCTGAGCTGAGCAAGACGGTCATGGTCAACAACGATGGCAATTGGGGCTCCGGCGTAAGCGAGGGGCAGGTAACAGACAATAAGACCGTCTATACCGGTGGCTACTATCAATACCGCATGTCTGCAACCGCGGCAGCCGGCACGAAGGTCTCGGATGCAATTCTCTATGACGTGATTGAAAGATACACGCCCACCTCCGACAAGGTAGACGCAGGTGATACCACGTGGCGAGGCAAGCTGGTCAGCATTGACACCTCCCCGCTGGAGAGAGCCGGTGTGAAACCGGTCGTGTACTACTACACGGGCGACGAGATTGACTCAACGGCAATTGCCGATTCGACGGATGATTCGAAACAGTCAGAACTTGCGAAGAACCTTGACGAGGCCCACGGCTGGACGGCAACGGCACCGGAGGATCTGTCCACAGTCAAGGCGATAGCAATCGACTGCTCGAAGAAGGCGGATGGCTCGGACTTCGTTCTTGACCCGGGCGAGTCTATTGCCGCTTATCTGTACATGCGCGCTCCTGAGAGCAAAGACGCCCAAGGCTACATTTCGAAGGCTGATGGCGGGACCTCCGACGATGCTGATGGCGCCCATGCGTACAACAATGTGTACCTGTATTCCACGAGCTCCGATGCGGCAACGGGGACGAAGCTTGCAAGCAATCTTGTCAGGCACGATTACACCAAGGTTGGAATCAAGGACTACAATCTGACGGTCTCCAAGACCTGGTCCGACAACGACGATCAGGACGGTAAGCGTCCCAAGTCCGTTACCATCCACTTGTATCGCGATGGCGTGGACACGGGCAGGTCGGTGACGCTTGATGGCACTGCCGACACCGCACCCACACAGGGGACAATCGATTACGAGAAAGAAGCTTGGAAGGGTTTCTTCAAGGCGGTTGACTACTGCGATGAGAATGGCAGGACGTACAGCTACACCTTTGTCGAGGACGAGGTACCCGACTACACGACCACTGTTACCTACTCGGACGACCAAACCTCAGCAACGGTGAAAAATACGCACAAGCCGGAAACCGTCAGTGTCAAGGGAACCAAGGTCTGGGACTACGGTTCCGAAGTCGACCATCCTAAAACGCCCTCTTATCTCTACGTGTACCTCGTACGCGACGGGGTGAGGCAATACAGCCGTTACGTCAGGCCGGACTCTGACGGCAACTGGTCCTACTCCTTTACGAACCTTCCTCGATATCACGATCATGGCCAGGAGTACACCTACTCCGTAACCGACTCGCTGACCGACTACAAGACCAGCGTCACGACGACCAAAGATGACGACGGGAACGTGACGGCAGAGCTCAAGAACACCTACCATCCCTATGGCGACCTCACGCTCACGAAGTACGTCAATGGCGTGACGGAGGCGGCCAAGGACAAGGAATTCTCGTTCACCGTTACCTTTACCTACAACAGCGAGGAACGCACAGAGCCCGTCGACTATGTCATTACCGATACCGATGGCAACCAGGTCTCCGAGGGCAAGTTCACCAGCGGCGGCACCATCAAACTCAAGGCCAACCAAAAGGTGACCTTCAAGGAGCTCCACAAGAATACTCAATACAAGATTAAAGAGGACCCGGTTCCCGAGGGCTTCTCAACGTCTTCGAACCCGAGAACTGGAAGCATCTACAGCACAACTTCCCCGAGGAACGTCAGCTTCACCAACTACTACAACACCAAGGGCTCCATCAGGGTGCTGGCCAACAAGAACCTTGATGGCGCGAACCCCAAGGACGGCCAGTTCAACTTCACCCTTACCGACATCACCGATAGTGAGAACCCAAAGGTGCTGCGCACGGGCATCAACGACACGGACGGCAAAGTCTCACTCGGCTACCTGCGCTACAACGCCTCAAACGACGGGCAGACCTACCTCTACAAGATCGCGGAGACCCTGCCCGAAGATGACAACGCTGAAAAGGACGGCATCCAGAAGGGCGCCTACACCTACGACCCGACGGTCTACTACCTCAAGGTCGCGGTGAGCGACAACGGCGACGGCACGATGACGTGCGACCAGCACTATTACTCCGACGAGGCCTGCACGCAGGAGATCACGTCCGACGTCCTTGACAAGGGCATCGTCTTCAACAACTCCTACGAGGCGACGGGCTCCGCAACGCTTGGGGCATTCAAGGTAGTGCAGGGCGGAGACCTCTCCGAGGGCGCGTACTCGTTCCAGCTCTCCGACGAGCAGGGAAACAAGCTCTACCTCGATGCGAACGGCCATACCACCACCGCGGCCACGGCCGACGACGGAACGCAAAACACCCCGCTGGTCGCAAAGAACACCGCGGACGGGAGCATCACGTTCCCGACCATCAACTACAACCAGGACGACCGGGCCATCGTTGACGAGAACGGCAAGGTAACCTACACCGACAAGCAGATCGTCTACGGCGTCTCCGAGATCATCCCCGATGACGCGACCGCCGTCGACTCCGATGGAAATGCCATAGCATCTGGCAACGCAACGCTTACCTATGGAGCGGCGAGCGCCGAGCAGCGTGACACGTACGACTTTGTCAAGGACGGAATCAAGTATGACAAGAGCCAGATTTACTGGGGCGTGACGCTGTACGACAACGGCGACGGCACGCTCTCGACCACTTCTGGCGTCGTCAAGCGCGACAGCTCCGGCAACTGGAAGAGCTCCAAGGCGGTGCCCATCTTCACCAATACGGGGACGGCGCATACCCTTTCGATTCAGAAGACCGTGACATCCGATTCGACCGGCTACGACCCGGATACCGAGTTCACCTACCAGGTAAAGATCGTCTCCGATGACGGAACGAAGATTCCCGACTCGGCCTATAACTACAACATCTACCCGGCAGACGAAACGACCTCGGATGCCTCGACGACAACTATGAGCAAGCAGAGCATCAGCGCGAACAGCCTGCCACATTTCGAGGATGTCGAACAGACCGCCACGCTCTCTGCGAATGCCAATGCAGATGCTGACAAGGCGGCAGTTTCCAGCGATTCCAGGACCACGGCAAAGAGGTCGTCTGGCCCGAAGCGCGTTACCCCGCAGACCCAGGGTAAGGCCTACGCGGTGTACGATTCCACCACAAAGACGCTCACCTTCATCCGCTCGAACGACACCGTGGACTCCGGCACGGAAGGCAGCATCACCGATTGCGAGGGCAACACCTATACTGGGACGATCTACACCGGCTTGGGACTACGGACAAAATCCTGGACAGCTTGGGCGGCTCCGGGAAAGGAGCCGACATGTACACGAGACGGGAGAAGGAGGCGATCCTCGCCCAGTTCCACGCCAGCG
>JBMNPN010000068.1:0-12726 GCA_050943615.1 Coriobacteriales bacterium
GCTCTGTGGAATACGCTGCACAGCTCATGAACTTTGGCCTGGGGCATCTGGCGCTCTTCGTGTGCGCTGCACTGTACCTGGGCTGGTGGTTCGTGTTCTTCTATCCGCGCGATGAAAAACCTGCGGGCGCCAAGCGCGCGATCGGCATCGCCCTTCTCGTCGGCGCGGTGGTCGCAGGCGTTGTCTACGTCTGGCAGATCATGACGGGTGTGCTATCGATGCACCAGGCCGTCCCTCTGATGCTGATCGTGCTCGGGTGCGCCGCGCTCTACGTCGTGCTGCTCGGCATCACCTACATCATCCTGAACCGACCGGTCACGACCGAGCTCGCCCTGATTGTGGGCTGGCTCCTCATCGAGCTCTTTTTCTTGGATGCGCTCGCCTCGTCGCACGTCATCGTGGGCTCGTCGCTTCTGATTCTCGCGATCGTGACGATTGCCGCGTTCATTGTGAGCGTCGTCTGCTACTGTCTCTACTACGCGATGAAGGGCAAGACCGCCTTCATCGACGGCGCTGTCCCGCTCGCCGTCATAGGGTGCGTCGGCCTCATCTTCGCCCTGCTCATCCACTGACTTTCGGGCCGCGACCACGGCACGCGCCCACGCCACCTGCTCAGCGTATATCTCACCGACTTGCCGCCCCGCGCACAGCTATTGCCCATTTGGCACCAGACGGGGAAATACCGTGCGTGGAATCGGGAAATCTTTGGGCCGCGCACATCCACGCCCCATTTGGCACCAGATGAGCAAATATCGTGCGCGGTCTCGGCAGTCCACGGCCGGCGCGCACACCTACAGCCCAAATGGCGGGAACCGGGAAAATATCGTGCGCGAAATCCAGAATCCGCAACTTCGCGCACGCCCACGCCTCATTTGGCGGCAGGCGGGGAAATACGGTGCGCGAGCTTGCGAAACCTCAGTCCGCGCACGCCTACAGCCCAAATGGCGGGAATCGGGCAAATACTGTGCGCGGCCCCCGCGGCCCGACCGCCCCGCGCACACCCACAGCCCAGATGGCGGGAATCGGGGAAATACGGTGCGCGAGCTTGCGAAATCCTCAGTCCGCGCACACCTACAGCCCAGATGGCGGGAGCAGAGGAAATAGTGTGCGCGCATCATCTAACGGCCGGCTCGCGCACACCTACAGCCCAGATGGCGGGAATCGGGGAAATACGGTGCGCGAGCTTGCGAAACCTCAGTCCGTGCACGCCTACAGCCCAAATGGCGGGAATCGGGCAAATATCGTGCGCGGCATCGCGCCCTGCACCGCGCGCCCTCGCTCCGTACCTCGCCGCAAAGTAAAACTTTCGTGTCATGCATCGTTAGGTGCCCGTTATCACTTGACGCGCCCCTGGTCGTGCGCGAACATGTGCAGCGTGAAGATCGAAGCTTCAGGGCGGGGTGAGATTCCCCACCGGCGGTACAGCCCGCGAGCCCTTCGGGGCCGACTCGGTGAGATTCCGAGGCCGACAGTATAGTCTGGATGAGAGAAGCGATTCGCACACATGACCGGTCCCGTGCGGCCGGCCGAACTGTATGTGACAAGCCCTGGAACGCATGGTCGTGTTCCAGGGCTTTTTCGCGTCTTTCTTGCCCTCTTGCATCGGCAGTTCTCGCAGATGAAGGGATAGGCAGGTGAACGACGAAGATTACATGAGGCGCTGCCTCGAGCTCGCGGTGTGCGGGGCGGGGCACGTCTCCCCGAACCCGATGGTCGGCTGCGTGATCGTGCGCGACGGCGAGGTACTGGCCGAAGGCTACCACCACGTGTACGGAGACCTGCACGCCGAGCGCGATGCGCTCTCGCACCTCGACGGCGGCGCTAAAGGCGCGACGGCGTACGTCTCGCTCGAGCCGTGCTGCCACTACGGCAAGCAGCCCCCGTGCGTCGATGCGCTCATCGAGGCCGGCATCACCCGCGTCGTGGTGGGCGCGGGAGACCCCAACCCGCTCGTAGCGGGCAAGGGGCTCAAGAAGCTCAAAGCGGCCGGTATCGAGGTCACGACGGGCGTGCTCGAGGACGAATGCCGGCACGTCAACCGCGTGTTCTTCCACTACATCCAGACCAAGCGCCCCTACGTCGTCATGAAGTACGCGATGACGCTCGACGGAAAGATTGCCTGCCGCACGGGCGAGGCGCGCTGGGTGACGGGCCCCGAGGCGCGCCGGCGCGTGCACGAGCAACGAAACTGGCTCTCCAGCATCATGGTCGGCATCGGCACGGTGCTTGCCGACGATCCGCTTCTCACGTGCCGCGTCGACGGCGGCGTAAACCCGGTGCGCATCATCTGCGACACGCACCTGCGCATCCCGCTCGACTCCCAGATCGTCGCCACGGCGGGCGAGGTGAAGACGCTCGTCGCCTGCTGCGATACCCCCACGGAAAAGACCGAGGCGCTCGAGGAGGCGGGCGTGGAGATCCTTCAGCTGCCGTCAACTGACGGCCATCTTGACCTGGACGCGCTCATGGACGAGGTCGGAGGCCGCGGCATCGACGGCATCCTGCTCGAGGGCGGAGCCGGTCTCAACGCCGCGGCACTCGAGGCGGGCATCGTACAAGAGGCAGACGTCTACATCGCGCCCAAGTTCTTCGGCGGCACCGAGGCGCCCGGTCCCATCGCGGGGCTGGGCTGCGCGACCCCCGACGAGGCGCTGCAGCTTTCGGACGTCCGAGTCGAGCGCCTTGGAGAGGATCTGCTCGTGAGCGGGAAGGTGGAGCGCTGATGTTCACCGGGATCATCGAAGAGGTCGGCACAGTCGCCCGCATCGAGCGCGGCGCGAAGTCGGCGCGGCTCAGCATCGCCGCGCGCACGGTGCTCGAGGACACCAAGGTGGGCGACAGCATCGCCGTGAACGGCGTCTGCCTCACCGTGACATCGCTTTCCCCCGGGCGCTTCACGGCCGACGTGATGCACGAGACCCTCGAACGCTCCTCGCTCGGCAGCCTGAAACCGGGCAGCAGCGTCAACCTCGAGCGCGCGGTGCAGCTGGGCGGGCGCCTGGGCGGCCACATCGTCTCGGGCCACATCGACGGCACGGGCACGCTGCGCTCCATCGAGCGAGACGACACGGCCATCTGGTACACGGTCGCAACCAAGCCTGAGCTTCTGCGCTACATCGTCGAGAAGGGCTCGATTGCCCTCGACGGCATCAGCCTCACGGTGGCGCGCGTGGACGCGACGGGCTTTTCCGTCTCCACCATCCCGCACACCAACGAGGAGACGACGCTTCCCGACCGAAAGGTGGGAGACACCGTGAACCTCGAGTGCGACGTCATCGCAAAGTACGTCGAAAAGCTCGCCTCGCCGCGCGAAACGAGCGGCGCATCCGAGCAGGAAAAACCTCAGGGAATCACTATGGAGTTTCTCGCAGAAAATGGATTCTAACAGGGTTTATGTAATTATGAATTGCAAGTATCCCGCGCAGTTCCGTCCACGAAAGCAACGCACGGCAGCAAGCCGGGACAGACTCTAGAGAGGATGATGACAGTGACCGAATACGCGACGATCCCCGAAGCGCTCGAAGAGCTCAAGGCGGGGCATCTCATCTTGTGCATCGACGACCCCGACCGCGAAAACGAGGGCGACCTCATCTGCGCGGCCGAGTTCGCCACGACCGAAAACGTCAACTTCATGGCGACGTACGCGAAAGGCCTCATCTGCATGCCGATGAGCGAGGAGTACGTGAAGCGGCTCCAGCTGCCGCAGATGGTCGCCGACAACACCGACAACCACGAGACGGCCTTCACCGTCTCCATCGACCACGTCTCCACCACGACCGGCATCTCGGCCGAGGAACGCGGCATCACGGCGCGCATGACGGTCGACCCGAACTCCACGCCGATGGACTTTCGCCGCCCGGGGCACATGTTCCCCCTGCTCGCGCGCAAGAACGGCGTGCTCGAGCGCAACGGTCACACCGAGGCCACCGTCGACCTGCTGCGCCTGGCGGGCCTCAAGCAGGTGGGGCTGTGCTGCGAGATCATGCGCGAGGACGGCACGATGATGCGCACGAGCGAGCTTCTGGGGATGGCCGACGAGTACCAGCTCAAGGTCATCACCATCAAGGAGCTGCAGCGCTACCGCAAGTACCACGACGACCTCGTGAGCTGCGAGGCAAGCCCGATGCTTCCCACCAAGTACGGCGAGTTCCGCGCCTACGGCTACGTTAACAAGCTCAACGGCGAGCATCACGTGGCGCTGGTCAAAGGCGACATCGGGGACGGCAGGGACGTGCTCGTGCGCGTGCACTCCGAGTGCCTGACCGGCGACGTCTTCGGCTCGCTGCGCTGCGACTGCGGAGACCAGCTCGCCTCGGCCATGCGCATGATCGAGAAGGAGGGCCGAGGCGTGTTGCTCTACATGCGCCAGGAGGGGCGCGGCATCGGCCTCATCAACAAGCTCAAGGCCTACGAGCTGCAGGAACAGGGCATGGACACGGTCGAGGCCAACCTCGCGCTCGGCTTCAACCCCGACGAGCGCGAGTACTTCATCGGCGCGCAAATCCTGCGCGACCTGGGCGTCAAGACTATGCGGCTTCTCACGAACAACCCCGACAAGGTCTACCAGCTCGAGGAGTTCGGGCTCGAGATCGTCGAGCGCGTACCGATCCAGATGGAGGCCAACGAATACGACGCCGGCTACCTCAAGACCAAGGCGGAGAAGATGGGGCACCTGCTCGACCCCGAGAAGACAGCGGTCGCAAAGGATTAGGAAAGCGCCGAAATACGGCAAACGAAAACGGCAAGACAATATTCGCCAGCAAGAAACGATAACAAGGAAAAGGAGACGGACATGACAGTTTACGAGGGCAAGCTCACGGGCGAGGGCATCAAGGTCGGCATCGTCAACGCGCGCTTCAACGAGTTCATCACCTCAAAGCTCCTCGGTGGGGCGCTCGACGGGCTCAAGCGCCGCGGCGTGCGCGAACAGGACATCGACGTGGCGTGGGTGCCGGGCGCCTTCGAGGTGCCGCTGATCGCAAAGAAAATGGCAGAGAGCGGCAAGTACGACGCCGTCATCGCGCTGGGCGCGGTCATCCGCGGCGCGACCAGCCACTACGAGGCCGTCGTGAGCGAGGTCTCCAAGGGCGTCGCCAACGTTGCGCTCCAAAGCGGCGTGCCGGTGCTGTTCGGCGTGCTCACCACCGAGAACATCGAGCAGGCCATCGAGCGCGCCGGCTCCAAGGCGGGCAACAAGGGCAGCGAGTGCGCCGAGGGCGCCATCGAGATGGTGAACCTCATCCGCCAGATCGAGGCGTAGGGCGCGATGGGCGTTCAGCAGCAAGGAGCAGGCAAAGACAAACCCGTCGAAGGACAGCCCATGGTGCTCCTGTTCGACTACGACGGCACCATCCACAAGTCGGATGCCACCTACGTACCCGCGTTCAGGAAGGTGCTCGCCTACCTCGACGAGGTCGGGCACCCCTTAGGGCGCGAGGTGACAGACGACGAGATCGGCTACTGGCTGGGCTTTTCTGCCAGGGACATGTGGGAGCAGTTCGCCCCGGAGCTTCCCGACGAGCTGAAGAAGACCTGCAGTTCGATGGTCGGCGAGGAGATGCGCAGGCTCACGAAGGAGGGCAAGGCCGAGCTGTACCCCGGGGTGCTCGACGCGCTCGACGAGCTGCGCGCCGAGGGCAACAGGACGCTATTCGTGAGCAACTGCCAGCACGAGTACCTCGAGATGCACCGCACCGCCTTCCACCTCGAGCGGCACTTCGACGGCTTCTACTGCTGCGCAGACTACGGCTGGATCCCCAAGGCCGACCTCTTCCCGACGATACGCGAAAAGTGGGGGAGCGGGCGTCCCGACCGCGAGGAGTTCCTGATGGTAGGCGACCGCTTCCACGACATGGAGCTTGCCCGGAAATGGGGGCTGAAGTCGGTGGGCTGCGCCTATGGCTTCGGCGCGCGCGACGAGATCGCGGACGCCACCGCGATCGCCGAGACCCCAGAAGAGCTGCTCGCAAGCGTGCATGCGGCGATGCGCGCGTGAGATGTCCGGCGCGCCCTGGTGTGACATAACTGTGATGAACAGGTTGGCAACGCCTGATTCGGGTATCTTATACAGGCGTATAATTGCCTTTCCCTCATCATGGCGCCGGGGAACCAGAGGGCGCCGCTGGAAGTGAGCTTTTCGAATTGAACGACGCGCACGATACCGATACCGACGATAAGAACTTGAAGGCGTCCGCCGAAAGGGACGCCGACGCAGCACCAGAGAACCCCGCCGATGCCCCGGAGCCCGACAAGGCTGCGGGCGCCGAGGTTCCCGTGGGCGGCCAGCTCGCCGAGGCTCCCGATGATGGGGGCGCGCGCAAGGTCACGTCCGGCGAGTTCATAGAGTCGGGCAAGGCGACGGTCGACACGGACGCCGGCCCTTCGGCAAACGAGCTCTCCGAAATCGTCCCCAAGGTGCGCGGTGCCTTCGACGAGGAGAATCTGGGCGACGGGTACTACGACGAGGTCGTCGACGAGAAGCGCGGCTTTGTCTCGCGCGTCGTCAACCGTTGGATCGACCGTCTCGTGGGCGCGGCAAACGAGGGGTCTTTTGCCAATCAGGAAGCAGAGTACGCGTCGGGGCGCACCACGCGCGACTACATCCTGAACACGGCGGGCACCGGAATCTGGGGCCTCGTCTTTCCGATCCTGAGTATCGTCGTTACGCAGCTTTGCGGCGCCGACCTCGCGGGCAAGTTCTCGCTTGCCTTTGTGGTGGGCAATCTCCTGATGATCCTGGGCAACTTCGGCGTGCGCACCTTCCAGGTCTCCGACACCAAGGAGACGCACAGCTTTGGCGACTACCAGATCAACCGCGTCATCACCTGCATCCTCATGGTGATCGCGACGTATGCGTACTGCAGGTTCAGGGGCTACGACGCCGACATGTTCCTCGTGGTGATGGGCGTGTGCTGCTACCGCGCCGTCGACGCGCTCGGCGATGTCTACGAGGGGCGCCTGCAGCAGGCGGACAAGATGTACCTTGCGGGGCTCTCAATCGGCTTTCGCTCGGTCGTCGCCATCGTGTTCTTCACGGTGACGCTGCTCATCACGGGGCTTCTGCAGGTGGCCTGCATCATCATGGCGGTCGCTGCCTTCGCGTCGTTTTTCGTGCTGACGCTACCGCTCGCGCTGATGGAGACCCCGCGCTCCAGGAAGTGGTCGATGAAGGGCGTCTTCTCGCTCTTCAAGCTCTGTGCGCCCCTGTTCGTTGCGCTCTTCCTCTACTCGCTCACCGACAACATGCCCAAGTTCCTCATGGAAGGTGCGCTCAGCTACGACAACCAGCTCTACTTCAACGTCTTCTACTTCTGCGCGCAGGGCATCCTCATCACCACGCAGATGATCTACCGCCCGCTGCTGCTGCGCCTGGCCGACGCCTGGGACGACCCCGACAAGCGCTCGACCTTCAACAAGATCATCATCGCGGTGTTCGCCGCGGTCGTGGCAATAACCGTGTTCAGCTTTGCCATCATGGCCTGGATTGGCGTGCCGATCTTGAGCTTTCTCTACGGTATCGACTTCGAGCAGTTCCGCACGATGCTCTACCTGATGGTCATCGCCGGCGGCGTCACCGCGGCCATCGACTTCCTCTACCAGGTCATCACCGTGCAGCGCAAACAGAACACGGTGGTGAAGCTCTATCTCATCACCTTCGCATTCTCGATTCTGGCGACGTTGCTGCTGATGAACCTGCTCGGGTTGCTGGGCGTCGTCATCGCCTATCTTGCCGAGATGGTGCTGCTTCTGGTGCTGGTCATCTGTCAGCTTGCGAACATCCGCGTCAACATCAAGAGCCGTCGCACCCCCAACGAAGACGGCGTCGGCCAAACCTGGGCCTAAGAGCGATGCGGCAGCGCGCGGGGTGCCAGCCACCTATCCGATGCGTACACCCAGGGCCGGCCACCCCGCGCACATCCTCAGCCCAAATGGCGGGAATCGGGCAAATACTGTGCGCGGCACCCGCGGCCCGAGCACCCCGCGCACATCCACAGCCCAGATGGCGGGAATCGGGCAAATATCGTGCGCGGCCCCCGCGGCCCAATCGATGCGCGCACATCCTCGGCCCAGATGGCGGGAATCGGGCAAATACTGTGCGCGACCCCCGCGGCCCGAGCACCCCGCGCCCGCTGCTCCCCTAGACTAGCAGCTCCTCGAAGGAGCGCACGGCGATGGTCGCGTTTTCCTGCAGCTCCTCGAACGTGCCACTGTCGTCATCCTCGTAGCAGCCGACCGTGGAGATCCCCATGCCGCCCATCACTCGAATCGCGTAGAGCGAGTCCTCGAATCCCCAGGCGGTCGGGATCTCCGCGCCCATCTTGTCCAGCGCGAGCTTGTAGATCGCCGGGTCCTGCTTGCTCAGCCCCGACTCTTCGGTGGAGATGAGGGCGGCAAGCTCGTCGATGATCCCGACGTGCTCCATCGCCGGGCGCAGATAGCGCGCGGGCGTCGACGAGACCACGGAGCAGGGGATGCCCAGCCCGCGCAGGCGCCAGAAGAACTCGCGCGCGCCCGGGCGGAACTCCGCCTTGTTCTCGTAGTAGTCGCACATGGTCTGCTCCATGTAGCGCCGGATATCCTCGTTGCTGTCCATGACGCCGTAGTCCTCGTGGAAGATTCGGCACGCCTCGCTCATCGCGGCGGCGCGCATGTGCTCGAGCATTTCCTGGGTCCAAGTCACGCCGGTCATGTCGATGAGCGAGAACTCGACGTGACGCCAGGCCTTCATCGAGTCGAGCAGCGTGCCATCGCAATCGAAGATGATGCCGCTCGCGTCAGAGAACTTTTCGAACATTTCTGCCTTTCGATGGAAACGGACTACGCCGTGCCATTGTATCCGTTGCACTGGCACAAAGGGGAGCCGAACAATACGCGAATGCGGCATTGCCTGTTACAAAAATGCGAGCGCCGCGTAAAAGCTGTCCCCATCTGCTAATTCGTACGGCAAACTAACTACTTTAGGTCATATAATTTAAGTGTCTGGGTATACCTTATCTAGAGGGGGTTTCCCATGTCGGCTCCACTACATGACGAGCATCACCACGACCATGCGCATGGGCACGACCACTCGGGCCACGCCCACGCTGCGCCTTCTGAGTCCACGACGGTCGAGCAGGACGCGCAGCTCCTCGGATACATGGTCGAGCACAATCTTGAGCACAAAGAAGAGCTTCAGGCCTGCAAGCAAGAGCTTGAAGCCAAGGGATACGACAAGGCGGCAGCGCACCTGCAAGAGGCCGTGGCCTCGCTCGAGTCTTCCATCGAGCAGATGCGCTCTGCACTCGACAGCCTGTGAGGAGGACCCGATCATGTGCTTAGCAACCGTTTACCTGTCCGAAGACGAGGACGCAGACCCCGTCGAGCTCATCGACAAGGTCCAGGCCATCAGCGTCGATGGGGAAACCATCACCTGCACGAACCTCTACGGCAAGAGTGTTCGCGCAAAGGGACGCCTGAGCTATCTCGACCTCGTGCACTCGCGCATCTATCTCATAGGTGCGTCCCTAGATTCCCAGCCCGAAGGCGAAAAAGACTTCACAGCCTCTGCCCGTCTCACGGAGGTCTCTTAAAGAAGCGATGCACGCGCCGAGGTCCCGCGGCGCGTTTATCACCGGCAGCTCCGCGCCCGTGCGAAAGCGCCCGCGAAAGAGCTGTCCGGCAGCGCACCCCATGCGCACGAGAGTTTCGGGACACCAGCGACTTCAAGCACCGATAGTTCCTAATTGAGAGGGGATGGTGGCGTTGAAGAAAGTGTTCGTCGACTTCGACAAATGCCTAGGTTGCTTGACCTGCGAGCTTGCCTGCGCGACAGCTCACAGCAAGGCCAAGACCTTCCTGGGCGCCGTGCTCGGGGGCGAGAAACCTCCAATCTCGGTGAGGGTCATCAAGGAAGGCGAGGGGAGGTTCCCGCTGCAGTGCCGCCATTGCACCGATGCACCCTGCGTCAAGGTGTGCCGCGTGCACGCGCTGACCCGCGACGAGGAAACGGGCCGCGTCTCCTGCGACACTGAAAAGTGCATCGGCTGCACGATGTGCGTCATGGTCTGCCCCTTCGGGGCGATCAACGAGACGGCTTCCCACAAGGTCGCCAAGTGCGACCTGTGCGAGGAGGTCGGCGAGCCGTCCTGCGTTACCGCGTGCCCGACCGGCGCGCTGAGCTTTGTGGAGGTCGATGAGTTCGCCTCGACCAGACGGCGTGACTTCGTATTCGATTACCAACAGGAACAGGAGCTGGGGCAGTCATGAAACGTGAAGACAAATCATACGATGCCGCGTCGCTCGAGATGATCGACAAGGCGCAGGTCGACAATACCGAGGTCGTATGGGACCGCTACGAGCAGCAGCAGCCGCAGTGCGGCTTTGGCGAGCTGGGCGTCTGCTGCCGCAACTGCCTGCAAGGACCGTGCCGCATCAACCCCTTCGGCGAGCCGTCCAGGGGCATCTGCGGCGCATCGGCCGACACCATCGTCGCGCGCAACCTCCTGCGCCTGACGGCAGGCGGCGCCGCAACGCACGTCGACCACGCCTTCGAGACCGTCGAGATGCTCAAGCAGACGGCCGAAGGAAGCGTGCCCTATGAGATCAAGGACGAAGAGAAGCTCAAGGCCGTCGCCTCGTCGCTCGGAATCGAGACCGAGGGCAAGGACAAGAACGCGCTGGCCTCCGAGCTGGCAGATGTCGCCTTCGCCGACTTCGCGCCGGGCAAGGAGACGATGCGCTGGCTGACCGCCTCGGCGCCCGCAGAGCGCGTCGAGACCTGGCGCAAGCTCGGTATCCTACCGCGCGACCCCGACCTCGAGATCCGCCGCGTCATGCACCAGAGCACGATGGGCGTCGACGCCGACCCTGTCAACCTGCTGCTCGCCACCGCCAAGATGGGACTCGTCGACTGCTACTCGGGCCTCAAGCTCGGCACCGACATCCAGGACATCGTCTTTGGCACGCCCGCTCCGGTCAAGACCGAGGCCAACCTGGGCGTCCTGAAGAAGGACAAGGTCAACATCGTTGTCCACGGCCACATCCCCTTCCTCTCCGAGAAGATCGTGGAGTGGGCGCGCAAACTCGAGGACGAGGCCAAGGCCGTCGGCGCCGAAGGCATCCAGCTGGCGGGCCTGTGCTGCACGGGCAACGAGGTCCTCATGCGCCAGGGCGTGCCCTCCGCGGGCAACTACCTTTCCCAGGAGCTCGCCATCGTCACCGGCGCGGTCGACCTCATGGTCGTCGACGTCCAGTGCATCATGCCGTCGCTCGCTCAGGTGGCCAAGTGCTACCACACCAAGCTCGTCACCACGCACGAGATCGGGCGCATCCCCGGCGCCGAGCACGTCCCGTTCTCGGCCGAGACCGCCGATGAGGATGCGGCGCGCATCGTGCGCATGGGCATCGAGAACTTCAAGAATCGCAACCTCAACAAGGTCCAGATTCCCAATCACAAGGCCGAGATGTGGGGCGGCTTCTCCACCGAGGCCATCGTAGGCGCGCTCGCCAAGGTCGACCCAGACCAGCCGCTCAAGCCCCTGGTCGACAATATCGTCGCCGGCAACGTCCGCGGCGCCGTCGGCATCGTCGGCTGCAACAACACGCGCTTCAAGCAAGACGAGGTCATCGTCGAGCTCGCCAAGGACCTGCTCGCAAACGACATCCTCATCGTGGTCACCGGCTGCGTGGCCCATGCCCTGGGCAAGGCGGGCATCATGTCGCCCGACGGCGCCAAGAAGTACGCCGGCAAGGGGCTGCTCGCCGTGCTCACCGCCGTGGGCGAGGCCGCCGGCCTGGGAGGCCCGCTGCCGCCGGTGCTCCACATGGGAAGCTGTGTGGACAACTCCCGCATCGGAGATTTGCTGGGCGCGTTGGCCGCCTACATCGGCTGCGACATCAAGGACCTGCCCGCCGCGGCATCCGCACCCGAGCTCGCGCACGAGAAGGCCGTCTCCATCGGCACCTGGGCCGTTGACCTCGGGCTTATGACGCACGTCGGCATGGCGCCGTTCTGCCTGGGCGGACCGCAGGTCACCAAGGTGCTCACCAGCGACCTCGAGGACCTGGTCGGCGGCAAGTTCTACGTCGAGCCAGACCCGCACAAGGCCGCCCAGGGCATCATCGCCCACATCGACAAGAAGCGCGCCGCCCTCAACATCTGATCGCACCCCTTACCACAGGCAGGCAAGGGGCCGTATCGCCGTAAAGCCCGCGCAGCCCGCGTGGGCTTTACGGCATGAGAGGGAGGTTGGCGTATGGAAGAAACTGAGCAAATAGAGAAGATCCTTTCGGGCTATGACGAGAACCCGCGCAACTCGCTTGCGGCGATGCAGGACATGCAGGACGCCTTCGGCTACGTCCCGCGCGCCGGCATCGAGGCGATCTCCAAGCACTGCCACCGCAGCGTGGGCGAGCTCTTCGCGCTGAGCACGTTCTACAAGGCGCTCTCGCTCAAGCCGAAGGGCAAGCACGTGATCAAGGTCTGCTCGGGCACGACCTGCCACATCCGCGGCGGGGAGAACATCGAGGACGGCATCACGCGCGAGCTGGGCGTCGAGCCCGGCGACACGACCGACGACGGCGAGTTCTCGCTCGAGGAAGTGCACTGTGTGGGCGCCTGCGCGCTTGCTCCCGTGGTCATCGTCGACGACGACCTCTATGGGAATGTCACGCTCGACAAGCTGCCGGAGATCTTCGGCAAGTACCGCACGGGAGCTGATGTCTCATGAAGACGATTCGCGTCTGCTG
>JBMNPN010000069.1:0-12672 GCA_050943615.1 Coriobacteriales bacterium
ACTGTCTCTCAGGCGGCATCCACCGAGCCTTGGGAGGCCGTGCTCCCCACGATCATGCACTTTTACCGGGCCAATCTCCCCAAGATGACAGTGCTGCTCGGACCTACCGGGGACCCGAGCTTCCTTCCGCTGCTGAGAAGCGCCATGACACCTATGTTCCTCTCGAGCATGTCCATCCCTACCGATGACCGCGAAGCGTACTACATCGTGGAGTTCCTGATCACGGGCGTCGTGACGTTCATGTCGAGTTGGCACCTGCGCGAACCGGGCGAGCCTCCCGTTCAGACACTCGAGGCCATACGAACGGCATTGATGGAGGGCTGCTGCAAGGAACTCGCATGCCGTTCAGACGATCCTGTACGAGCCGAACGCTTTCTATTGGGGCACCCCGAGTCCTGACGGCGACAAGCCCGCTGCATTCCTCGGCACCGAGTGGGCGCGCTTTTCGCTTCTCCCCTACTGAAACAGCCAGCCCATGATCGAATCATCGTGGGCGAAAAGGTATCCACCCGCACCGTGCTCGCTTGCCCCAGCCTCGAAGCCATGACCGGTGAAGTAACTGGTCGGCTTGACATCTAGCCTGACAAGATCGTGTATCTTCTCATCGCTCAGGCCCTCGTTGCGGTATGCGGCGACGATACGGTTATAAGAGTTCCTGACAGGACCGGGTCCGTAGTAGTCGTCGTGCTCGCCGATTGCCATATAGACCGGCGTGCGGGACTGGACGAGCGTGCTGATATCTCCATCCCAGCGCGAGATGGTGTGCAAGGCCCTCCGATAGAGCTTGGGACGCATCCCCAGGACCAGCGAGATCGTCTCCCCGCCACCCGAACAGCCAGAGAGGTACACTCGGTCGTCATCGATGTTGAACGCGCCGATGAGCCACTGGGTCAGCGATATGACGTCTTGCGCAGACTGCTCACCCCAGTCATCGAGCTGAGTCGAGGCCACGATCAGGTCGCTTACATAGTTGAGAGCCTCGAAGGGATAGTCTTCGGAAAGGTTCGCCCCCACTCCCTGAAAGTACAGCCCCTCCCACCCTGGGCAGGCAATGTAGAGGGCAAAGGGCGTGCTGCCATCGTATGCATCTGGAACATGAAGCGAGAAATGGATGGTACGACCCGAAGGGTCCTCAATCGCCTCGTCGACGACAAAGCCCCTGTCCGTCGAGTTTCCAGGCCTGAAGGTATACCCCTCAACATCTGTAATACCGTATTCTTGCCCAGCACTACTGGTGTCCGAAGCACCAGAAGAAACTTGCGAAGATTGTGCGCCATCATCCGAATCTGACTGCTGGTTGCCTGCATTACCTGCATCGTTAGTGGGATTGTTGCCAGCGCACCCCGCAAGCGCGCCCGAGCAGAGCGCCCCCAGTCCCAAGATGACGCCCCCTTCGAGAAACAGCCGCCGTGAAATCATGATGCCAGCTTTCTTGCGTCCTGGATCGTTTGCTGCGACATAGGGCTTTCCTAATAGCCAGATGCCGTCTTCCAAGAAAAATGCTAGCCCATCAATAAACAGTTCAAGCATACGCATATTGCATACATGTTCTTCATGATGAGAATGCTCGCACGACACCGTGAATAACCGAAACGAGACGTTACCGTGCTCGATAGAGTTCTGCCTCCACTTGAGGCCCGGAGCCAAAAAGGGCTGAGTACGTTAAGTTCGTCACAGCTTTCTAGAAACTGGTGTACCCGCTTATTGGATACTATCTTTCATTTATGTGCGTTCTTTCACCTTTATCGGCGAGTTCCTATGATTTCTCCTGAAAGAAGATAGATAGAAGGGACTCTCACGTGAAAGTGCTGATGCTCAACGGGAGCAGCCATATTAACGGCACGACTATGGTGGCGCTCTCGGAAATGGAGAAGATATTCGATCAAGAAGGCATCGAGGACGAGATAGTGCAGCTAGGTGGAAAGCCGTTCGCTGACTGCCTGCAGTGCAACAGGTGTACGAAGACCGGGCGCTGCGTCATTGCAGACGACGGCGTGAACGACTTCCTCGACAAGGCACGCGAGGCAGACGGCTTCGTCTTCGCATCTCCCACGTACTACGCACACCCGAGTGGACGGCTCCTGTCGTTTCTCGACCGCGCCTTCTACGCGGACAGCAGCGACAAAGAAGGGTCCGCCTTCGCCTTCAAGCCGGGTGCATCTGTCACCGTCGCCCGCCGCGGTGGCACGAGCGCAACGCTCGATGTGATCAACAAGTACTTCGGCATCGCGCAGATGCCCATAGCCGGCTCGACCTACTGGAACATGGTCCACGGCCTCACACCCGAAGATGCTCCGAAAGACGAGGAGGGTCTGCAGACCATGCGCAATTTGGCGCGCAATATGGTCTGGATGATGCGCAGCTTTGCCGACGCGCGAGCTGCGGGCACTTCCCTGCCGGCGGCCGAGTCCTCTGTCATGACCAACTTCGTGCGCCGCTAAATGCCGCCGATCTGACGAACCGGCAGACGCTGGCATGCACCCCGCTGCGTTCGGTTCGAGGACGAGCGCAACTCAGCGCTTAGTCAAGAGGTCTATCGCCTCGCCAATCTCCTCGGTGCTGGCACTTGTCTCGCCCATGACCCAACTCCTGAGCGCCTCGAAGCCTCCGGCGGCAAGGAAGTTCAGCAGGGCCTCCTTTTGCGCCTGCGTGCACGACTCAAGGAACTTGTAGCGGGTCGGCTGCGATTTCCCGCGACGCTGTGCCAGCTGGTCAACTACCTCGCTCAGACGGCTGTCAACGTCTACATCGTGGTCTGGTCGGAATCTGCCGGAATCGGAAACGGAGCGCTCTACTTTGCCGTGATGGCAGTCGCCATGTGCGTGATCCGCCTGTTCTCTGGCAGGCTGATGGAGGCTGCTCGGTCTGCGTGCTCATCACCATCGTGATGCTCGTTGTGGCCTGCCTGAGCAGAAGACGCCAGAAGGCGAAAGACTAGTTCCAGAGAAAACGAGGTAGACACCGTGGAGCTCGAAAAATGTCTCAGCGCTTTTTGGTGGGCATGCCATCTGATTCCTGCACCGTTTTGACATTACCTACCCGACCACGTTGCCCTGCGAGTCGACGAACTGCTCGTACCAGCCGGCGTTGTCGAAGACGTAAGGGTTGTCCTCGCTTTTCAGGATGCCCTCAGGCAGCTGGACGAGGCAGATGGTGAGCGCAGCGAGGATGACCAGCCCGCCGATTACGTCCTTGACGTGCAGGCCGTTTCTCACGAACCAGACAGAGCCCGCGATGCCCAAGGGCAGCCAGCAGCAAAGTGCCGTGACCAGCCCCGGCGCGTAGAAGCCGGTGTAGACCCCTCGGCATACAGCGCGGTCATGGACTGGTACGCCAGCAGAAAGTGGACGGCCACTTCGAAGAAGCTGAAGACGGTGACCGCGAAGTGCATCTTGCGCCCGTACTTGTCCAGCTCTGCGAGCACGAACCACAAGATGGCGCCGCCGAAGTTGGTGATCATGTCCGTGACCTCGCTCATCGGATAGCGGTCGCGCAGGGACGGCTCCGAGGAGAAGTTGTAGATCCAGTGAAAGCCACCGGGGATGACCCATTCCTCCCACACGTGGAAGGTGAGCACGATCACGGCGAAGATCCCGAATTTGCGCAGCGCTCCCCAGTCCTTCCAGTGCACGATCAGCTGCACTGTCCCGATGATGCTCAAGACCAGCATGCAGTAAAGCCAGCCCCACTCGACGAACCAAAGCCAGACACCCATCACGTCTCCTCGACTGCTCAAAGGTCAAAGACCCCAACTTTCAATGACGGGGAAACGGTATTCGAAAACCATGTTCCGCTACAATAGTTTCGAAACAAGTGCTACAGTTCGGCGCGAGCTTGTAGCGAAACCTGGGGGATGCATTCCGGAAGGACACGGCCATGTACCACATCTCGAACGACAAGCGCACGCGCAATTCTGCAGAGCTCATCTACAAGGGATTGCTCACATGTCTGAAAGAAAAGCGCTTCGAGCAGGTGACGGTGTCCGACCTCCAACGTGCCTCCGGGGTCGCGCGCTCGACCTTCTACCGCTCCTTCGACAACATCTCGGATGTCCTCTACTGGAAATGCGACCTGTGCTTTCTCGAGATCTTGGGCAGCTTCACCAAAGAGCAGTTTCTCAACGAAGGCGAGCTGGTGCACCGCTATTTCAGCTATTGGGCAGAGCATGCGGACATCCTCGAGCTGCTGCTGAACATCAACCGCCAGGACATCATCTACGCCTGCCACAGGAACGCAGCACGCGCCGTGCAAGAAAAATTTGGCAAGGGGTCCGACCTCAAGCCCCCGACAAAGAACGAGCGCTATTTCCTCTCCATCCGAACCGGACTCACCATCAGCATCCTGACAGCGTGGCTCGAGGGAGGACGCAAGGAGACACCTGCCCAGGTCGTGCAAATCGCCCAAGAGCAGATCGCGTTGCTCGCATCAAATCGCTGAGCAAGACGGCAGTTTCGATTCGACGATTGCCTCTCCCCTCACATCCCATGCTTGGGTGTGATTACTCGTGCCGGTGACATGGTTTTCTCAGCGTCGAGCAGGTCTTTTCTAGTCTCCTCAGAGTACAATTAAGGTCTCAGTTGGCATTGGGACAGGGGGGTCATCATGCATGCACCAATCGATAGAAAAACCGGAGTAATGTCGCAAGTGACGCGAATTGGTCTGTTCGCTCTTTTTCTCATCGTGTTCTCATGCACGTTATTGCTTGCCGGCGCTGGCACCGAGCGCGCCTATGCAGAGATTCCCAACACCATCACCGGCAATTGCGGACTCGACAGCAACTATGACTACGGGGACAACATCACCTACACACTGACGACTGACGGTACGCTCACGCTTACGGGCACGGGTGCCATGGCAACCACCAATGAGTTCAAAGGCGATTGGGGAGCAAGCGGAGTCCCCTGGTACGACTATCGCGCAGACATCAAGAAGGTCGTCATCGGCGAGGGAATCACGGAAATCGGCTGGTGGGCGTTCGCCCATACCAGCATCACATCTGTTGAACTCCCCTCGACAGTGCAGACGCTAGGACAGGGGGCCTTCGCAAGCTGCTACAGCCTGACATCCGTCACACTGAATGACGGGCTTGAATCGATTGAGGGAAGCGTGTTCAGAGACGATTCCAAGCTCAGCTCCCTTACCATTCCCGCAACGGTCAAGGAGATTCATGCTTTATTTATAAAAAACTGCCCGTCATTACAGGATTTGAGCAAGATAACCATTCAGGGTCCTAATCCACAGCTGAAAATCCAAGACGGGATGATTCTCAGCGCAGACGGGAGCACTCTCTTTATGGTCTCCCGCTCGAAAAAGGGCGCATGCTCCATACCTTACGGGGTGACGACAATTGCGGAATACGCGGCATACGAATGCCCAATCACCTCGGTTGAAATCCCCAGCACCGTTACCACTATCTATGGAAGAGCGTTTTATGATACCAATATCACCTCGGTAGAAATTCCCGACAGCGTGACCACTCTCGAATACGGAGTATTCGGCGAGTGCGGATATTTGAAGACAGCCACCATTGGCAACGGGGTGACAATACTCGAAACCGCTGTATTCGACCAGTGCGAAATATTATCATCGGTTACTTTTGGCAATCGATTGAAGGAAATTGGTGACGGCACGTTTCGCTACTGTTCCTCTCTCACTTCGGTCACCCTTCCGGCAAGTGTCGAGACGATTGGAGACGACGCATTCGGCGCATGCACAGCACTTGCAACCGTCAACCTGAATGAGGGCCTTAAGACAATCGGAGACGAGGCCTTTTTGAAGGACTCGAGCCTTACCAGCATCACTATCCCCTCGACCGTTACCTCGATTGGCACGTACGCTTTCGCTGAGTGCACGGGGCTGACCTCCATCGTCGTTCCACCGAGCGTCACCTCGATCGGAAGCGATGCGTTCCCTCCAACTGCGCAGGTATCGCTCCCCTCAGGGCTCGTGCAGCTTGAGGACGGCTCGTATATCTCCTCTTCGAAAATCACGACCTTCACCTACAAGGTGAAATACCAGCAGAGCTCGGCGCGCAGCATGCTCAGCAAGGTCAATGCTTTCAGAACCGGCAGCAACGCCTGGTATTGGGACAGCGACGGCAACAAGACTTGGGCAAGCGGCCTTTCGGCTCTTACCTATGACTACAACCTGGAAAAAGCTGCCATGCAGCGAGCCGCAGAGGTCTCCTTGAGCTTCTCACACACCCGTCCCGACGGCTCTAATTGCTTCACAGTCATTGATAGCTATGGCAGCTACAGCGGCGCAGGAGAGAATATCGCCGCTGGGTCCTCGACAGCACAGGGCGCCTTTGAGCAATGGCTCGAAGAGAACGAGGACTACAGCGGGCAGGGGCATCGGCGTAACATGCTCGGCAGTGGCTTCAATGCCATCGGCATAGCACATGTGGAACGAGAAGGCTTTGATTACTGGGTCATGGAGCTGGGCTACACCGACACTCCGAACACCGTTGCCACAGCAGCGAACAATGACACGGAAACCTTGCAGCAGATGGTCTACAACGAGGATGTTCAATATGCGAAGGGTGTCAAGCAGCCCCGTCTTGACCTTGTCAAGGGTAAGAAGACGGCGCTTCCCTCCACCGTCCAGGTCAAGTTCTCGATGGAAGAAACCTGGGGAGACTACATCACTGCAACGGTACCGGCCACTTGGGCATCGACAAACTCGAAACTAATCCAAGTTTCAGATAACACGGCGATTGCCAAGAAAAAAGGCATCACTTCGCTCACTACCCAGGCATTTGGCAAAACTATCTCCCGCAGCGCGACCTCGTGCATCTACCCGGTGAAGAGCACGAAGATCAAGAAGATCTCCCGTGGCAGGAAAGCGCTCACGGTGAAATGGGCCAAGCGCAAAGGAAACGTCAAGGGCTATCAGATTCAATATGCCAAGAAGAAGAGCATGAAGAAGGCCAAGAAAAAACTCGTGAAATCGGCGAAGAAGACGAAACTCACGATTTCCAAGCTGAAGGCCAAGAAGCGCTACTTCGTGCGCGTCCGCACCTACACGACCTACCACGGCAAGAAATACTATTCCGCCTGGTCAAAGATCAAATCGGCAAAGACGAAACGGTAACAGCGCCAGCTACGAGCGAGAGGACAAATTCGCGACACCCTCTATTCGCAGATTGAGGCACCTTCTAAGAGAAGAACCCCAGCCTCACAAGTAGACAGCCACGAGCAATCTAAACGCGCAGCGATAACCACTCGCACGTCCAAATATGGGTACGCGAACAGATATCGTGTACCCATATTTGTCCTTCGGAAGAGATTCCGACCGTTGCCGGCAAACTCCAAAGCCAATAACTTGAAAGCGGGCGTTCGTGCAGCAATGCCTGCAGAACCGCAGATGGTTGAGCTTGGGAATAAGGGGGCGTGCTTCATGCGACACGAAAATCCTGACGGAACAGCAGCTTCTCGGAAAATCGGCAGAAGGGACTTCGTCAAACTCTCCGCATCCATTGGGGCGGGCGCCCTTGCCATGACGGCCCTAGCCGGATGCTCTTTAGGGACGCAGAATTCCCCAAGTGCATCTAATCAGGGAAGCACGACGAGCCAGTCTGACAGCCAGGCCACTGCCTCTACGGCATCTGGTTCAGCGATAAAGACTGACCGCAGCACGTCCGGTGCGGTGAAGGTGTACGCGACGCGGAACATCACGCCCGAAGGGCTCATGGCCGCATATGAGGCGCTTGGCTGGCAACCGACGGGCAAGGTGGGTGTGAAGCTTCACATGGGTGAGGAAGGCAACCCCTACTACCTGCAGCCGTCGCTCTTGAAACAGCTCGTCGAAGAGGTCGACGGCACGTTCATCGACAGCACGGTGCTCTACGGCAAGCGGTCCACTGCTAAAGGGTACGCATCGCTTGCGCGCGAGCACGGGTTCACGTACGCGCCGGTCGACATACTCGACCGCGACGGCGGGATGTCGCTTCCCATCAAAGGCGGCTCGCAGCTCAACGAGGCAGAGGTCGGCTCGCATTTTGCGAACTACGACTCGATCATCTCGATCGCTCACTTCAAGGGCCACGCCATGGCAGGCTTCGGCGGAACTTTCAAGAACCTCGCGATAGGGCTTGCGACGATTCAGGGAAAGATGTCCGTCCACACGAGTTCCTTTACCACCGGTGCCCCCTTCGTAGAGCGCGTGGCAGAATTCGCCAAGGGCGTCTTCGATGCGATGGGCGACCGGATGGCCTGCATCAACGTGCTGAACAACCTGTCGGTAGATTGCGATTGCGATGGCTCGCCGGCAAAGCCCACGATGGGCGACATCGGCATCCTCGCATCCCTCGACCCGGTCGCGCTCGACCAGGCAAGCGTCGATCAGGTGTACCTGAGCGATGACGCCGGGAAACAGGCGGTAATCGACCGTATTGAGTCGCGAGACGGTCTGCACCTGCTCGAGTATGCAGAGAAGCTGGGGCTTGGAAGCCGCAAGTACGAGCTGGTCGTGCTCGACTGACCAAGTCGTGGCACTCGATGCCCGCTTCTTAGGGATCAGTGGCCGAAAGAGCGTAGAAGCCCGGCTACCACGCTTGCCGAGCGCTGCGCGAGCGTCTCAGGCGATAGCTTTTTCCCTCCAGCGACCCAAGTGCGGTACATGGCAAGCGGGATGGTCGTCGCAAGCTCGAGGTAGAGCTTCCAGTCGCCGACCTCCCATCCAGCTGGCACCTCGTCTGCCTGCAGAATCGTCTCCCCCTCGACCCGCTCGATCATCGACTCTCGGATCGAATCGTGCGGGCCTGTGCACGTGATCTTCTCGTAGAGCTCGTCTTGAGCGGCGCTGTAGAGGATGAACTCGCGCGCGCAGGCGGCCGCATCTTCGGGAAAGCGCAATCCCCTCACGCGGGGCAGGTAGCCCTGCACGTACTCCTCTTGAATCTCCTGCAGCAGATACTCGATTGCCGGGTAGTAGCGGTAAAAGGTCTTCTTGTTCACACGCGCCCGCGCGCACAGCTCCTTTACCGTGATGGAGCCGAAGTCCATCTCTGAGAGCATCTCCTTGAATGCCGCATGTATCGCATCGATGGTCTTTTCGACCCTCAAGTCCTTGGGCCTTCCGTCCTGCGGATAGCGTTCCATGATGCTCCTTTCGTCTTGATATACGCAATTGTAGGTCCTTTAGGAAACTCGGGTGGAATAAATTTCCAATTTTTTCGAAATTATGGGTACGGGTTGGGAGAATTCGTTTGCGTAAGTGCACTGCGCGAGAAAAAGAGACCATCGACCGTGCTCCCCGATGGGCATAGATTGTGATTGTCAAAAGAAAGCAACTCAGGTTGCATAACGGAAAGGTTTCAATCATGTCCAAGGGAATCAAGATCGCGCTCCTGGCACTCGCCTGCTTCGCGACCAGCATCTCCGAGTACGCCATCGTCGGCATCATCGACATCGTGGCTGCCTCTCTCGGTGTGAGTATCACGGCCGCCGGCATGCTGCTCACCGGCTTCGCCCTCTCGGGAGCCATCGGCGTGCCGCTTCTGACCATGGCGCTTTCCAGGTTCGACCGGCGCGACGTGATGACCATCTCGCTCGCCCTCGTCGTCCTCGGGTGCCTGCTGGTGTCGCTTGCCAGCAGCTACGCGCTCATCATGGCATCCCGCGTGTTCATGGCAATCGGCGCCGGCATGTTCGCGGTCACCTGCTTTGCCGCAGCGCCCTCGCTTGCTGAGGAGGGCAAACAGACCAGCGCCATCGCGACGGTGACGCTCGGGTTCAATGCGGCCCTGGTACTCGGGCTTCCCCTGGGACGTTTCCTCACCGAGGTCCTGCCCTGGACCGCCGTCTTCTGGTTCGTGGGCGTTGCCAGCCTTGTCATGATCCCCGTCGTGCGCTCCATCATCCCGGCGCGTTCCGCAGACGAGTCCGCTCCGGCAAAGGCGATGCCCCTGCGCCAGCAGTTGTCCTACCTCAAGCGCCCCAACGTGCTCTTCGCGTTCGGCATCACGCTGTTCTGGACCAGCGGCTACGCCCTGATGTACTCCTACATCACCCCCTACCTGCAGGAGACCACAGAGCTGGCCTCCGCCCAGCTTTCCGCCGTGCTCCTGGTCTTCGGCCTGGCTACCCTCGTGGGAAACAAGCTCGGCGGCTACCTGTCCGACCACTACGGCATCCGCCGCACCATCGTCCCGGGCATCGTGCTGCAGGTGGTGATGATGGTGGCGATGTACTTCCTGAACGGCCCTCTGTGGCTGGTCGTGGCAAGCGTCGTCATCTGGGGCGTTTTCGCCTGGATCCCCTCGCCGGTGATCAACATGGCCGTCATCCAGGCCGCTCCCGATGCCTCCGACGTGATGCTGTCGCTGAACAACTCCGTCACGCAGCTCGCGTACTCGATCGGGTCCGGCGTCGGCGGGGCGATCGTCGCCCTTGGCAGCACGCACAACCTCTGCCTTGCTGCCATCGTCTTTCTGGCGCTCGGCGCAGGCTCGACGATCATGGCGACGCGCGATTCCAAGAGCTCGGCCAGGACAGAGACCGAAACCGTGGCCGTCGCACAGAACGCATAGGCGCACATCCCCAAACCTAAGAGACCTATCCGCAAATCAAAAGCAATAAGTTTCCAACAGAAAGGAAAAGAAAATGACCGCACTCGAGAACCAGACCTACCTCACGCTCAACGACGGCAACCGCATCCCGCAGCTCGGAATGGGCGTCTACATGGTGCCGGAGGGACCCGAAACGGTGAACGCCGTGAAAGAGGCGCTCTCCATGGGGTACCGCCACATCGACACGGCACATGCCTACGAAAACGAGCGAAGCGTCGGACAGGCGATCCGCGAGAGCGGAGTGGACCGCGACGAGGTCTTCGTGACCACCAAGCTGTGGCCGAGCGAGTACGGCGAGGGCAAGACCGCCAGGGCCATCGAGAAGATGCTCGAACGTCTCGGCACCGACCATATCGACCTGTTGCTCCTGCACCAGCAGTTCGGCGACTACCTGGGAGCCTGGAAGGACATGGAGCGCGCCGTCGAAGCCGGCACAGTAAAGAGCATTGGCATCTCGAATTTCGAAAGCAGCAACTTAGAGGAACTCTGCGAGGCGGCGACCATCAAGCCCGCCGTCAACCAGGTTGAGTGCCATCCCTACTACGCCCAGGACAGCCTGCGCAAGCGCATGGCCCCCTACGGGACCATCATCGAGTGCTGGTACCCGCTGGGACACGGCAACTCGGGCCTGCTCTCGGAGCCCCTCTTTGCCGAACTCGGCAAGAAATACGGCAAGACGCCAGCTCAGGTCATCCTCCGCTGGCACATCCAGCGCGGCAACGTGATCTTTCCCAAGTCCACCAATCCCACGCACATCGCCGACAACGCCAACATCTTCGACTTCGAGCTTACCGATGAGGAGATGGCCCGCATCGCCAAGCTGGACCAGGGCAAGCGCTTCTTCAACATGACGCTCGACGAGCAGATCGCGAACCTCGGCTCCTGGGCACCGCGCGACTAGCCGCGAAAGCCCCATCTACGCAACACGCAACCTGAAGCCAGACCAAGAGACAGGACAAGCCATGACGAAGAGACCCTACGTTTTCTGCCATATGGGAATATCGATCGACGGAAAGATCATGGGGCGCTACATGAGCGTCGACCATGGGGGCAACCCGTTTTACCGCCTCGCGTTCGGAGACGATCCCTACTACAAGCACCAGGGTTGGATTTCGGGGCGCGTCACGACCGATGACAACTTCACGGACCATCGCAAACCCGATCTGGACGAGCACGCGCCGGAGGTTCCTGCAGGAGACTTCGTGACACGCAAGGCAGACAAGTACTACATCTCCGTCGACGCTCGCGGGGTGCTGGGATGGGAGAGCCACGTGCTCACCTACCACGATACCGTCGCCGACGTGGTGGAGGTGCTGACCGAGCGCGCGTCCAACGCCTACAAGGCGTTCCTGCGCGATAAGGGAATCTCCTACATCATCTGCGGCAAGGACCAGCTCGACATGGAGCTCATGCTCCAGAAAATGGCCGAGCTGTTCGGTGCCGAGACCCTGATGCTGGGCGGGGGCGGCACCTTGAATTGGTCGTTCATCCAAGCCGGGCTGTGCGACGAGGTGAGCCTGGTGGTCTCCCCTGCAGCGGACGGCTCCCAGAAGACCCAGACGCTCTTCATGGCAAGAGAGCCCTTTACCGACGACACGCCGCAGCGTTTCGAGCTGCTCGGCGCAAGTCGCCTCGAGGGAGACTGCCTCTGGGTCCGCTACGCGGTGCCGAACGCAAAGGCACGCTGATAAGGACGGGAAAGTCGCCTTCGCTTTGTTGGCGAAGGCGACTGGTTCAGCCGCATTGTCCCGATCCCCACGTCTAGTGCGTGTGATGCTCATCACAGCGAGTCGAGACGCACCTGCTAAACTGGGATGCGAGGGGTCAGTCCCTGGCAATGAACGCGAGCGGACAAGAGATAGGGCATCAGCATGCGACATCAGTGCAAGGTGACGGTCATCGAAAAGAAGTGCTACGGCGAGCTGCAGGAGAAGTATCTGGCGGACCCGGAGAGCGGGTCCTGCCCCGTGTTCGAGGCCGGGCAGGAATTCGTGTTCGACCGCTTGCCGGACAAGGACGACTTCCAGTCTTTCGGGCGCAACCTTGACCCGAAGTTCCCATGCGCGGAGGCGTGGGATTGCATATCGCGCTACATCTACACG
>JBMNPN010000070.1:0-12468 GCA_050943615.1 Coriobacteriales bacterium
TCGATGAGGTTCACGCGCTGGATGCCGGGCGCCTCGACGCGCTTGACATGGGAGGGCAGCTTCTCGCCCTTGAGCTGGGCGGTAAGCGCCGGCACGAGGCTCTCCAGCACCATCGTGGTCTTGCCCGAGCCCGAAACGCCCGTCACCACGGTCATGCGACCGCGGGGGATGCGCACGGAAAGCGGGCGCACCGTATGGATGGAGCCGGTCTCGAGCTCGATTGCGCCTTGGTCGAAGAGCCGGTCCTTGGACACGGGCGTGTGCACGCGCACCGAGCGCTCCTTGGAGAGGTAGGGCGCAATGCGCGAGGCAGGGTTTCCCTCCACCTCGGCCACGCTACCCTGCGCGATGATGGTGCCGCCGTTCGCACCCGAGCCCGGACCCACCTCGATGAGGTGCTGTACCTGGCGCAGCACGCGGACGTCGTGGTCGACCAGCACGACGGTATCGCCATCGGCAAGCAGGTCGTCGACCACGCCGAGCAGCCCGTCGACGTTTGCGGGATGCAGGCCGATGGAGGGCTCGTCGAGCACGTAGAGCACGCCGGTGACGTGGCTTCTCACCACGCGGGCGAGCTGCACGCGCTGACGCTCGCCGGTGGAGAGCGTGCCGGCGGAGCGCGAGAGGGCGAGGTAGCCCAGCCCCAGCTCGAGCAGGCGGTCGATGGTGGGGCGCATGGAGGCGATGATGCTCGCAGCCATGGGGGCGACCTTGGCGGGAAGCCCGGCCGGCACCTCGTCGAGCCAGGCGGAGAGCTCCTCCAAGGTGAGGTCGGCTGCCTGGGCTAGGTTGATGCCGGCGATCTGCGGGTCGCGGGCACGTTTTGACAGGCGCGAGCCATGGCAGTCGGGACAGGGTCCCTCTTTCAGGAACTTCGACACGCGCGCAAGGCCGCGCTCGTCCTTGACCTTGGAAAGCGCGTTCTCGACCGTGTAGACGGCGTTGAAGTAGGTATAGTTCAGCTCGCCGGAGCGCCCGTCCTTGTTCTGGTAGACCACGTGGCGCTTTTCGGCCGGGCCATGAAAGACGATCTCGCGCTCTTTGGGCGTGAGCTCGGAGAAGGGAACGTCGGTGCGCACGCCCATCTCGCGCACGATGTCCACCATGAGCTTCCACATGAGCTGGTTCCAGGAGGCGACGGCTCCTTCCTCTATGGTCTTCGATTCGTCGGGGACCAGCGTGCTTTCGTCCACCTGGCGCACGATGCCGGTCCCGCTGCAGGTGGGGCAGGCGCCCGTGGAGTTGAACGAGAGTTCCTCGGCGGAAAGCCCGTGGAACTTCTCGTGGCAGACAGGGCACTCGAGCGGCTTTTCGAGCGCGACGTTTTGCGAGGGCGGCACGCGGTGACCGTTGGGGCAGGTGTAGCTGCCGACGCGCGAGAAGAGCAGGCGCAGGCCGTTGTTGAGCTCGGTGGCGGTGCCGAAGGTGGAGCGCACGCCGGGGATGCTCGGACGCTGGCGCAGCGCCACGGCGGCGGGGATGTGCGAGACGGAATCGACGTCGGGCTTCTGCGCCTGCGAAAGGCGGCGGCGCGTGAAGGTGGAGAGCGCCTCGAGGTAGCGTTGCGCGCCCTCCGCATAGAGCACGCCCAGCGCAAGCGAGCTCTTGCCCGAGCCCGACACGCCGGCGATGCCCGTGAAGGACCCGATCGGGATGTCGACATCGATGTCTTTGAGGTTGTGGACGCGCGCGCCGCGCACCTCGATGTTCATACCCGTTTGCAGTGGGTTGGCAGATGATGTCGTCATGAAACGCTCCCCCAGTGGGATTGAAGTAGATGGGAATGTGGAGTCTACGCTAGATTGCCGCGGCGCTTCAAGGGGAGGGCGGGAGCTGGAAAACACTAGATGATGCATTCCCCAATTGTTCTCGCGGAGTCCACTCTGACATGCTCCTACATGAAACGATGCCCTCTTTATTGTTTCATTCATATATCAGAGGGCGAATTATTCCCACATCACGCAGTTAAAGCAATGCGAGCAGAAATACTGTGATGTCAAGAAAAGTAGCGGCGCAAGAAATCATTAGTTGAATCCAGCGATCTTTTGCATTCATTTATATCCATTTTCATGTCCCAGGATATCGTTATTATTAAACGAGAAGGACTTTTCAGTTGTGCGATTTGTTCGTATAGCCCTTACGGACACTTTGACATTATATGAGCATGTCATCTGGGCAAAGTACATGACAGTGCGAGTCCTTCACATGAGCTAATGGGGAGAGGTGCGGCATTCCGAAAGGGAAGGTGAGCACATGGTGAAAGACAATTGGCCCAATTCGCGTGAAGACATTATCTTATCGCCGCAAGCGAAAGCATTGTGGGCTAAGACAGGAAGCGACGAGGAGCGTAACCTGTGGTCCCCGCTCTATGTCCACCTAGGGGATTCCGCTTTCATAGCATGCAAGCTCTGGACCGAATGGCTTCCAAATTCCATCAAACAGTACATTTCGGATTTCTTAGACGGAGACGATTCCGCAGCAAAAACGCTGGTGTCCTGGCTTGCTGGCGTTCATGACATTGGTAAGGCAACACCAGGGTTTCAGTACAAGGTTCCCGAGCGAGCGGAACTTGTTGAAGAGATGGGGCTGCCAGTACCTGATAAGCATATGGTAAATCATCCATTTTCGCATGCATATATGGGTGAGGCCATCTTTGAGAGCTGGCTTGACAGTAGAGGGTGGGATTACTCTTGGACATACGGCTGTATTGTCGGAGCTCATCATGGGGCTCCACCTTCGAGTGACCAAGTGCTTGAAGACATTAATAGCAACTCGAAAAATTTTCCAAAGGAAGGCTTAGGAGATCAAGACTGGCAATCTATACAGCTTGAATTACTCAGCTGGGTTTTCGGGCTGACGGGAATGGCAAACTACGAAGATCTATTTCGGGTTTGCTCTGTGCCACAGCCAGTGCAAGTTCTCGTCTCAGCACTCGTCATCATGTCCGATTGGATTGCCTCAAATTCGGACTTCTTTCCTCTCATCCAATCAGTCGATAATTGTGAGGAGCTACGCGCCCGCGCAGATGCAGCATGGAATTCTCTGTCTTTACCTTCTGCTTGGCATGCCGTGCAGAGCGACTTGGACAAACAGGAACTATTCCATCGCCGTTTCGACGGTCTTCCAGAGAACGCAACGCTGAGACCTGCACAACTAGAAGCTCTTCATGCGGCATTGAGCCTGGATGAGCCCGGTCTGCTAATTATCGAAGCGCCCATGGGAAATGGGAAAACGGAAGCTTCGTTGCTTTGTGCGGAAGTTCTTGCGGCGAAAAACGGTTCAGGCGGCGTTGCGTACCTCCTCCCTACCATGGCAACTTCTAACGCAATGTTCGGACGTGTCGAGAAATGGCTCGAGCACGTTCCAGACGCTAGGGGTAAATCGGTGC
Source organism: Coriobacteriales bacterium (assembly GCA_050943615.1). Lineage (GTDB taxonomy): Bacteria > Actinomycetota > Coriobacteriia > Coriobacteriales > QAMH01 > CACZQA01. The sequence continues at coordinate 3,389 of JBMNPN010000070.1, forward strand.
AGTCCATGCAGCTCTTACACAGCAAGGCTGCATTAAACGGCGACTTTTCCAGACTGCGTTCATGGGGTAGCACATGGATGGGAGACGAGGAAAAATCTCAAACCGAAGAAGACGTCATCGCCCACCAATGGTTCGGTGGAAGAAAACGCGGCCTACTTTCCTCATTCGTTGTGGGCACCGTCGACCAGTTGCTCATGGCCGCATTGAAGACAAAGCATGTGCAATTACGGCACCTTGGTTTGGCAGGCAAAGTGGTCGTAATCGACGAAGTCCATGCATACGATGCATATATGAACACCTATCTCGATCGAGTGCTCACATGGCTCGGAGCGTACGGAGTGCCGACAATTTTGCTTTCGGCAACTCTCCCAGCCAATCGGCGTAACGAACTCATACACGCCTATCGGGGAAAGGACCGGAAGACGAGCAGCGGCCATTCCAAAAGAAGAGACATTCCGAATGCCCCTCGGGCAGCCACAGGAAACCCAGCATATCCCCTAATCACCGTAGCGACACGCCAAGGTGAGTTGGATGAAAGCATGTACCGAACGTGCTTGGAAACTTCTGCCGGAACGGATGTGATAGTGCGGGGGATAAAGGATGACGATGAAACTCTTGTGGCGTATTTGGAAGACCTGCTGTCAGACGGAGGGTGTGCCTGCGTGTTGAGGGACACTGTCGGACGTGCACAACACACATATGAGCAATTGAAGCAGGTTTTTGGCGATAACCATGTCAAGCTTGTTCACTCGCGTTTCATCGCTCTTGACCGCATGACAAATGATGCGGAATTGCTCAGGCTCCTGGGCCCCGATTCCGAGGAGCGCCCGGAGAAGCTCATCGTCGTTGGCACGCAGGTAATCGAGCAGTCTCTTGACATAGATTTCGATGTGATGTTCACCGATCTCGCTCCGATTGACCTGCTGCTGCAGAGAATGGGGCGCCTGCACAGACATCAACGCGGCAAGGGGCAGTCTGAGCGCCCAAAAAAACTTCAGCAAGCACAATGCTTCATTACAGGAGTTGATAACTGGGAAGAAGAGCCGCCTTCCATTTCTGAAGGCGTGGATAAAGTTTACTTTCCTGTACTTTTATGGAAAAGCATTCTTGCCCTGCGGACAAAAACCAATGGGAACGGTGATGTAGTAGTCAACTTGCCGCATGACATTGCAAGGCTGGTTGAGCTTGAGTACTCAGCACACGATGAGGCCGGAGAACAGACACCAGGTAGCATCGGACTTAATATTCCTCGATGCTGGGTGGATGCAATGCGTGTGGCAGAGGATAAGCTTCAAAAGAAACGAACCGAGTCGCAGGCAAATGCCGAAGACTGGCTATTAGGTAAACCGAAACCGATAAAAAGAAAACGAAGCAGTCTTATCGGCTGGTTGCGAGATTCTTATACCTCGGTAGACGAAACAATAGGGCGTGCTGCTGTTCGCGATACAGACGAATCAATAGAAGTTGTCGCAGTTCAACGATGCGGACACGAGTTTACTCTGCTCCCATGGGTTACCCCCAAGAAAAACGGGCAACAATGCACCTCTCTAGGTGATGGAAGTAGCGCTCCAGATGATGAAACTGCACGTATTGCGGCAAATTGTACGGTGAGCTTGCCTCCACGACTTTCAATGCCGTGGAATTATGAGCAAATCATCGATGCCCTTGAAGAAAAAAATCAAGTACCGGGTTGGCAAGAATCAAGGTGGCTGCGCGGTCAGCTGCCCATGGCATTCGATTCAGAGCTCAACTCTTCAATCGAGACAGATTCTTGCATCTACCGTCTTCGCTACTCACAAGAAGCGGGGTTAGAGCTGATCGCATCGGAAGAGAAAGGGGAAGAGAGAAGTGAACCAGAACACAAGTTTTAATCTAGTAGATGAACCGTGGGTGCGCATTCGCGATGAAGGAGGTAGAGCACACGAGGTCTCACTGCTCGAACTGTTTGAACAAGCGCCTCATATCAAATGCCTCGCAAACGATCTACCTACCCAGGATTTTGCGATTCTGCGAGTTCTACTGGCAATTTTGCAGAGGGCCATTTTGCCGGCAGTAGAAGAAGATGATGATCCCGCAGAGGTATGGGGAGATTTGTGGAATGCAGATGAACTTCCCATCTCTGACATACGTGCGTATCTTGATGAATGGCGTTATCGCTTTGATCTTTTCGATAAAGAAAGACCATTTATGCAAGTCGCAGGCTTGCGCACAGAAAAAGACGAAATTTCAAGCATCAAGAAAATCGTTGCAGATGTTCCTGATGGCGATGTGCTCTTTTCACTTCGTTCAGGTAAAGGAGCGGAGAGTCTCTCGTATTCTGAAGCTGCACGATGGCTTATTCACGCTCAGGCTTTTGACACTTCTGGAATAAAAAGCGGAACGGTCGGTGATCTCCGCGTAAAAAGAGGTAAAAGCTATCCCATTGGTACTGGATGGGCAGGAGGAATAGGAGGCCTTTTCTTCGAAGGCTCAACGTTGTTTGAAACGCTTTTGCTGAATTTCATTGTACGCGATAGTGATGACGGGATGTTCTCGGCGGACGACATTCCATCTTGGGAACGTCCCGCTGAAGTTGCCGGTTCTGATGAACGTTTTCCGACAGGCAAGCTCGACCTCTACACTTGGCAGTCGCGAAGAATTCGCCTGATCCCAAAAGATGATAGGGTTGTCGGCGTTGTTCTAACAAACGGTGACAAACTCGAGTCAAGGAACCTCTATCGCTATGAACCTATGACTGCTTGGCGCCGAAGTCTGACTCAAGAAAAGAAGCTCAAGCAGTCGCCCGTCTATCTTCCTCTTACGCACCAGCCAGGCAGAGCACTTTGGCGAGGTCTTGATTCTATCTTCGGCAAAAACACTGAAGAAGACATTCCATCTATCATAAAGCCCGAACTAGAAGACTGGATTTCATATCTCGCCAGCAGGGAGGGAGGGCAACAGCTTAATCAAAGGTACCTACTTAAGGCGCATGCGGTTGGATTCGAGTACGGTACGCAAAGTTCGGTTATTACCAACCTTATTGATGACAAAGTCGAATTAAGCGCCTTCTTGTTGTCGCACGAGGGTGAATCGCTGGTCACGCTTGCTAAAGATTGCGCCGCTTCGACATCCGACGCGATAAACGCCCTAGGAATTTTTGCTGGTAACTTGATTAAAGCTACTGGTTCAAGTGACGATAACCAAATTAGAGGCGCAAAACAGGATTCGCAAGCGCAGGCATTTTTCGAAGTTGATTCCCCCTTCAGATTGTGGCTTGCTGGACTGGACGAGAGCAGCGATGCAAAAACGGAACGTGCCCAGTGGAGGCAATCAGCTCGGCAAATAATCAGTAGACGTGCTTACCAACTGCTTCGCGAGTCAAGTTCAGATGCAATTGTAGGTTCTCCCATTAGGGACAAAAAAGAAAAGATTAAAGAATGGATGACCGCTTCACTCGCTGATGCAAGATTCAATGCAGCGTTAAAAAAGGCGTTGCCGCTCGAAGAGGACATCAAGGAGACGAAAGAAGAGGAGGTGCATTGATGGCGGAAAACGAATTGCAAACTGCAGAGGCAAGCATTATGGGGTTTGTGAATGCGCGCATTACCTCAATTCAAAACGATTACCTGTCATCAAGCAGAAAATCACAAGGTGCCCGGAGTTTGGCAGCACTACGACATGCAATGATGATGCCGATTGGCTCGAACGCAGAAGCGTGGCCCCTCGAGTTCGAGGGCCTTCCAATATCCTTAACTGGAAAAGGGCCAGAACCTTCACAAAGTGAAGTTGCAGTTCATGGAACTATGACACTCTATGCGTTTCACCAGCAGGGCCAGAGTTCTCCCATGCATGTTCGAGGCAACGAGCACGGCTTCGGCAATGCGATCAGACAGCTTGTTCTGCAAGAAAAAGACCGCTATGCGAATCTCGAAGCTGGAGAAATGCCAAGAAGGCTAAGAGCATTCATCACCGCGGAGTCAATGGAGGAGACCCTGCATTACGCCAGACAGTTGGTTCAGCTATTACGCGATGCCACGATCCCCATCGATTACGCAAAATTCGCAGCGCAACTTTATGACCTTCAGAATCCCTACAAGGCAGATGGAGTTCGACTTGCTTGGGGTCGCGGATATGCTATTGCTGGTCAAAATAAAAACAATAGCGCCAGCAGCAACTAATCATTAGCAGTGGCGAGAAAGGAAATGGCAATGACTAAACCTCTCTTTATCGATGTGCATATTCTTCAAACTGTTCCGCCAAGCAACATCAACCGTGATGACACGGGCAGCCCAAAGACTGCTCGGTTTGGTGGAGTAAACCGCGCAAGGGTTTCAAGCCAAGCATGGAAAAAGGCAACGCGTGACCTCTTTCCTGATTTTCTAGACGAAAACGAAATTGGACAGCGAACCGTGCATGCTGTCCAGATGATTTCAGATCATGTGATGGAGCTGCTGCCGGATGCCGACTCCGATCAAGCGGAAGATGCAGCAGCAAGCGCTCTTGCAGCAACTGGCATCAATGTCAATAACGGGGTTACGGGTTATTTATTGTTCATTGCCCCCGGTCAAGCAAAGGCGCTTGCTCAATTGGCAGTTCAGCATATTGAAACAGGAGAGGAAATCGACAAAAAAGCAGCAAAGGAAATCTTGGATATCAAGAAGCGACCTTTACTTAATGCTGTTGACGTTGCAATGTTCGGGCGCATGGTGGCAGATGCTTCTGATTTAAACGTAGACGCTTCTGTACAAGTCGCACATGCAATCGGTATTGGCAGAATGAAGCCTGAGTTTGATTACTATACGGCGCTGGACGATCGTTCCCCCGAAGATAATGCAGGCGCTGCAATGATTGGCACGATGGAATTTACCTCTGCCACAATGTACCGCTATGCAAATGTTGATGTGATGCATCTTTGCGAGAACCTCGGTTCTTCTCAAGTGGCTTGTCGAGGAATCGAAGCGTTATTGAAGTCTTTCGTCATGTCAATGCCTACTGGAAAACAAAACTCATTCGCTAACCATACTTTGCCAGCTGCAGTGGTAATACAGCTTCGCAACAGTCAGCCAGTGAGTTTGGCGAACGCTTTTGAGAAGCCTGTTGAGCCGAAGGGTGACAAAAGCCAAGTCGAAATCGGCTGTGAGCGATTGGCAGAACAGGAAAAAGCTGTTGACGACGCTTTCGGTACATCTCCGCAGAAAACATTTGTTGTTTTGGCATCCCCAGATGCAAAGGTACTTTCGGAAGCGTTGCCCGATGCCATTAATAGCAATCTTGAGACAGCGGTAAAGGGAGTCTCCGATGCGTGTGCTTCCTACCTCAATGAAAATGGCTATCCACTTGAAGGAGAGGAGTAGCTATGACGGTCCTGCTGCTAAAGCTAGCGGGTCCGCTGCAGTCTTGGGGGTCGTATAGCAGGTTCGCCGAGCGTGGGACCCAGCATGAGCCAACAAAGAGCGGAGTTATCGGGTTGCTCGCTGCAGCTTTGGGACGTCACAGGGCAGAGCCTATTGACGACCTGGCATCACTAAAGTTCGGCGTGCGTATCGATCAGCCGGGTTCGTTTGAAGACGACTTCCAGACAGAGCACAAAAGAAAATGGGATGCAGACAGCGGACGATGGCTTGCTGACACATCTAAGAATGGAAGCCTCCCTCTCACTCACCGACATTACCTTGCCGATGCAGTATTTGTTGCTGCTCTCGAGGGTGATGGTGATTTGTTGCAGAAATGCGCAGAAGCTCTCGATGCGCCGGCATTCCCCTTATTCCTCGGCAGGCGTTCGTGTCCTCCTTCTTGCAGGGTGCTCTTGGGCTTATCCGAAAGTACCAACCTGCTCGAAGCATTGCAGGAGTACCCATGGGAAGCTTCAGATCGCTATCAACACAGCTGGCGGTATCGCGATAAGGAGTTTGTCGACCTTGAGATTCTCTGCGACAAAGAGGCCCTAGAGGACGGGGAAGGCTACGATGTATCGCAGCGCGATGTGCCAATCAGCTTTTCGCAGGAACACCGGCAGTATTCGTTTCGCACAGTATCCCATGCGACGGCGCACGTACGAAATCCCTCGTATATCGAAAAAATTCCCGAGCACGACCCTTGGTCTGCTCTTGGAAAGGAGGTGTAGGCAATGTACTTCACGCAGTTTCCAATCAATATGACGCGCAGAGAGTCGCGCAAATTGCTCGCCTCCCCCTACCTTATGCATGCCGCGATTGCTGGAAGCTTTCCTCCGAAATCAGCTGCTGATCAGGAAACCTCCGGCCGAGTGCTTTGGCGTGTCGACAGGATGCGCGATGGAGGGTCGCGTCTGTACATTGTTAGCCCCGACAAGCCGAGCTTAGTAGGCCTTGACGAACAGATCGGATGGCCAGATTGCGAACCTCAGTGGGGCACGCGCGATTACGATGCGTTCCTGTCCCGTATCGAAAATGGACAAACGTATTCCTTTCGGCTCGTGGCCAACCCGGTAGTGAACAGAAGCACGCGAGGAGGAAATACCGATATCGCTAACCAGCAGGGGCTGTCAAAGAGAATCGGTCATCTTACTGTTTTGCAGCAGGAGGCGTGGCTGGTGGGGAAACAGGCTTACGAGGGCAGTGATGTAGAGGTTCCCAAGCTGTTTGCAGATGAAGAGAACCCGCGTTCTCGGCGAAATGGCTTTGAGGTACTTGCAGATGAAGATGGGATTCCCAATTTAGTTCTGAGCAATTCCCAAAAGCTCACGTTTTCAAAGGGAGCCCGTGGAAAGACCATTACGCTTGTGCGCGCCCAATATGATGGAGTTCTTAAAGTAATTGATCCTGATGCTCTACGCCATGCTCTTGTCAATGGCATTGGACATGGAAAAGCGTTTGGTTGTGGACTTCTCACGCTAGTTCCTTTTGGCGCGTGATTTATATGACGGATATTCCCGGAATCGTCAAACCTGATCTTCACGCACTTCCTACGATAAAAGAGAGAACGACGTTTCTGTACGTAGAACGTTGTCTTGTGAACAGGCAAGACGGTGCGGTGAGCATTACAGACTCAAGGGGCACGGCCTATGTCCCTGCTGCCTCTCTTGGGGTGCTCATGTTGGGGCCTGGCACCAACATCTCTCATCGAGCGGTTGAGCTTCTCGGCGATTCGGGAACAAGCATTATTTGGGTGGGTGAGCATGGCGTTCGCTATTACGCGCACGGCAGGCCGCTCACCCACTCGTCGCATTTGATTGTCGCTCAGGCAAAACTCGTTTCTAACACACGAAAGCGACTTGCCGTTGCCCGGAAAATGTATGAAATGCGTTTTCCGAATGAAGACGTGTCACATTACACGATGCAACAATTAAGAGGACGAGAGGGTGCCAGAATACGCACTCTCTATCGACGTCTTTCAAAGAAATACGACGTGCCGTGGAAGGGCAGAGAGTATACGCCTGACGATTTTTCCAACACGAGCCCGGTCAACCAGGCATTGTCTGCTGCGCATGTATGTCTATACGGTCTTGTACACAGTGTAATCGTTGCTCTGGGATGTTCGCCCGCATTGGGGTTCGTGCACGAAGGACACGAGCGTTCTTTTGTCTATGACATCGCAGATTTATACAAGGCCGATGTCACTATTCCACTGGCATTTGAAATTGCTTCGGATCCGCCAGATGACATTGGATCGGAAACTCGCCGACGTGTCCGAGACGCTTTTCTTGATGGCAAACTGATGGAACGATGTGCTCGTGATATCAGAACGCTATTACTGGGCAATTCCCACGAGGAAGAAGACGTGGAATTTGACACGATGTTCCTCTGGGATGACAAGCATCCCGCCGTTGACTTTGGTGTCTCATATGGCAAGGAGTTCGATATGCAACTTGAAGCAGTAGCAGAGAGCAATGGCACGCTTGCAGGAGCGTAGCGTTGGTTGTCATCGTGTTGGAAAAATGCCCTCTCGCCTTACGTGGCGATTTGACGAAGTGGCTGCAGGAAATCAGCTTGGGCGTATATGTGGGACAAGTGAGCGCTCGCGTAAGAGACGAGCTGTGGAAACGCGTGTGCGACGAGTGCAAAAACGGACGTGCAACACTAGTTTATTCCGCTCGCAATGAACAACACCTGAATTTCAAAGTACACAACACAACATGGGAACCGATTGATTTCGATGGTATCAAGCTGATGTTGCATCCAAGCCCAGCACACACGAAAGCGCTCGGAAAAAAGCGCATGGGATGGAGCGATGCATCGGTGCGATCAAAGGCGAGAAGGAAGAAAAACTCATCGGGTTTAACCGAACCGGATGAATACGTCGTGATAGACGTGGAGACCACTGGGCTTGATGTTGATAAAGAAGAAATCATTGAAATCGCCGCCATTAAGGTTATCAGAGGCGAAGAGGCAGCTCGGTTTCATAATCTTGTCCGTTCTGAAAAACGAGTTCCGAAGAAAATTGTAGAGCTCACTGGAATTACCGATGATTTATTAAATTCTCAAGGAGTCAATCTTGAGCTTGCGCTACATGATTTTATTTCCTTCGTAGGAGGAGACATTGTTGTAGCGCACAACGCCACATTTGACTCCGATTTTATTCAGGCATCATGCGAAGAGTGCAATTTGGATGATTTCGATAATGAATGCATCGACACTATTGCTCTTGCAAAAAAGAAGATGCCAAAGGCGAAAAACTACCATTTAAGCACTCTCCTTGACATGCTGAACCTTGACAATGAAATACATCATCGTGCGGAATCTGACTGCGATGCAACACTTCGACTCTTTCGCAAACTAATCAAAATGTAGCTTGTTTTGGGAACTATGCTATTTTGAACTGGGATTTCTAAGAGTGCTCCCCGCATGCGCGGGGATGATCCCAGGAAAAGCTTATTGACTTCGATAAATTGAGGGTGCTCCCCGCATGCGCGGGGATGATCCCTAAGTAAGCCGCTAATATTGATATTGTCATAAGTGCTCCCCGCATGCGCGGGGATGATCCCCGTTTCCTCGATGCTAATCCCCACGTCACAGTGTGCTCCCCGCATGCGCGGGGATGATCCTTATCCGACACCATACTAGGAGGTTGTCATGAAGTGCTCCCCGCATGCGCGGGGATGATCCCTGTGTCGTGCATTACCT
>JBMNPN010000071.1:0-12443 GCA_050943615.1 Coriobacteriales bacterium
ATCGTGCTCACGATGCTCCTCAACTTCTGGCTCAACAAGAAGAGCAATCTCGACAAAGTGCAGCAGCAGATAGCAGATGAGGCGGCTGCCGCCGAAGCCTCCGAATAGGTGCCATGGCTTCTTCGATTGACACGAGCGTGGAATCGAAGAACTGCGCAGTGTTGGTCAGCCAGAAAAATTTTTGTCTGCTAATAGGTTTCACCCTGCTATTCGAGCACATGAAGAAGGGGACGCCGGACCATGTGGCCCGACGTCCCCTTCTCGGCTTGAGTGTGCTCCGATAAGCGTGAGAGGACGGGTCTGTCCTTTGCTTACGGGAGCTGTGGGGTGAACTGTTTGGCGAACATGCCGCCGTCCATGAGGACGTCGGTGCCCGTGAGATACCCGACACTCGGGTCGAGCAGCGCGGCAAAGAGACTTGCCATCTCATCGGGGTCGCCGATGCGGCCGAGCGCGGTCTGGGCGCTCGTCATCTTTCGGAACTCGGGATCTGGGTTGAGCATCGGCGTCGCAAAGGAACCGGGGGCGATGGAGAAGATGCGCGCGCCGCGTGCGCCGAAGCGAGCGGCATTGGCCCTGGTGTAGTACATCACGAAGTTCTTTGCCGCGAAATAGGCAATGTAGCCCTTTGGCAGCCGTGCTGCCTCGCCCTTGTCGACGCCGAGGGAATCGGGAAGCGTCTCCTTGAACTTCTTTACAAAGTCGGGGTCGTTCGGCTTGGCCCATACCTCGAGTTGCTCGGCGGAAGGCTGAAACATTCGCCCTGTCGTGGAGGAGTAGAGCGCCATCGCACACCCCTCCTTCATGAAGGGAAGGAAGGTCTCGACGACATTGATGGTACCCATCACGTCGATCTTGATGATGGCATCGGTATCTTTCTCTCCCGCTACCGCGGCTGCGTGCACGACGTTTTGGACCTCTCCGATTTTCTGAGCCCCTTCAACGACATTGCTAAGAGATGCGCGGTCGGAGACATCAGCAGGTACGCCATGGGCATCGACGCCGGCTGCCCTGAGCTTTCCGAGGGCGTTTTCCATGCGCTTTTCATTGCGGCCCACGATGACGACCGGTCCGTACTTCGCAACCTTTTCTGCGGTGGCAAGTCCCATTCCGGACGTTCCACCTGTGACAATCTGAACTTTCGACATCGGCCAGTCCTTTCTACGTTCAAGGAAAACTTGTGTGCGCCAAGGCGCAGGCACATGAAATAGACCGTTCTCCTACGTCTAGGCAATATATGTATTTTTGCTGGTAAAAGGCTTGTACGGCTAGCCGCCTGCGGGTGAACTTTCCGGTACAGATGTTCCCTGGGCGAATAACGAAAGTTCCTAAACGGCAGCCGGTCGAGGGAAATACGGCAAGAGGTGGGTATACTTTCGATCAGAGAGAGATTTGCGAATGGATGACCACCGGCTTGCTCTACACAGCATATTAGAAATATTCCCGTGCGATCTGCACATTCTTGACAGTCGAATAGAGGATGAGAGCCATCGGTGTCATCTGCGCGCGTCTGCGACCTTTAAGGAGGCGCACAGTGGAACGTTCACCTTCATCGAGTGGGGACAATGTCTGGAAGACCCGATTCAACACGCTCGCCAATCTGTTCAATAGCCTTTCATGGACAATGGACCCCGACCAGTTCTATCAGGGGATTGCCCAGGCGCTGCTCGAGTACAGCGACTACGATGCCGCGACCATTCGCCTGTACACGGTCACGGAATGCAAAGTCATAGGATGTGCCTTCAAGAACCCTGACGACAAGCGCCTGCTTCTTAAGGATTTTCTGCGCACGCCGATTGGCGTGGGGCGCATGGCCGAGATGATGCAATCGCGCGAACCATTTGTAATACGGTTTAACGAACCTAGCGAGCAGGATAACCCGGTGTACATGAAAGAAGTGGCGCAAGCCGGCTACGACTGCGCCCTTGTGCTGCAGATTTTCGAAGAGGATGAGGTGATAGGAGATACCGTCTTCGCGAGCCGCACTCCCCGCGAGTTCGATGGAGACTCCCTGCACTATATGCAGGGAATAGTGCCGCTTGTCTCCTACCTGGTCAACGCCGCCGAGTACAGTCACCGCTCTCTCGAGGCGCGCATCCTCGAAGAGCGGCAGCATCTCGGCATCGAGATTCTCGATAACGTCTCGCATCTTGTCACGGGGGCGCGCTTGCAGGCAGAGCAGGCGCTCACCTCGTATTGGGCGCAGGACAGCGAATCGCTTGAAAGAGAGCTGATGTTGCTCGAGAAGATGAGCAACGAGGCGGTGAACGCCCTGCGCGACGAGGTGGTGACCTTGAAGCGGGTACCAAATGAGACCGCCGACTTCGTGTCCGATGTGCACCATGTCCTGCGACGCTTCGAGCACATGTGGAAGATCAAGACCCACCTCAAGGTGATGAACGGCGAGAACATCAAGCTCGATACGAGCGTCGAGCTCCAGGGTATGCACGTCATTCACGAGGCGCTTTCCAATGTGTACCGTCATGCCCGCGCAAAGAACCTCAACGTCGAGATAGAGCGCGAGAACCATGTGGTGTTCATCCGCATCATCGACGATGGGTGCGGATTCGACACGAAAAGTGTTCCCCCCGAGAAAATGGGACTGCGGGTGATGCGCGAGCGCATCGAGCTCGTGGGCGGGGACCTCGCTATCGATTCGAAACCGGGCGCGGGCACCTCAGTGCTCATCGCGCTTCCTGAATAGGGCAGGTGAGGGCAGTGACGTACACGGTCATCGTATCCGATGCCCATGCGCTCTATCGCGAGGGCCTGGTCCAGATCATCAACAAGTGGAAGGACTTCGAGGTCGTCAGCGAGGCCGAGGACAACATGCGGGCCGTCGAGCTCTGCAAGAAGCATAAACCAGATATCGTCCTGCTCGACGTCGGCATCTCGTCTGCAGAGTGCATCGAGGCGACGCGCGAGATATCGCAGGGTTGCCCCGATACCTCCACGGTTCTCCTTGCGATGTACCTCTCGAAGGAGGACCTGGTATCGGCCATTGCCAACGGGGCGTGCGGCTACCTGCTGAAGAACATCAAATCGCATTCTCTCGAAGAGCGGCTCAAGGAGGTCGCGCAGGGAAACAAGGTACTCGCCCCCGAGGCGACGACGCTCTGCTTCAAGATCATCCGACGCTACCAATACGGTGGGAAGATGAGCGATCCTGCACTCAGCAAGACGCAGGAGAAGCTGACCGACCATGAACGGGAACTGTTGCGACAGGTTGCCCTAGGATGCTCGAACCGGGAGATCAGCAAGAGGATGTACCTGGGCGAGAGCACGATAAAAAAGCAGGTGAGCAACCTGCTCGTCAAGCTCAACTTGAACAACCGAACCCAGGCGGCTGTCTTTGCCCTGCGTGCTGGCCTCATCGACTGAGGCGCCCGTCCGTTTTGGTACGAAAGTGCCCGTTAACGTGACCTTTGTGGGCTGTATGGGTTCTCACCGACTTTCTAAGATTGAAAGGCAGTTCAAATCAGGGAACTACGAGTGAAAGGTCGCGGATATGGAAGATATTCTTGATCTGAGCGGGCGCGTTGCGCTCATCACGGGCGCGAGCAGCAGAGGCATCGGCTCCGGCGCCGCAAAGAAACTTGCGGCTCATGGCGCAAAGGTGTTCTTGCTGGCACGCCGCGAAGAGCAGCTCGAAGAACAGGCTGCCGAAATCGAGAAGGCAGGTGGAGAAGCCGACTATGCGGTATGCGACGTCTCCAAGGAAGAGGAGTGCGCCAATGCGGTGAAGGCCTGCGTCGACAAGTTCGGCAGGCTCGACATCATGGTGCTTGCCGCCGGTATCTCCGGCGACTACACCGATGAGGCGGAAGATTACGACTTCGACGTCGACGACTGGAACAACGTCCTGGGAATCAACCTCTTCGGTCAGTACTACATGTACAAGTACGGCTGGGAGCACATCGCGAAAAACGGCGTCGGCTCCATCATCCAGATTTCCTCGATGGCCGCGCTCAAGGTCTCCGGCGGCCTTCCCTACACGGCTTCAAAGGGCGCACTGCTGCGTATGGTTCCCTGGCTGGCACGCCGGCTCGGCCGCCATGGCATCCGCGTGAACGCGATCTGCCCCGGTCTCATCGACACGGACATGACCAATCCCCCGGGATGGGACACGACCGAGATGCTGCACAAGCCTGCAGCCGAGAAGGCGCCGTTGCGCCGTTGCGCGACAATCGACGACTGCGCGAACGCCATCCTCTTTCTGGCATCCGATGCCGCAAGGTGCATCACGGGCGTGCACGTCCCCGTCGATGGTGGCGAGGCGCTCATCCCCTGATGTCGCTTGCCGCATCCTAATTCGGGCTTTTTTCTATAGCCGCGCTGCATGGGTCAAGTCCCCTGCAACGCGGCTTGTTTATTGGCAGAAAAATACGAGCCCCGCCTGCGTCCCTCAGAACATGCTGGGGACACGGGCGGAGTCCTTGGTCAGGGCTGATCGCTCTGCGAGCCTGCTTTTAGTGACTGCAGTCCGCATGTGCCTGGCCGTGCGCATGCTCAAGCGAGTGCTGCACGCGGTGACAGTCGCATTCCACGGGGTGCTTTTCTTCTTCGATGGCGTCGGGCTCCTCGACATCCACGAGCTCGACCTCGAAGTCGATGTCATGACCTGCGAGGGGATGGTTGTAGTCGAGCACGACCTCGTCGTCTTCGACGCTCACGATCTTCGCGCGAACCGGTCGCCCGCCCTCGCCCTTCAACATGACGTAGTTTCCAACGGGCAGTTTGTCCGCATTGGAAACGGATGCCTTGGGTATCCGGTCGATGAGGTCTTCGTTATAGGCGCCGAAGGCGCTTCCCGCGAGGATGTGCACGTGCCCCTTGGTGCCGACGCCGAGCGTGTTCACGAGGTCCTCGATGCCCCCTAGGACCTTGCGCGAGCCCATCACGAACTCCAGCGGTTTTCCTCGCTTGTAGCTGTTGTCGAACTCGGTCCCGTCTTCGAGGGTCCCGATGTAGTGGATTTTGACGTGCCGTCCTGCAGGAACCATTTGCTGCCCCTTTCCTTTCGTGCCCATGTGCTCAGTATATGGACGCGAAAACGCCGTTCTCCAAGCGGGATGCTTTCGTTTTCCAAGTGGGTACGAAAGGGTATCCATCCATACCCCTTTGCGGCTGTTTTGCTTTCTCTCTTCTCGCGACAATTTCAGGTAAGCCCCTCAGAAAAGTGCATAAAGGCAGAAGGGCTGACCGAAAGGAGAGATGAGATGGGCAAGTACAACGAGAAGACGAAGCTTAAGGCGCTTGTCAAAGACCCAGCGACGCGAAAGATCCTCGAGGACACCTTCCCGATGGACCTTGAGGCGGCGACGACGAAGGTCGCCTATGGCATGACCATCGAGAAATGCCTGAGCTTTCCCCAGGTAGATCTTTCTGATGAGGAGAAGAAAGAGCTGATGGACAAGATCAAGGCCGTCGAGTAGGCGAAACGCCGCAATTTCACGAGGCAAAAGGCAGCTGCGCGCGAGCCCGCAAACACGAGTCTTCGCGCGCAGCTGCTGTAAAGAGAGAAGAGAGGAGCACGATGAGCGAGGAGAAGAAGTTCACGAAGACCGTCGGTGACGTCTCCACCATCATCCGCCCGATTTCAAGCGGCGGTACCGGTGGTTCTCCTGTGCACGTGGACACGAAGGACGGTAAGATCCTTCGCATCCGCCCGATGCGCTGGAACGAGCGCTACACCGAAAAGGAGTTGGAGGGGCACCTGTGGAAGATCTCCGCGCGCGGCAAGACGCTTGCCCCGCGTGAGAAGACCACGCCGCCCTACTACGCCTTCGGCTACAAGCAGCGCGTCTATTCCAAGAACCGCGTGCGCTACCCGTTGATTCGCGTCGACTGGGAGCCTGGCGGAGACCCGGACAAGTTCCATCCCGAGAACCGTGGCAAGTCCAAGTTCCGCCGCGCGTCCTGGGACGAGGTCACCGGTATTATCTCCAGCGAGATCAAGCGCGTGACCGAGAAGTACGGCGCCAACTCCATCTTCTGTATCGGCGAAGATGGCCACAAGGAGTCCAAGGATGTCCACTCTGGCGGCGGATGGCACTGCAACCTGATGGCAGCCGTCAACGGCACCTTCACACGCGAGGTCCGCACGCCAGACTCCGTTGAGGGCTGGTACTGGGGCACCAAGCACGTCTGGGGCCCGGGCCTCAACATGGGTCTCGGCATGGCCGCACCTTCGCAAAACGTCATCAAGGACGTTTCCGAGAACACGGACATGATCGTCCTTCAGTCCGGTGATTGGGAGGCCACGCAGAACTACGCTTCCCAGTACTGGTCGACGATCATCCGCTTCTGGCTCGACATCGGCATCAAGTTCGTCGTCGTCGACCCGTTCTGCAACTACACGGCAGCCTGCCACAACGAGATGAAGTGGATTCCGATTCTGCCGAACACGGACGCCGCGCTAGACTTTGCCATCATGTACGTTTGGATGCAGGAGGGCACCTACGACAAGGACTACGTCGCCACGCACGTGTATGGCTTCGACAAGCTCGAAGACTATGTTCTCGGCGATGAAGACGGCGTGCCCAAGACCCCTGCCTGGGCGGCGGAGCGCTGCGGCGTTCCCGAGTACACCATCAAGGCCCTGGCCCGCAACTGGGCAAAGCAGCGCACGTGCACGGGTCATTACTGCGGCTGCATGTCCCGCGGGCCCTACTCTCACGAACTCGCGCGCACCGAGGCCTACAAGCTCGGCATGCAGGGTCTGGGCGCACCCGGTATCCACCAGCTGCACCTGCAGTCCTGGACCGTCGCCTGGCCTGACAAGCTCAAGGCGCAAGACCCCCAGCCGCTCGTCATCGGCCAGCGCGCGATGCAGTTCGTGCCGCAGGACCAGGAGATTCCGCGGACGATGGTCCACCATGCCATCCTCGACGGCAAGATCGAGTGGTGGGGCACTCCCTCCATCATCTACGCCCTTGCAGACGAGCAGTTCGAGCGGCGCACCTATCCTGCCGAGCCCGACGACCCCGATCACGATCCCGAGGACTATGCGCCCGTGCACCTGCTCTGGTCGGAGAAGCCCTGCAACCAGGGTTGCTGGAACGGCGGCTTCCTGTTCCAAGATGCCATGCGCTCTCCGGAAGTCGAGCTCTACATCACGAACCACCAGTGGATCGAGAACGACTCCCTGTTCGCCGACATCATCCTTCCCGTCTCCACCTGCTTGGAGGAAATGGACGACGTCGGATGCTCGCAGGGAGACGCCGTCCCGATCTATGCCATCTCGGGTCAGGCCGTCGAGCCCATCGGCGAGTCGAAGTCCGACTACGAGATTGCCCAGCAGATCGGCAAGGCCTTCGACGTCGAGGACGTCCTCACGGGCGGCATGAGCGTCGAAGAGTGGATCCAGCACGCGTTCGAGTCCTCTCCGATCAACGCCGAAGACGAGACCAACTGGGAAGAGATCTCCGATAAGAACTACTACATCTTCAGGGCCCGCGACGACTGGGAGACCATGCCGTCTGGATTGCGCGAGTTCTACGAGGATCCGGAAGGGCATCCGCTCGATACCCCGACCGGCAAGCTCGAGTTCTACTCCGACGCGCTGGCAGAAGGGTTCCCGGATGACAAGGAACGCCCGCCGCTGGCACATTACATCACCGGCGGCCCCGCGTCCGAGGGCTGGACGCACGATGAGTCCCTCGAGGGCGAGCGCGCCAAGAAGTACCCGTTCATCATGAACACCTCGCCTGGCCGGTGGCGTGTCCACGTCCAAAACGACGACAACGTCTGGTGCCGCGAGATCGAGACCTGCAAGGTCCGCGGCAAGGACGGCTACCAATACGAGCCGGTCTGGCTGGCACCCGAGGATGCCGCTGCCAAGGGCATCGAGAATGGCGACATCGTCAAGGTCCTCAACGACCGTGGCACGATCCTGGGCGGCGCCCGCATCTCCAGGCGCGTTATGCCGCACACCGTGTTCATGAACAAGGGCTCCCGTGCCGACCCGATCGCGCCGCACTTCGATCGTGGCGGTTCGACCAACCTGCTCTCTCCAGATGGCCCGATTTCCAAGCATTGCTGGGGCTTCGTCGTCACGAACTACCTGGTCAATGTCGAGAAGGTCACCGATGAGGAATACAGGGAGTGGACCGAGAAGTATCCGGACGCCTTTGAGCGTTACCACGATCCCGACAGTGGTCAGACCTATGAGTCTTGGGTCATCGATGAGGAGGCGTAGCCGATGAAGACTTTTTGCGTAGACCTCGACAAGTGCACGGGCTGCTATGGCTGCCAGTTCGGTTGCAAGGACGAGCATTGCGGCCAAGCTTGGCCGGGCTATACCGAAGCGCAGCCCGAATCCGGCCAGTTCTGGATGCACGTCAAGCAGTTCGAGCGTGGCCAGCGCCCGCATGTCAAGGTGTGCTATATCCCGACGATGTGCCAGCAGTGCGATGACTGCCCGCCGCTCAAGATCGCAAAGAACGGCGCGATGTACCGCCGCGACGACGGTCTGATCATGATCGATCCCGAAAAGGCCAAGGGCCAAGAGGAGCTCGTCAAGGCGTGCCCCTACGGCGCAATCTACTGGAACGCGGAGCTCAACCTTCCGCAGAAGTGCACCCAGTGCGCTCACCTGCAGGACGGCAAGGACCCGATGATCAAGGTTCCGCGCTGTTTCGACAACTGCCCGACGGGCGCACTGCAGTGGGGCGAGGAGTCCGAGCTCGACCTTCAGGGTGCCGAGCACATGCACACCGAGTACGGCACGAACCCGCGCGTCTGGTACAAGGGCCTGCCCAAGCGCTTTGTCGCCGGCACGGTCTATGACCCGGAGAAGATGGAGATCGTCGAGGGTGCTGACGTCTCCATCAAGAGCGATGCGATGATCGAGCGCGTGACACGAACGGATGATTGGGGAGACTTCCTGTTCGACGACCTGCCCAAGGCCGACTTCACCATCACCATCAAGAAGGGTGACAAGAAGAAGGTTCTCGAGGTCAGCACCGTCGAGGAGGACAAGGGCCTGCCCGACATCGCGCTGGACTAGTGCAAAGACGGTTCCACTAGCTTAAGAATTGCTCAGGAACATGGTGAGAAGCCGGGCTGCGAACAAGAGTTTCCAGCCCGGCTTTTTGCATCAACAGATGTCCTTATTGGAGGAGAGGGGGGCTGGAGGAGTGTCTTGAGACGTTTGCCTATATTTAGCCGCCTTGGTTTCAGGCGCCTCGAAAAATTGAATTTTATGGGCTCATACGTGCATTTCACCGATGTAAGCCGTGTTTAACACCCGTGTTTTCGTCGGAAGCTCTATACTCGGACACCGTTGAGCGGAGAAATCTGCAAAATAGTTCAAATTGCACGTTGCATTTATGAAGATTTATGGCATTATACGGTCTTGCGTATTTGGGCCTTTAGCTCAGTTGGCTAGAGCGCACGACTGATAATCGTGAGGTCAGAAGTTCGAATCTTCTAAGGCCCACCACTTTTCTTGCTAATAAACGCCCCGGCGTGGGCCGAGTCGCCGCCGGGGCGTTTATTAATTATGAGGGGGTATAGCTCAGCTGGGAGAGCGTCGGCTTTGCAAGCCGGATGTCAGGGGTTCGAACCCCCTTACCTCCACCAAGCACGCAAGGGCCCCGGCCAGATGGTCGGGGCCCTTTTCTCGTTCGTGATGAAAATTTCCCGGTGGACCGCTATACTCCAGTTCGCATGTTGGTGGGGTTGCGCCTTTGGCAAGCGCGCCCGATGGAATGGAGATTAGGATCTTGCGCAAATAGGAATCCGTCCTGGTTTTCGAGGGCAAACGATGCACGGTATGTACATCACGCGCGTGGCTGCCCTGCTGAGGGTCCTTTCCTGTGCGCGTCCTATCTTGCGAGGTCAACATGCAACTCAATCTCACGTCTATAAGCTATTCATATCCCGGGTCTGCCGTCAGCGTTCTTCGTGGCGTTACCGCGACGTTTCCCGAGGGCTGGACGGGCATCATCGGCGACAACGGGTGCGGCAAAAGCACGCTGGCGCGAATCGCCACAGGAGAGCTTTCACCAGATGCCGGGAGCGTCTCTCCCAAGCTGGTGAGCGCGTATTGCGAGCAGGACGTCAATATCGCACCATCCGGGCTCGAGGATTTTGCCTGCGCATGGGACCGCGAGGCGGTCTCTCTTCGCACCGAGCTTTCCATCGATGATGAATGGGCCTGGCGCTACGACGAGCTTTCCTGCGGGCAGAAAAAGCGACTCCAAGTTGCCGTCGCGCTCTGGGAGCGCCCCGATCTGCTCGTGGTCGACGAGCCGACCAACCATCTCGATGCCGCAGCGCGCGGGCAGGTGCTCAAGGTGCTCTCCGATTTCAGGGGGATCGGCCTTCTGATCTCACATGACCGCGCGCTCCTCGACTCGCTCGTAACCAGATGCGCGTTTATCGAGGACGGCAGGCTCAACATCAAACCCGGAACGTACTCTCAAGCATTGGAGCTCGTCCGCAGCGACGATGAGACACGAACAGCGCGTCGTGACAAGGCGCGGCGCGAGGAGAAGCGCATCGCCCAGGAGCACCAGCGCCGTGTCGAGGAGGCCTCTCGTTCCCATGGGCTCAGGAGCAAAAGCGGCCTTTCTTCAGGCGACCACGACGCGCGCGAGCGCATCGGCCGTGCCGTGGCGACGGGCAAGGACGGCAAGGCGGCGCATCTGTCGAAGGTGATGGCCGCGCGCGAGAAGGCCGCACATGCACAGGCTTCCCAGCAATTTGTGAAGCGCCGCTACGATGGCGAGGTTCCCCAGTTCGGCAGGAGGTCAACGCGCTCTGTTCTCGCTCAGATTCCCGAAGGCATGCTCTCCTTTGACGGAAGCAAAGGTGACGGGAAAACCTCACCGGGTGTGAAGACGCCGCGGCTCTTTGTGGGAAGCGACGACCATATCGGCATCGTCGGGCCCAATGGCGCGGGCAAGTCGACGCTCGTGCGGGCGCTTGTCGACTCTATCGATGAAGGTGTCGAGACAATCTACCTGCCGCAAGAGATTGACGAGGCGCAGGCGAATGCGGCGCTCGGGCGTCTGCGCGAGCTGCCGCCAGAGCAGCGCGGACGGGTGCTCTCGGTGGTGGCGCAGCTCAACTCGGAGCCGCAAGGCCTTCTCGATGGAGGCGCGGTCAGCCCCGGCGAGCTCAGGAAGCTCCTCATCGCGCAGGGCGTGCTGAGCGACGTCGAGTTTCTCGTGATGGACGAGCCGACCAACCACCTCGACATCCACTCGGTCGAGGCGCTCGAGCGCCGCCTGATGCAGTTTCCCGGTGCGCTCGTGCTCGTCTCGCATGACGAGCGGGCGATATCGTCTTCTTGCACGCGGATCTGGGAGCTGGAACCGTGCGGGGACGGCAGCTCGCAGCTCGTCGAGCGTTGACGCGTGTCTGCGGGTTTCTCAGACGTTTCCCAAGAGCACGTCGTTCAGATGCCGCTCGCAAACCTCCTTGGCAGCGCGCAACGTCTTTATTGGCGTGGGTGGTCGGTCGCTCCATTTCCACCGGGGAAAGAAGCGCGTCAGGTGCAGGGGAATGTCAGGATCGATGCCTGAAAGCCAACGCGCCTCGGCATCCAGGTCATCTAAGTCGTCGTTGAAGCCGGGGATGAGAAGCGTCGTCACCTCGACATGCGCCGCCACGCTTGCCTGCGCGATGGCGGCCTTGACCGT
Organism: Coriobacteriales bacterium; assembly: GCA_050943615.1. Taxonomy (GTDB): domain Bacteria; phylum Actinomycetota; class Coriobacteriia; order Coriobacteriales; family QAMH01; genus CACZQA01. Next base: position 11,652 of record JBMNPN010000071.1, read on the forward strand.
CTCGAGCTTGCCTCCGCAGACGTCGTATGCCTCCTGCGTAAAACCCTTGAGGTCGATGTTGAGCGCATCGATGCAGGGCAGAACGCGCGCGAGCTTGTCCGCGGCGATGAGTCCATTAGTCACCACGACCACATCCAGCCCGCGTGCCTTGACCTCTTGCGCAACCTCGAGCAGGTCGCCGATGCGGTAGAAGGGTTCGTTGTAGGTGAAGGCAAGCCCGATGTTCCCCTGCGGCACATAGCGTTCCGCAAGCCCGGCAAGCTCGTCTGCGCCCATTTCCCTGCACTGGCGCTCCATGCCCAGCTCGGGATGGGCAATCTCGTGGTTCTGGCACCACGGGCAGTGCATCGTGCAGCCGAGCGAGCCGACCGAGAGCACCATCGACCCCGGCTTGTAGCGGGCAAGCGGCTTTTTCTCGATGGGGTCGAGCGCGAGAGAGGAGACGTGCATGGTCTAGGCCCCCTTCACCTCATGGCGCACGACCTCGAAGCGCTCGATCGAGCAGTCCTCGTATTCCCCGATGCCCGCCTTGCGCTTGGCGATTGAGATCTGGTCGGCAACGGTGTCGACTCCCTCCAGACGGGGGAGGAGCACGCCGCGGCGCATGCCCTTGGTCACCACGACGCCGTATTTCTGGCAGTCGAGCTCGTCGGTGCTCTCGACGTATTCGGTCGGCCCGAGAACGTCGACGCTTATTTCCAAGGCGCCGAGCTCGTCTTCTGTCACCGGCGAGAAGCGCGGGTCGGTGCTGCAGGCGCTGATGGCGTTTTCGAGAATCTCGGTGGCGACGTT
>JBMNPN010000072.1:0-11624 GCA_050943615.1 Coriobacteriales bacterium
GGCAAAAGGTCCAGGACGCGAGCGAAAAGACGCTCTAGGAATCACGCTCCCCATCATCTGAGGGGCGCACCGACAGATTTTGCAGATGGCCGACGATTCTTCTCATATCGTCGGCCGTTCTGTTCTCGCCCGCCTTGCGCTCGTGTTCCACGTAGAGGTCGTAGGTATCGCCGAAGCTGCGATGGTCATCGTAGAGCACGTGCTCGGTTCCCGCCGCAAGCGAGGTCTCGTAATACCAGATCGTGTAGTTGAGGACCTCGAGTCCCTCGACGTGCTCGACGATCTTGTCGAGTAGCTTTCTCTTCTGCTCGACAGCTTGGTCCATGCGCTCTTTCAGCGTCGAGTCACCCTTGACCATGCGCTTGATGTAGCTTGCCATATCCGGCACCGTCATGCCCGAGAGCTTGAGCGCCTTGACGAACCTGAGCCACTCGAGCGCCCCGTCGGTGAACACGCGGTTGCCCTGCTCATCGCGCGTGAGAAAGGGGAACATCCCCATCTCGTCGTAGTAGCGCAGGGTGCTGACGGAAAACCCGCTGATCTTTGAGACCTCGCCAATGGTGTAGGTCATCGTTGCCTCCAACTTGCCCAGGACAAGGGCAGACAAGGCGAATCGTTGCCAGCTCAATGTCCCGTTTTCCAGCAGTTTTCGTGGTTCTATCTCTCTCAATGCCGAAATTCTAACCCACGCATGCCACGTTTCACGCATGCATTGCAGCTCTTGCAGCAGTCGCATCGCCTTGGAAACATGCCGAAAACGGCTGGTATCGCCGCATTCACGAAGGCGCCCGGGCAAAAAGACACAGAAAAGTCACACCTTGCGCTAAGATTGCCACTCGTATATCTACGTGTTCGATACTGCCGCAACAAGAGCTTGCAGATGTGGTATTTCGCACGAATACACGAGGGGTGTTTCTCTATATGAACGTATTGCGAAAATGGAATGACATCAACCTGATCTGGCGCATCGTCATCGGCATGGTCATAGGTATTATCCTCGGCCTGCTGCAGGCCGCCTTCGGCTTCCCCGATTGGCTCGACTCGATATTTGTGCTGCTCGGCACGCTGTTCGTCAACGCCCTGAAGGCGATTGCGCCGATTCTCGTCTTCTTCCTCGTCATGAGCGCGCTGGCAAACGCCAAGACCGCCGGCACGATGAAGACCGTCGTCGTGCTCTACATCGTGGGCACGTTCCTCGCGGCACTTATCGCCGTGGGCGCAAGCTTCATCTTCCCCATCGACATGCAGCTTGCCTCAAACGTCGACACCTCGGAGAACACGCCTCCGGAGGGCATTGGAGAAGTGCTCACCACGCTGGTCATGAACATCTTCTCCAACCCGGTCGATGCCCTGATGAACGCCAACTACATCGGCATCCTGGCTTGGGCAATCGTCGTCGGCATCGCGCTCCGTGCCGCGCGCAACACCACCAAGGCCTTCCTCGAGGACATCTCCAAGGCGATCACCAAGGTCGTGCGCTGGGTCATCAACCTGGCTCCGTTCGGCGTCCTCGGCCTCGTCTACAATGCGGTCTCCACGAGCGGCATCGGCATCTTCACGACCTACGGAAAGCTTCTGCTGCTGCTCGTCGGCTGCATGCTCGTCGTCGCCCTCGTCGTCTACCCCATCATGATCGCGGTCTGCATCCACAAGAACCCCTACCCGCTCGTCCTGCGCTGCCTGAAGGACTCCGGCATCACGGCGTTTTTCACCCGCAGCTCGGCAGCTAACATCCCGATCAACATGAAGCTCTGCCAGGACCTCGGCCTCAACAGGGACAACTACTCCGTCTCCATCCCGCTGGGCGCGACCGTCAACATGGGCGGCGCCTCGGTCACGATCGCCGTCATGACGATGGCGACCTGCCATCTGCTCGGCATCAGCGTCGACTTCCCCACCGCCGTCATCCTCTCCGTGCTCGCCGCGATCGGCGCCTGCGGATGCTCGGGCGTTGCCGGTGGCTCGCTGCTCCTCATCCCGATGGCCTGCTCGCTGTTCGGCATCAGCAACGACATCGCCATGCAGGTCGTGGGCGTCGGCATGATCATCGGCGTCATCCAGGACGCCTGCGAGACCGCGCTGAACTCCTCCTCCGATGCGATGTTCACGGCGACTGCCGAGTACATGCTGCGCCGCAAGAAGGGCATCCCCTTCTACCCCGGCAAGAACGCACCGCTGCCCAAGGAAGAGATCGAGGAGGACGCCCTGTCGGAGGCTCAGACCACCGCCGAGCACACCTGGATCGAAGACGTCCCTGCCGAAGGCGAGAGCGCCGAGAAGCCCGAAGCGCTCGAGGCGCCCGAGGCAACGGAAGCCTCTGATGCACCCGAGTCGACGGATACGGACGGCGACTCACCTGAAGACGACAGCAAAGACAAGTAACGTTCGACGCTGACACACGCGCGAGGGGCTGGAGCCGTTTAGGTTCTGGCCCCCTTTTTCATGCGAGCGTTATGGGAGGTCCGGGGGTTCCGGCAGGCGCTCATGCTCCGCACCCGATTGCAACCGCCCCGCCCGCTGCTGCGGAACTCGCGCGCTTTCGCGCGCTCGGACAGTCCTCGCAAACCCGCGGTCGGGGCGGTTGCAATCTGCTCCGCAATGTAGCGCCTGCCGGAACCCCCGGACCTCACGTAGGGCATCGATACCTGAGAAAAAGGGGGCTGGAAGTCTTTCGGCTTCCAGCCCCCTTCACATTCACTCGTACCTATTTTTTCAAGCGCAGCTTGCCGTGCTTGTAGACGTAGGTGCGGTAGTACACGTTGTCAAAGCCTTCTGTTTGGGAATCGAATTCGCAGCGTACGCGGATCTTGTTTCCGGAGACACCGGCAATGTAGCCTCCGACATGGTAGCCACCGGGATGGTCTTTCTCGATGCGCTTATTGAGATTAACGACGCGCTTGAGTTTGCCATGCTTGTACTTGTAAATATCCGTACCGCCGTTCCATAAATTGAAACGTCCGAGGCAAAGGTACACATAGCGCTTGCCGTTCTTCAGACGAATGAGCTTTACGGTCGCGGCGATGTAGCCGTACTCCTTCTTGGTGAGAACTGTCTTCCCATTCACCTGAATCCTTGCCTTGGTGTAGTAGTTGTCATCTTTACCGTACAGCTGGACCCTGATCTTCTCTTTCTTCTTGCCTCCGTAGAGGTTGAACTTCGTGGAAACAGTCGAGTTGTCTACGTAACTGGTTTCCTCTGCTCGTATCGTCTTTATCGTGGGTTTTGCCGCGTGAGCTGGTTGTGCTGCTATTCCGGCTAGCACCAGCATTGCGACGAACACCGCAAAGAATGCAAGCACGAGCTTCTTTGTCCGCTGTTCCCAAACAAGCACATCCATAATGAACCCCCTGTTCATGTACCGCACGTTGCGGTTGACCTTGTAAGAGATTATATTCGCATCCCTTCACGCGAACGTTGCGCAACATCGCAGAGGGGAGACAGAAGGCCGCAAGGTCCCGCGGGGCGCCCGGGGCGTCGGCGTGAGCGACTTTGCGGAGCAGATTGCGAGAGCATGAGCGCACGCCGACGTCCCGGCGCCTCGCGGGACACCACGGGCATGCAAGAAAAAAGCGCCACCCCTCAAAAGGAAGGCGGCGCTTTGAGAGCTTTCGATTAGCGAAGCTCGATCGCCGATGCCCCGACGAGCTGGTCGATTTGGCTGATGAGCTCCTTTGACGAGCAGTTGACGCGCTGGGGCAGCTCCGCGCTGAACTTGCGCCCGCCGGTCTGCTCGATATAAAGCGTCACGGGCTGTCCTCCCGGATAGTGCGTGAGGATCGAATAGAGCTCGTTCATCGTCTTGGAGTTGAACGCCTCTTGCTTGAGGCGGATGTGCATCGCGCTCGGTCCGCGCTGGGCATCGCTTTCGCCGTCCAGGGACAGCGGGTGGATGTCGTTGACGATGATCTGCACGCCGCGATCGGAGCGCTCGAGCTTGCCGTTCACGCGCACCACGATGACATCGTGCGGCCCGGCGTTGGGCGGGTCGATGGCGTTGCGATACTTCTCCTCTTCCCACATATTGGGCCAGATGACCATATCGACCGAGGACTCCAGGTCCTCGAGCGTGACGATGGCCATGTTCTTGCCGCTCTTGGTGGTCTTCACGCTCACATTGGTGACCATGCCCGCGAAATCGTACGAATGACCGTCGATGTAAACGTGCTCGTCGTCGAGCTCGGAGAGCGAGGCGTGCGAATAGCGGCCGAGCAGCTCGGTATAGGGAGTCAACGGGTGGTCGGAGACGTAGATGCCGATGACCTCCTTTTCAAAGGCGAGCTTCTCGAGGCGGTCCCACTCGACGCCATCGGCAGGCGGGATCTGGTCTTCTGCATCCGACTCGTCGTCATCGGATGCCTCGGCGAACAGGTCGAACATCGTGACCTGTCCGTCTTCGCGGTCCTGGCGGCGCTGCTGGGCGCGCTCGAGCAGCGAGCCTTCCGAGATGAAGCCCCAGCACTGGCGGCGCGTGTAGCCCGTCGAATCGAAGGCGCCCGCCTTGACGAGCGCTTCGATAACGCGCTTGTTGCAGGCATCTGCCGGCACGCGGTAGACGAAGTCGTAGAGGTCGGTGAACGGGCCGTTCTCGTCGCGCTCATCCAAGATGAGCTCGACGACCTTCTCGCCCACGCCCTTCAGGCCCGCAAGACCGAAGCGCACTCCTTGCGGAGTGGCGGTGAAGTCGCTTCTGGACTCGTTGATGTCAGGCGGCAGTACGTTGATGCCGTCTTGCTTGCAGGCGTTGATGTAGTGGACGATTTTCTCGGTCTTGCCCGTGTAGCTGGAGAGCACGGCGGCCATGTACTCGTTGGGATAGTGCGCCTTGAGCCAGGCGGTCTGCATGGTGAGGATGCCGTAGGCCGCGGAGTGCGACTTGTTGAAGGCGTACTCGGCGAACTTCAGGACGTCGTCCCAGATGGTCTGGGCGATCTTGCGGGAATAGCCGTTGCGCTCGGCGCCGTTGAGCCAGTGGTCCTCCATGGTCTCGACGTTGCCATCGGCCCACTCCTGCTTGACCTCGCGCATGAGGGCGATCTTCTTCTTGGCCACGGCCTTGCGGACCTTGTCGCTCTCGCCGACGGTGAAGCCGGACATGACGATGGAGATCCTCATGACCTGCTCCTGGTAGACGATGCAGCCGTAGGTGTTCTCGAGCACGGGCTTGAGGCGCTCATCGTAGTAGGCGATCGGCTTTCTGCCCTGCTTGCGGTCGACGAAGTCATCGACCATGCCGGCGCCCAGAGGACCCGGGCGGTAGAGCGCGATGACGGCGACGACGTCGTCGTAGCGCGTCGGCTTCATGCGCTTGAGCAGCGCACGCATGCCGGAGGACTCGATCTGGAAGACGCCGTTAGTGCCTCCGCGCTCCATGAGCTTGAAGACCTCGGGGTCGTCTTTCCAGTTGGTCTTCTCCAGATCGAGGGTCTCGCCGGTCGAGGCCTTGATGTTGGCGAGCGCCTTGGAGATGACGGTCAGGGTGCGCAAGCCCAGAAAGTCCATCTTCAAAAGGCCCATGTCGGCGGTCATGTGGCCGTCGTACTGGGTAATGATGACGCCGCCTTTGGTGTCGTACTTGACGGGTACGTAGTCCGAGACGGCATCACGGCAGATGATGACGGCGGAGGCGTGGACGCCCTCGCCGCGCGTCAGGCCCTCGAGCTTCTTTGCCGAGTCGATGATCTTGCGCGCGTCCGGGTCAGTGTCGTAGCGCTGGCGCAGGTCGGGGTTTTCGGCCATGGCCTTCTCGAGCGTCATCTTGGGGTCGTTGGGGATGAGCTTGGAGATGCCCGCACTCACGGAGACAGGATAGTCGAGCACGCGCGCGGCATCGTTGACGGCCTGCTTGGCCTTCATCTTGCCGTACGTGATGACGTGGGCGATCTTTTCCGGGCCGTAGATGTCGCGGCAGTGCTGGACGACGTCCAGACGCCGTTCATCGTCGAAGTCCATATCGATATCGGGCATCTCGGTGCGCTCTGGAGAAAGGAAGCGCTCGAAGATGAGGTCGTTTTCGAGCGGGTCGAAGCGCGTGATGCCGAGAGCATACGAGATGATGGAGCCCGCGGCCGAGCCACGGCCCGGGCCGACGCCGATGCCGTTCTCGCGCGCCCACCGGGCGAACTCCTGCACGATCAGGAAGTAGGCGGCAAAGCCCTTAGTGCAGATGATCTCGTACTCGTGCTCGAAGCGGTCGACGACCTCCTGTGGGAGCGGATCGCCGTAGCGCTCCTTGAGCCCGGCAATCGACATGTCTCTCAGAAGCGACTCGTTGGTCTCGCCCTCTTTGAGGAAGGGGTAGCGCGGCAGGATGATCTTGCCAAACTCGATGGTAACGTTGCACTTGTCCGCAATCTCGAGCGAGGTCTCGATTGCCTCGGGGAACTCCGAGAGCGCATCTTCCATCTCCTCGGGGCTCTTGAGGTAGAACTGGTCGTTCTTGAACTTCATGCGGTCGGTGTCGTTGACGTGCTTGCCCATGCCGATGCAGAGCATGAGGTCTTGCGTGTAGGCATCCTCCTGCTTGAGGTAGTGGATGTCGTTGGTGCCGACGACCTTGACCCCCATCTCGTGGGCAAGCTGCACGAGCACGCGGTTGATCTGCGGCTCGAGAAGCCCCGAATCGGTGACGACCTCCGGTCCGTGGTTCTGGATCTCGATGTAGAAGTCGTCCTTGCCGAAGATGTCGATGAACTTCTGCGCCCACTCCTTGGCGACCTCGTATTCGCCACGGTCGATGGACTTGGGGATGACGCCGGCGATGCAGGCGGAGGTGGCGATGAGCCCCTCGTGGTACTTCTGCAGCATCTCGATGGTGGTGCGCGGCTTGTAGTAGAAGCCCTCGACCGCCGATTCGGAGACGAGGTGCATCAGGTTGCGGTAGCCCTGGTTGTTCTTGGCGAGCAGGATCATGTGGTAGAGCTCGGGGCGGTGCTTGCGCGAGAGCGTGGAGTCGGGCGTGAAGTAGATCTCGCAGCCGATGATGGGCTTGATGCCCGCCTTCAGCGCCGCCAGGTAGAACTCGGCGCAGCCGTACATGTAGCCGTGGTCGGTGATGGCCACCGCCGGCATGCCGAGCTCCTTGGCGCGCTCGCACAGCGGATCCAAGCGCGTGCAGCCGTCGAGCATCGAGTATTCGGTGTGATTGTGGAGGTGGACGAAGGTGCCAGCATCACGGCATGTATGGGGAATGGGCCCCTCGCCCAGGCTTGCAGCCTTGATTTCTTCCCATCCAGGGATATCCTCTTCAGCCATGTCTAGTTATCACCCTCCTCGCCGGTCTTCGATTCCATGAGCGAAAGCGCTGCCTCGTAGCCGCCGGCTCCGTAATTGAGACACTTGGAGACGCGGCTGATGGTCGTTGCGGATGCTCCGGTGAGCTGCTGGATGTCGACGTAGCTCGTCTTGTCCGCGAGCAAGCGCGCGACTTCGAGCCGCTGCGCCATCTCGGCGATTTCCCGCACCGTGCACAGGTCCTGCAACAGGGCATAGACCTCGTCGGGGTCGTCCATCTGGGCGAGCACCGCAAGGAGCCTGTCGACCAACGGGGTCCGAATCTTATCTGTCACCTGGACTGCCTTTCTAAGAAACCGTACGCAAGGGAATGTGCGCACGGGTCATGCGCTTCTTGCTATCCATCCTACTACGCAGCTGGGACGCAAATTGTGAAATCGGCGGCAATCCAGCGAGAATCCAAAACGTTACGTTGCACGGCAGATTCAATGGTGTTTCATTAGCAATCCCGAGTAGAGAGAAACTTCGGCTCCGAGCATGCCCGCGCGCGTCAAGTGCGCCGAGCTCGCCTGGAGGACGCTGAACGGCATCCTCGCCGAGCGCGACAAGGAAAAGGCCGCAAGCTAGATCCGCAAGCGGCGCACCCTATCGAGCACTGGAGAGGGCCGCCGGGCAGATGGCCCTGCGGCCCTCTCTTTGGCTTGGGGATAGAGGTCGGTTCGGACCGCTCCACGGGTGCGAAACGCCAACAGGGCGGATATCGGCGCCGCCTTGACCTGCTGCTTTTCTAGCGCCGACGGGGAGGTGCCACCGGAAAATCCGGGCGGAGCGGTCAGAACCGGAATCGAACCGCATCCTCAAGCCAGGCGGACCCCAAATTGCTCGCCGGATTGCGGATAGAGGTCGGTTCGGACCGCTCGAAGCTGTTCTTCGAAGAGTACTCGAATATCCACGACCCCGATGACCTGCGGGTTCTCTACGGGCGGTGAGGAAATGGCACCCCCGTTTCCCTGGTTTGGCGGTCAAAACCGGCACCTATCCCCGCGCTCACCCCCGAAGATAGGACTTGAAACAACAAGCACAGCGAAAAGTTGCTTACAGCGGTGAATGGTCCTGCGGGGGGCCGGGATGGCTGGTGGGCGACTTTGCGAAGCAGATTGCCCCCGTCCCGTCCGCGCCCTTGCGAGGACTGTTTGAGCGCACGAAAGTGCGCGAGTTCCGCAGCAGCGGGCGGGGGCAATCGGTTGCGGAGCATGAGCCCACCAGCCATCCCGGCCCCCCGTAGGCCACTGCGGCGCCTTACGTGTTCACCTGCAGGGTCGTCGCAGGTTGCAGCTTGCAGGGTGCTTGCTGGCCCGTTGGCTTGTTAGGTTATTTTTTGGTCGATGATGCTAGAGGGCGTCGGGGTCTTCGTGCTTCAGGATGTAGTGGTAGATGATGAGGACGATGCCCATGAAGATGCCGGCGGCAAGCGAGATGTTGATGACCATGATGTCGTAGAAGTAGATCTTCTCGATCACGACCGTGATGGCGCCGATGATGGCAATGCAGACGACGGCGAGGGAAACGTAGCTCTTGCCCTTGCCGGGGTCGCAGGACGATGCGTAGCCTGCCATCGCAAAGACCGCGGCAAGAAGGCTCGAAAACCAGGTTAGCGAGGCCATGAGGGTACCCACTTCCTGCACCTGCAGGGTGAGGCTGTAGGCGCAGCCGCCCGCGGCAATCCCGCAAACGATGATCGCGAGGATGCGGATGATGATTTGATGTGCCTTCAAGTGATACTCGTTTTCCATGGCGCACATACTAGCAGCTCTTCTCGCCGTCAAGTAAAAGCCTTGCAAAACTCACGCGAAAACCTGTGCCAGCCAGGGCCCGTATTCGCCATACCACATGCCGTTGAGCTGAGCGAAGACGGTGTCCCAGTCGAACTGGGAGTCAAAGATGAGCTCGAGGTAGTTCTTGACCGTGATGTCATGCGGCTCGCTCATGAGCTGGAAGGCGAAGGTGTAGGTGCAGGTCGGGCACAGCGAGATGAGCATATCGCCGTCTTTGCAGCGCTCGAGGGTGTGGCCGACGCGCTTGGATTGCTGGGTGGGGTTGTAGGCGCTCACAGCACCGCCGCCCCCGCAGCAGCCATCGCACATCGTCGGGCACTCGATCTCGTCGCCGAGCTGGAGCAGCTCGCGTGCCGCCTGCGTGTAGGAGCCGTCGCGGTCCTGGCAGGAGCGGAACAGGCGCACCGGTCGCTCTCCCGTATAGGGCGCTGTGACGCCGTGCGCCAGCAGGAACGCCGGCACCGTTGTGCACGCGATGTCGGAATGTCCGGCGGCGGCCAGATACGAGCTCACGGAGTTCTTGCAGCCCGGGCAGGCAAAGACCACCTCATGGGCGCCGCTTAAGACGATCTGGTCGACGATGCGCTGGTTGAGGTCGGCCGAGCGCTGCAGGAAGCCCGCGCTCATGAGCGGCGAGCCGCAGCACTCGTCGATCATCGTGGTCTTTCCGCCCAGCTCCTCGATCTTCGAAAAGACCTCGCGGCACAGCTCGGGCCCGTAGGCGGCAAGCGAGCAGCCCGGGAAGAAGGCAATCTCGCAGTCGGTCTCGGGCTCGTGGCCCTCGTAGGCAACGTGGCGCGTGAGGTCCTGATAGCCGATGCCGTAGATGGCGCGGTAGGCCGTGAAGATGTCCCATTCCTGGTCGACCAGCACGCTGCTCCACGCTTCGCGCGGGATGAGGCCCGCCTCCTGGAAGACCTTGCGGCTCGCGTAGACCAGGTCCGAAACCGGGATATCGGCTTCGCACTTGGCGATGCAGTTCTCGCAGAGAAAGCAGCCGCGCACCGCCTGGGAAAGCCCCGGCGTCGTGACGATGTTTCCCGCGAGCTCCTCGGCATCGTCAGAAGCGATGAGCGCGTTTCTCATGCCGTTGGCAATCTCCATGAGCGACATGCCCGCGCTCTGCAGCGAGGGGCACCTTCCCATGCACTTGCCGCAGGCAAGGCAATCGCGAATCGTCTGGTTGTAGACCTCGGGAATATCGAACGTGCTCACAGCTCTACCTTCATTCCGTCTTCCGCGACGATCACGCGACCGTCGAACTGACCGGCGTACCTGTAGATCTCCTCGATCTCGTTTACGCCATCATCGCACATATGCGGCGCGAGGTGCTGAAGTATCACCTTTTCGGCGCCGAGAAGCTCGAGTCCCTCGCGCACCGTGTCCTTGACGAAGTGATGCGTCGTGTGTGCACCGGCGTTCTTCCAGAACGTCGCGTCCATGATGATGGTGTTCGTGCCGCGCAGCACCTCGATGACATCGGGCCTGAGATCGGCGGTGTCCGGCGCGTAAAAGCAGCTGCGCCCTTCCGGCGTGGTCATGAGGTAGCCGAAGGTGCCGGGCGCGTGGTTGAGGGGCAGCGCCTGGATGGCAAGCCCGTCGACGTAGCGCGTCTCGAAGTCCTGCATCGGGTCCTGCACGAAGCAATCGTCCATGTACTCGAATTCCTTGAACGCCTCGGTCATGGCGTAGGTGCTCGCGTGGAAGGGAAGCGCACTGCCCCGGCACAGGCGGATGTAGTACTCGAGCTCGCCGAAGCCGCCGAGGTGGTCGTAGTGCGCGTGCGTCAAGAAGAGCTCGTCGATGCTCTCGACGTTCTCGCGCAGCAGCTGCTGGCGCAGGTCGGGCGGAGTGTCGATGAGCGTCGTGCCGTGGCTTTGGACCACCACGCCCGTGCAGCCTCGGCGCTTGGAGGGGTCGCGGCGCGCCTGCTCGCAGGCAGGGCAGTGGCAGAAGAACGCCGGCACCCCGCAGCCCGAGCTCGTGCCCAGGAAGGTGAGCACGTGCTCTTTGGGCGCGGCCACATAGACCTGGGGCGCGCAGGCATCCCGGTCGGGACACAGGTTGCATTCCTCGACGTACTCGGGGGCGATGTCGTCCCAGGTGCCGCGCTGCATGCCGCAGGCAAGGTAGAAGGGCTCGGCGCTTCCGCGCGAGACGAGCTTGAGGTCGTGGTGCAGGCGCAGCGCGTCCTCGAGCAGTGCGCGCCCCACGCCCTTGCCCTGGACGGCGTCGAAGACCACGATCGGGCGGACGTTCCAGGAACCGTCGCTTCCCTGCTCGCAGCGGCAGGCACCGTACATGACGTTGTCGGGCGTGATGGCGACGCGCACGCCCGTCGGGTCGGTGAGCGTGCCGAAGCCTTCAGAGTAGAAGAGCGTCCGGATGAGCTCCATGTCGGTCTCGACGGCGTCGCGGATGTGAAATTCTGGTCCGATCATCTGCTAGTCCTCCTCGAAATGCCCAAAGCAGCCCCGTTGCCCCATGACGAGCGGTGCCACCGGCTCGAGCTTTCCGTGCTCGTCGAGGATGCCGCGGGTCTCGGCGCGTACGACGCGT
>JBMNPN010000073.1:0-11249 GCA_050943615.1 Coriobacteriales bacterium
GGGAAAGCCGTAGCGCTCGCTCACCTCGTCGAGCGCGCACTTCTTGCCCCCACGTCCGACCTCGAGACGGTTGAGCGAGACGATGAGCCCCACGACCTCGACATCTGCCTGCCCGGTGATGATGGGATAGGTCTCGTCGATGGACTTGCCTGACGTCGTCACGTCCTCGACCATCACGACGCGGTCGCCATCGGAAAGCGAGCTACCCAAAAGGATGCCCGCATCCCCGTGGTCCTTGACTTCTTTTCGGTTCGAGCAGTAGCGCGCTTCCTTGCCGTAGAGCTCGTGCAGTGCGATGCAGGTCACGACCGAGAGCGGGATGCCCTTGTAGGCGGGACCGAAGACGATATCGAAGTCCAGCCCGAAGCGGTCGTGGATGGCGCGCGCATAGTACTGCCCAAGACGGTGGAGCTGGTCTCCGGTCACGTATGCGCCCGCGTTCATGAAAAACGGGGACTTGCGCCCGCTTTTCAGCGTGAACTCCCCGAACTTGAGCACGTCGCTTTCGACCATGAAGTCGATGAATTCCTGCTTGTACGCTTCCACGGGCAACTCCTTGCTTGCGTTAGTAATCGTCGAAAAGGCGAGGCGCACTTGCCCCACACCAGTGCAGTATAGACTACCGAACCTACGTTCTTGAGCTGCATGGCATCAGGCAGCTCTGGGCGAACTTCAGCTATCGTGCTTTTCGGCAAGCTGCGAATAGCCAAAGCGCAGGAAAAGCGCCTGATGGGGGCAGGCAGACGTGCACTTGCCGCAGCGAATGCACTCGCACGAATTCGGTTCCACGACGGGGTCCACGTCCATGGGGCACACATCACGGCAGGTCCCGCATGAAACGCATCGTTCCTTGCGCGTCTCCATATGAAGGATGCTCACCTTGTTGAGAAGCCCGTATAGAGCTCCAAGCGGACAGAGCGTCTTGCAGAAGAACCGGCACACCACAACGCAGCCGACGAGCACGCAAATGAGGATGGCGAGCTTCAAGAAGAAAAGCGGGCCGACCAAATCACGCAGATCCGGGATTGCCGCAAGAAGCGGAAGCCCTGCCTCGAGCGTTCCCACCGGGCAGATGAACTCGCAGAATGCCGGGATCCCCATGCCAAAGCCATTTGTCGCCACGGCTGGAATCAGCAGGACAAAGAACGCGAGCATGACGTACTTGAGGTACGTGAGCCAGTGGGGCAGCTTTGCCTTGGGTGAGGGAATCTTGTGGAGCAGCTCCTGAAGGAACCCGAACGGGCAGACGAACCCGCAGATGGCACGTCCGAAAACCACCCCGAGGGCAAGGACGAATCCGACCGCGTAAAAGCTGAAGCCGAAACTTGCCGAACTTGCAACCGTCTGCATGGCCCCGATGGGACAGGACAGCTGGGCCGCAGGGCAGGAATAGCAGTTCATGCCGGGATTACAGAACTGCTTCCAGGGTCCCTTGTAGAGCTTGCCGCCCGCAAAGTTTCCCACGTGCATGTTCGAGTACCCGAAAGCGGCGATCTGGACAATCTTTCGCTTGACCTCATGCGAGACTCCCATGCGCTCACCCGATCCCCATGCACTCGAGGCAAACGGTCACCGCCTGGCTGAGAATGACGGGCACCTCGCCCCGAGTTGCGCCGAACGCAATCATGCACACGGCTATCGCAACGATGCCAAGCGAGATGGCCCATCTTCTAGCCCTGCTCATCGCAAAGCTCCTCGACGCGCTGCTTGTAGGTGTCAACCTGGGCGCCCACTACCGGCTCGCATAAGATGTTCCCGTCCCTGCCGACGAAATATGTTGTGGGGACGGCGGTGATCTCCTGCTTTACGTCTTCCAGACCGCCTGAGCAGACGAGCTGCGTATAGTCTGCACCCGTGTCGGAGACGATCTCTCGGGCTGTGGAACAGGTGGCGTCGCTTGTCGAGGAGACGTCAATGGCGACCCCTATTACCTGCACGTTGTCCGGCAGCTGCTCTGCCCACTTCCCCAAATCGGGCATCTCCTTGATACACGGATTGCAGTAGGTGCCCCAGAAGTTCACGACCGTGATGTCGGCCTTCGAGAACACGTCGTCTGAGACCTCGTTACCTTCAAGGTCTGTGGTGGTAAATGAAGAGAATGAACCATACGAAGAGTCAGCGGAAGCGGCAGATCCGCTGGCAGCATCAGAGCCGTTCTCCCCAGAGCTACCCGAACTACAGGCACAAAGGCACACGGAAAGGCAAATGCACAGTACAGTAGTGAAAAACAGAAGTGACTTTCTTCTCATGTTATGTCCCCTGATATCAAATATGTATCAGACAGTATAAAGGTTAGGAGGCATAGCATTTCAATTGAGGATGCTGGACGCAAAAAGAGATCATTTGCCCGAGAATGGACAGGCCCTCGGTTTCAGCGAACCCCGCACTCTCTTGGATGCGCAGAACACCAGCAGTTCACGCCATTCGGCTCGAATCGAGCGGCGCACTATCACTTTAGTGTGCTAGAGTAGCGCCCACTACCACGGTGCTCGCGCGCCGCAACTCGAGGAGGAGACCCTTCATGGCCGTGAAAATCGCTCTGATCTGCATCTTCGTAGTGGTCGTCGTGCTCGTGGGCGTCTACACGAGGCGAAACGCCCACAGCATCAGCGGCTTTGTCCTGGGCGGGCGCAACGTGGGGCCGTGGCTTTCCGCTTTCGCCTACGGCACGAGCTATTTCTCCGCTGTCATATTCGTTGGCTATGCAGGCCAATTCGGCTGGAAGTTCGGCATCTCCGCGTTCTGGATCGGCATCGGAAACGCCGTGCTCGGAAGCCTCCTTGCCTGGTGGGTGCTCGGCCCGCGCACACGTGAGATGACGCAGCGCCTGCAGGCCGCAACGATGCCCGAGTTCTTCGGTAAGCGCTACAAGAGCCGCGCGCTGCGCATCGCCTCGGCAGCCATCATCTTCATCTTCCTCATCCCCTACACGGCAAGCGTCTACAACGGCCTTTCGCGCCTGTTCACCATGGCATTTGGCATCCCATATGAGGCCTGCGTCATCGGGATGGCGGTGGTCACCTGCATCTACGTGGTGCTGGGCGGATACATGGCAACAGTCGTGAACGACTTTCTGCAGGGTATTGTGATGCTCGTCGGCATCATCGCCGTCATCGTCGCCGTGCTGAACTCCAACGGCGGTTTCTCCCAGGCAATCATCAGCCTCTCGCAGGTACAGGCACCTGATACCGCCATGCAAGGTGCGTACGTGAGCATGTTCGGTCCCGACCTGTTCGGGCTGCTCTCAGTCATCGTGCTCACGAGCCTTGGTACCTGGGGCCTGCCGCAGATGGTGCAGAAGTTCTACGCAATCAAGAGCGGGCCTGCCATCAAGCAGGGCGCCATCATCTCCACGCTCTTCGCGATCGTCGTGGCGGGCGGCAGCTACTTTCTCGGCGGATTCGGCCAGCTCTATGCCGGTCAAATCGACTTCGCGGGCGGAAAGCCCGTCTACGATTCAATTATCCCGACCATGCTCTCTGGTCTTCCCGATATTCTGATCGGCCTGGTCGTGGTGCTCGTCTTGTCCGCCAGCATGTCCACTCTTTCAAGCCTCGTGCTCACAAGCTCATCGACACTCACCCTCGACCTAATAGCCACGACACTGGCACCCAAGATGGGAGAGAAGGCAAAGCTTTCCTGGATTCGCGTCCTCATCGTCTTTTTCGTCGCAATCTCTGCTGGCATCGCGCTCGTTCAGTACCACTCGACGATCACCTTCATCGCGCAGCTGATGGGCATCTCCTGGGGTGCGCTTGCAGGGGCGTTTCTGGGGCCATTGCTCTGGGGACTTTTCAGCTCGCGTGTCTCCAAGGCAAGCATTTGGGCAAGCTTTGTCGTGGGTGTGGGCCTGACTGTCTCCAACATGTTCTTGGGCTTTGCCGGCTCATCTATCACTGCTGGTGCGCTGGCAATGCTCCTTTCGCTGGCGGTCGTGCCACTCGTGAGCCTGGTCACTCCCTCGGTCGAGTTCGAAATCAAACCGCCACGTGGCAAGGGCGCTCTCGATCGCGACTTCCAAGAGGACCGTGCAGCAGAAGAGGCTCGCGGCGAAAAGTCCTTCAACAGCGACGAGATGCTCGAAAAGCTGTGATTTGGGAAATCAATGGGCTAGGACCACTCCCCCATCGATTGCTGCAATGAAATCCCTGCTATCAGACTCAAATCTTAGATTTGGGAGTCACCGCGAGGTAGTGTGCCGAATGTTGGTGTCAGGTGGCCAGGACCTTGGAAGGCCGCTCCGCCCGAACCGCCTCCAGTCTACATCATGCCGCCTCCCTCTTCGCCTCGATCGCCGCCAGGACGGTCGCGCGCGCCCTCTCGACGAGCTCCGGGCTCGGCTGCGCGTGGGCCGCGGTCGAGCGCTCCACGCCCCTGAGCGAGGAGGCGTCGATGAAGTTCATGCCCATCCACTCCTCGTTCACGTCGATCAGCACGGCCCCCACGAGCCGCTCCATCGACTCGACGGAGGGGAAGATGGAGATCACCTTCGTGCGCCGCTTGATCTCCTCGTTGGCCCGCTCCTGCACGTTGTTGGTCCTGAGCCTCACGTGGTGCTCGCGGGGGAAGTCCAGGTACGCGAGCGCGTCCGCCTCGGCGTCCTCGAGCAGCGCGCCCGCCCGCGGCGACATCCCGGCGATCAGCTCGGTGGCCTGGGCGTACAGCGCGCGGACGAGCTGCGGGTCTCGCTCCGCGAACACGGCCTTCAGCGCCGCCAGGGCGCACGCCCGGTCGGCGCGGTTCGAGAACCAGCCGGCGACGTCGCGCTCCAGGTGGACGATGCAGCGCTGCCACGCCGCCCCGGGGAACACCTCGGCGATGGCCTGCGCGAGCCCCTCGTGGGCGTCGGAGACGACGCACCTCGCGCCGCCCACGCCGCGCGCCCTGAGCCCGCGCAGGAACGACTTCCACGACGGCGCGGACTCGACGTCAAGGCTGTCGAAGCCGACGAAGCGCCTGGAGCCGTCCTCCCCGCAGGCGATGGCGGTCACGACCGCCTTGCTCTGCACGTGGCCCTCGTCGCGGCACTTCATGTAGGTCGCGTCGAGCCACAGGTACGGGAACGCCATCCCGGCGAAGCGCTCCGCCCTCAGCGCGGCGACCTCCTCGTCCAGGTCGGCGACCATCCTGGAGACCCGGGACGGGGACAGGCTGCCGAACTCGAGCTCGGCGGCCGCCTTGTCGATCTTGCGGGTGGACAGCCCGCGCACGTAGACCTCCCGGACGGCCCCGACCACGGCGCGGTCGACGCGCGAGTAGGGGCGTATCAGCTCGTCGGGGAAGTACGTCCCCTCGCGCAGCTTGGGGATCCGCAGCGTGATCTCGCCCACGGCGGTGAGCAGCCCGCGCTCCCTGTAGCCGTTGCGCCTGTTGCCCTCGCCGACCAGCTCGTCGGCCTGCGCGTCCATGATGTCGTTGACGGTCCTCTCCAGGAGGAGCCTCGCCAGCTCGGTGAGGTCGATGGTCCCGTCCTCGCGCTGGGGCGCTTCGTCTAGAATTGTGTCCATGGTGGTCGTTGCCTTTCTCGTGAATCGGTTATCTTGCAGTAACGATTCTAGGCGACGGCCGCCTCCTCGGCCCGGCCACTCCTGACACCATCTTTCGGCACACGATCCACCGCGAGCGACACTGCAGCTTGGGGCACCTGAAAAATAACGCGCCTAGCGCCGGCCCCATCCTCGGTGTTTGCCGCCGTTGTGTCTCTCCCCCTTCTTAGCCGGGCGCACGAGGCATTTCTTGCCATAGCCGATCAGGTCCTCGCGTCCCGCCTTGTGGAGCGCCTCGCGCACCAGACCGTGGTTCTTGGGATTGCGGTACTGGATGAGAGCCCGCTGCAGCGCTTTCTCATGCGGAGAGCGTGCGCAGTACACTTTCTGCATCGTGCGCGGGTCATAGCCGGTGTAGAAAATGCAAGTGCTCACCGTGGAGGGCGTTGGATAGAAGTCGGAGACCTGCTCGGGATTGAACCCGAGGTCGCGGCAGAACTCTGCCAGCTCGACGGCATCCTTCAGCGTCGAGCCCGGATGCGACGACATCAGATACGGCAGCACGTACTGCTCCTTGCCCGCCGCCCTGCTCGCCTCGTCGAACTCGTGCACGAACTCGTTGTAGACCTCGATGCCCGGCTTTCCCATGATGTCGAGCACGCGCTTGGAGACGTGTTCGGGGGCCAAGCGCAGCTGGCCGCTCACATGATTGGCAGCCAGCTCCTTGATGAAGGTCCGATCCGGGTCGAGCAACGCGTAGTCGAAGCGGATGCCGCTTCTCACGAAGACCTTCTTGACGCCCGGCAGTGCCGAAAGCTTGCGAAGCAGCTCGACGTACTCTTTGTGGCTCACCTGCAGGTTCTTGCACGGCTCTGGCGCCAGGCAGCGTCGGTTGACGCAGGCGCCCGCAGTTTTCTGCTTGGTGCAGGCCGGTACCCTGAACTCGGCCGTCGGCCCTCCCACGTCGTGGATGTACCCCTTGAATGCGGGGTCGTGGGTCATGAGCTCGGCCTCGGAGATAATCGACTCGTCGCTTCTGGTCTGGATGATGCGCCCCTGGTGGAAGTTGAGCGCGCAGAACGCGCATTCCCCCAGACAGCCGCGATTGCTCGTAAGCGAGAAGCGCACCTCGGATAGCGCGGGCACACCGCCGGCAGCAGCATACGAGGGATGGCAATCGCGTGCGTACGGCAGCCCATAGACCATGTCCATCTCCTCTGTAGAAAGCGGCATCGAAGGCGGGTTCTGCACGACGAAGACCTCATGTGGATACTCCTCTACCAGCGTGTGGGCAGAGAAGGGGTCGAGGTTTCGGTACTGGATGCCAAAGCTTTCCGCAAACGTCTTCTTGCTCTTCTGCAGATCCTCGAAGGAGGGCAAGATAACGGGATCGGCGCAGTGCTCGATAGAGCGGCACCGATAGACCGTGCCCGGAATGAAGGTGAGGTCGGAGACCGAAAGCCCGCTTGCCAGCGCATCGGCAATGGCGATAATCGAGCGCTCCCCCATCCCATAGGAGATGAGATCGGCGCCGGAATCGAGCAGAATCGAGCGCTTCAGCTTGTCGGACCAGTAGTCATAGTGAGCAAGGCGCCTGAGCGAGGCCTCGATTCCGCCCAAGATGATGGGCGTTGTCTTGTACGTACGTCGAATCAGATTGCCGTAGGCCACGCAGGCGTGATCGGGTCTGAGCCCCGCCTTCCCGCCTGGAGAATAGGCATCCGTGTGCCGCGGTTTCTTTGCGACCGTGTAGTGGTTCACCATGGAATCCATGTTGCCGCTGCTCACCAGAAAGCCGAGTACAGGCTCGCCGAAGACGCAGACGCTTTCAGGGTCGCGCCAATCGGGCTGGCTGATGATGCCGACACGATAGCCATGGGCCTCGAGCAGGCGCGTGATGATCGCCATGCCGAAGCTCGGATGGTCCACGTAGGCATCTCCGCAGATGTAGACGAAGTCGACCCGATCCCAGCCGCGTGCCTCGGCGGCCTTCATTGTCATCGGCAGGAAAGCGGACTCGGGCTTTAAGGGATGCTTGGGAGTCGTGGCGTGTTTGCTTATTGCACGCTCCTTGGGCCTCCGACCCGAGGACGTACTCGCATTGCCGTGAGCCTTCCGCCCCGTATGCTTTCTCGAATCGTCACGTCGTGCACTTGTACCTGCTGTTGAATGTCGTCTCTGTCTGGTCATGACTCCATGATACAGGCAAGCCACACGAGCTCAGCGACTCATATGCGAATAGGGGTAGACATTTTTGGCAAAAATCTATTCATATCGGAATAAGAACAGGAAAAAGGTTGTACAATTCCTGCATATACTCGCAAGTGAGGGGCCATAAGACATGCATGCTGACTATCTCATCGAATTCATCACGGTTGCCGAAGAAGGCTCGCTTTCGCGTGCTGCTACCAAGATCACGCAGTCGCAGCCGTGTCTGAGCCGCCACATGCGCGCTCTGGAAGAAGAGCTCGGACTCAAGCTCCTCGAACGCCACTCCGCTGGCATGCGCCTCACAGAAGCTGGGTCCTTCGTGCTCGGCAAGGCACGTGAGATGAAGGGCGTGCTCGAAGAAGTCGAGCACTATGCCCGCTCGCGCCAGGACATGGACGCCCTTTCCATCGCGGGGCTGTACCGCATGGGCGGTCTGGCACGCCGCGTGCAGGACTGCTGCCGCGGCTTTACGCTGGACGGCGACGATGTCATCGTCGAACTTCAGCCCAACGACGTCATCAAGGACCGTCCGCTTTCCGAAGCGCTCGACGAGGGGTTCGTCGACATCGTCTTCCTCCTGGCGAACGACCCGCGCCTCGCGACGCTCCCAAGCCAGTACCCCCGCAAGCTCATGGCACATTGCCGCCTCATGGCGTTGATGGAGTCCGGGAATGCCCTCGCAGAAAAAGAGGAGCTCTCGGCGCGCGACATCAACGGCCGCATGTTCCTGCACGACGAGCAGGGAATGGAGTTCGAGGAAGAGAACTGGGCGGACACGAAAAAGATGCTTTCCACCATGGGTCTTTCGTATCGCGAAAAGGAAATCCCCTACTTCGAGGGCCAGGACCCGCTTCCCGACCTCAAGAACGGCATCCTGCTCGTACCGGAAGGCCACGACGCGCTCGAGGCATTCGGCGAGGCGGGCAAGGTCGCGCTTCCCATCCGCGAGCAGTTCAAGACCTTCTTTGCCGCCTGCCGTCCCGATGACCGCCGCGCCCAGGCCGTCCTCTCGCACCTTGCCGAGACGCTCGAATAGTCCCGTCGCTGCCAGCAACAAGCGCTGAAAGACGAGAAGCGCTTACTCCGCGAAGCTCTCGATCTTTTCCATGTACTGGGTGACCTTGGCGGCCCAGTCCTTCGACGAGCAGTAAATCTCGCCGAGCTCGCCGACGCTTCCCGCATCGGCCATGCCGGTCTTGGAGGTGTCGATGCCCGTATGCCAGCTCTCGATGGCCTCTTCCCATGACGACCAGGCAGAGGCTCCTCCGTACGGGTCGCTATCGGCCGCGCCCCAGCCCCACGCGTTGCAGGACTTGATGCAGTACTGGCCACCGCTCGATTCCACGATGCTCACTGCCGCGCACAGGCGCGGGTCGATCATGTGCTTGTAGGCGCTTTCCGCCATCTCTTTTCCGTGCCCTGAAAGCGGTGCGGTAAAGCCCGCCTGGGCACTGAAGTCCGCATAGAACTTGTCGATGGCGTCGCCCCACTTCTTCACAAAGGCCTTCTCGCTCAGGTCGAAATCGTAGCCGACGCCAAAGGTAAGGGCATCTGAGGTACCGGAGAGCGTATCGCTGAGATCGTACCAGCTCGAAAGGACCGAAAGGGCGCTCTTGCGCGCACTTGCATGTGCCGCCTGCTGGCCCTTTGCAGACGATTGCGCCGAGGAAACGCCCTTCACGGAAGTGTCGAGCCCGGAGACCGCGTCCACGGCAGCCTGATCGTGGCTGCGCATCATCGAGGCCTTCTCCTCGAGCTTGTAGGCGACCTTATTGCCCTTGTCGATGAGCTTCTTCTTTGCGGCCTTCTGCTTTTTCACGCTCTTTTCGAGCTCGGCGATTTTCTTTTGCACCTTCGCCTTCTCGGCTTTGGCCTTCTTAATCTCGACTTTCTGACTTTCGATGACCTTGTTGAGCAGATAGGCGCGCGAATCGATGTCATCGAAGCTCGCCTGACCGGTCAGCAAGGACATGATGCCGACATCGGTGTTTTCGGAGAGCTCCTCGGTGCTGGCGTCAAGCACGCTTTGGGCGCGGGAGATGCGCTTTTCGAGCTTGCTCGTTTTTGCACGCAGCTTTTTCACCTGGGCGTTGACGGATTTGATCTTTTTGCTGTTGTCGCCGTAGCCCGAAAGGCACGAGGAGAGCTCGGAGGTATAGCTCGACATGGAAGAGGCGGCAGACGAGGCTTTTGCCTCCTCGGAAGATGCCGTCGCAAGGGCAGACTTCACATCGGTACTGGCATTCTTCTTCGATTTCGACGTCTGTTTCTTTGACTTCGAGGAAGAAGATTTCTTCGACGACGCTTCAGAGGAAGATTTCGAAGATTTCGTGGAGGACGCACTTGACTTCGTGCTCTGTGCAGAGGAAGACGAAGAAGAGGCGGAACTGGACGAGCTTTCAGCAGAAGAGGATGAAGACGAGGAATCGGATGCGCTCGAAGAGGAATCTTGCGCTTCTGAGGCAGTGGAGCTCGCAGAAGAGTCGCTGTCGGCAGTCGTAGTCTGGGCCGTCTCTGTCTCGGCAAGCGCCTCGAAAGTGGAGACGGGAAATCCCACGCCCGTGGTCACGAGCGCGCACGTCACTGCAATGGAGCAGAGAAAGGATCCCGCTGAGGAGTGCGATTTCACAGGCTAGCTTGCCTCCAATTCATGCACCGAACAACATACGGGGATGACTATACCAAACCCGAATGCATCGAAAAAGTGCTTTACCTGTGAAATGAATAATTTCGCAAGAAGAGCAATGCGCCCAGGTAGGGTCTTTATGGACGATAGGTCATCGAGAAGGGAGTGTTGCGCGCAGGCCCCATCTCGAGAGAGGACTTGCCCTTGGGTGCCGGCGGCGCGGGTACCCCACCGTCTCTGCAGCCCTTGCCCTCGGCCTTCCTGCGCGCCATCTTCTGGTCGATCTGCATATTGAGATAATCACCGTTCTCGAAGCGGGCGATGCGCTTGCGCAGCATGACCACGAACGGGTCTTCCTCGATATCGTCGAGCTTATCGGCATCGATGTCGAACTTGTCCTCGGGCGGCACGGCAGCACCCGTCAGCTCCTGCCGCTCTTCGGGTTCGCCCTGCTTTTTCTGCTGGTCTTCAGTCATGTCCTGCTCCTCGCTGTCATGAGAGTCGTCGCTTTCCTGTCCCGACCCCGAGGCTGCCCCTGTCTGAGAGTCGCTAGCGTTCGTGGGTGCTCTGCGCGTCCTTGTCCCGGGGTCAGGCGCACTTGCGCCATCGTTTTCACGGCGCTCGCCTGCCTGTCTGCGGGAAGGCTCGCGTCCATGGCCGTGTGCATTGTCATCGGGAGCAGAAGCCCTGCCCTTTCCCGGTGCATCCCCGCTGCCGCCACCAGAATCCAAGGATCCGTTCCCTGACGGTCTTGAGCCCTTTTCACTCGTATCTTTCCCCATCCTTGCATCATGCGAACCAGCGCGGTCTTGGCCTGGGCGCTCTTCAATCTCGGAAGCGCCATCGCCTTGGTTGCCGCCCATAGAACTCTGCCCGCGCCGTTCGGACTCCGAAAAAGAAGATTCCACTACATCTGCATCCGACCT
>JBMNPN010000074.1:0-11142 GCA_050943615.1 Coriobacteriales bacterium
GTTTTTCGAGCGGCTTGATCGAATCCATCGGGGAGATGACTTGATCGTATTGCCCATAGACATCCTCGCTGTCCGTAAGCCTGCGAATCGTATCGTAGTCCGACGGAAGAATCACCTGAAACTTCTCGT
The DNA here is from genome assembly GCA_050943615.1 of Coriobacteriales bacterium. Lineage (GTDB taxonomy): Bacteria > Actinomycetota > Coriobacteriia > Coriobacteriales > QAMH01 > CACZQA01. The sequence goes on from JBMNPN010000074.1 coordinate 130, forward strand.
GGAATTTCTCCTGCATTTCCGCAGACCACTGCGTTACAAGGCCGGTCGGGCAGACCACAAGCGTCCGCCTGACCAGTCCTCTTGCTTTCAGTTCCTTGATGACCATGCCAGCCTCGATCGTTTTCCCGAGGCCGACCTCATCCGCCAGAATATAGCGGATGTTGTTTGTGGACATCACACGATTCAACACATGCAGCTGATGCGGCAGCGGAATGACACCGCTGGCAAGAGAAGTCAGGAGTCCTCCTGCAGTTTCGTTTTTAATCTTTGACAGCAACGTAACATAGCGCAGATAATTCTCATCGTAGGTATTCGATCCAACTGAATCACTCAGGCTGTCCTCCATCACTTTATAGACGGTTCCGGTCGATGGATCGAAGACGCGATAGGACACATATCCCCACACTTCGAGCCGTTCGAGCACCTGTACACTTCTTCCTGTATTCCTGTCAAAGGCGAATTCCCCTGCCTTCAGCATGCATTGCCACCTCCAAAAATGTGCAGATCAAAGCCTTACTGCACGCGGCTCAAACTAATGTCGTAATACATCAGTAATTTGTCATCTTCCTGAATAGTCTGCTCAGGCAGACGTTCTGCCATATCAACAATGGCCTGATAGTTCTTGTCCTTCCAAAGCCGCGAGAAACCGACACGAATAGCTTCTGAGCGGAACAATTTCAGCTTGCCTTTGCTATTCATGTAACCTTCAAACTCTTTCCAGAGATTCTTTTCGCGGAGCTTGGCAACATCGCCTTCCTTCGTTCGATCCGGAATATACCAGCGACCTTTGTCATCCTGAATAAAGTTCTCGTCCAGCATAACAGACAGCTCAGGCATATCCTCATAGCGGTCAACTGACTTCACTTCCTGCATGAACTTCGGCTGAAGTTCTGCATATGTCTGCGGTGTATCAAGCTGCTGGTACAGCCACGCAATGGCAGACTTCTCATTTGTTACAAACAGCTCAAACTGAACCGGCTCAACATCCATTTTTATACGAGCGGTATCGTACTCATTTATCTGATCCGGGAGAAAATACATGCCGTCGCGTTTCAAAAACCTCTCGTCAAGACCTTTGTAAAAATCCGTCGCATCAATCGGCACCGGAATCCCATTCATGATATGGTAAGCCACCATGCGGTCGAAGAGCAGGTACGCCTGTCGCTCAGAGATGATGTCGATCTTACCATTGTGATCCGCATCGACTACAACAGGAAGATTAGTAAGGTGCTGACGAACGAATGCCCATGCAGTTTCTTCTGTACCGGCTTTTTCTTCAAATTCCTTGCGAAATTTCTCCTTGGGTTTATAGGCAGATATGACAAGGTCTTGTTTTACAGCTGATGCATTGTTTACCTGCTTAAAGCTGCCTTGCTTCTTATCAAGAGTACGGACATCTGCAATAACGAATCCGGCTCTACTTAGACTTTGTTGAATCGCATTCCAAACTGAATTTTTTGAATTATGAAACTCGACAGTCATCCAATGGCCTGGCTTTAAAATGTTAAAGCATTGTGTAAAAGAAGCTGTCATTAAGTTTTGATAATCTACCAAGCTTTTGTTCTGTACAGTGTCTATAATTGCTTCATCTGAGTTATTGGTTCTTACCTTGAGCCACGCCTCCCAAAGATAACTTAATTCTGAATACATCAAGTTACCTCCAAAAGGCGGATCTGTAAAAATGTAATCAATTGAATTGTTAGGGACATTCCTTAAATCAGTTAAAGAAGCTGTGTTAACAGCCACCTGCTTATTTTCAGACCTCCAAGCCTCAAACAATTTTTTCTTGTTATTGATCAGTGAAAAAACCGATGTCTCATACACACAAGAAGAAATATAAAGTGTCCCCGATAACGGGCCAGCTTGATTCTTACTCCATTTGAAGAGTTTTGAAGCTCGTTGGAGAATTGAAGTAAATAAAAACTTTAACTGCTTGTCATCGCCTATGTGCTCATAAAGGCACGACAGGACATATAAATTTCTTTTTGTAAAAAAGTGATGCACATGCGTTATTCCAGACTTATCATTACGTCTGGCTTCTTTTCCTTCTGGCATTCTTAATGTTGGATACCAGTAGGGTATATGCATATTGTTTACTTTTTCAATAACCGCCATGTCACTCTTATCTGGCCTTTTTGTATATCTTTTTCCTCCATATGTATAGTTTATTTGTACTGGAACTTGCTTAATCATTGATATAACTTTGCCAAGAGCATCATCCACCACAGGCGTCATTGCTTTCTCGCAATCGTTCTTTTTCATCGACGCCCCGCAATGTGGGCATGAAAAGACGTCCTTTACTTTTCCACCATTTCCTTCTATTGCAGCATCCCAGAAGACAATTTCCTCACCGCAGTGTGGGCATATAAGTACATCAGACCATATAGTGTAGTTGATCGTCCCTTTTGAAGATCCAAAAAGAAGCTGGTTATCCTCGCTTACATTAGTTTCATAAACCCAGCCAACTTCATCAGAAACCTGACTTATTAATGAATCAAGTCTCTTTTCAAATTGAAATGGATCCACATGTGAATTGTATACGTCAGCTAAAAAACCTGCTATAGGAGCTAAGTCGTTTAACACAGCCTTTCTGGTACCAAATTTCACATTTCCCATTTCTGCCTTAAAAAGGGCCTGATCTTCATTAGAAAGATGTCCACAGGATTGAGCTGCAACTCCAGTCATTCCTGTTCCGCAAAAACCATCAAAAACAATATCTCCTGGATTTGTATAGTGAAGGATGTATCGTACAATAGCTTTATATGGTACCTTGGTATGGTAAGCGTGAGCCATATAAATAGGATCAGTTTTCCCTTCACTCACATCTGCTGCAAACGGCTCGCAGTGATAATCATCCGTCTCCTCGTCATAAGGTGTTCCATTTTCTTCAATGAACTCCTTGATGAATGGATTCGGGCATGCTGTATAATACGGTGCATCAGAGAGGGTAATGATGTCCTCATCCGAGCCGATTGGAAAGCCTTCTATATCACGGACCTTGTCGAGGTCCTCCTTTGTCAGTTCTCTCTTCTCCATGTTTTAATTCTCCTTGCGTTTTACGACGATACGCAGCTTGCTTTCATCCTTACCCTTTGTATAGGAAGCAATGATGTCATTCAATTTCTTACGGAATTTGTCCTCGCTGAGTGGCTGCAGCTGCTCAAGTTTTTCCACCAGCGTCTCTGCATCGATGACCACCGGTTCGAATCCTTTCAGGAGCGCGGTGATGCTTTCAACAAAGAAATCATCTACACGCTTCGGCAGTTCTTTTGAATTTACAAAGTCGTCGATGACTTTCTGCTGGTCGTCGTTCAGGTACTGCTTCTGAGCGAGCACAAGCGGATCGGTGACGGTCTCCAGCAGCTTCTTCGTCCATTCCTGTGTCAGCTCATCAATGCCGTCGTCAATCTGATCCAACAGCCCATGCACATTTCTCTCATGGCTGCTCATATCGAAATGGCAATGCAGGCAGATCGGATTCTTTTTCAGCTCGTTAGGTGTCAGTTCGTAGCAGACCTTGATATTCGCCATCGAAGTTTCGAGGTCTGTGAGCTTTGCGCCGGGAAGGATTGTAATGCCGTGCAGCTTTCTAAGGTTCTTTAGCGCAAGGCTCTCCTGAATCTTGCCTTTCCGCTGTGCGTCCTCAATGCCGAGGCGTTTCTTCGAATGCGCATCGTAATAGAGATTGATGTACTTCTCCTGAACCGGCTCCAGCGCATCCTCCACTGCGCGGGCTGCATCCGTTCCACTGGTACCTTCTGCGATGCTGTCTCTGGCTGTACGGAAAGCTGCACGCGCATCTTCGATGGAAGCTTTCAGCTCCTCAATATCGAAGTTCTGGACACTTGCAACGTATCCGACTAAATCTCCGCATTCGCTCTTGAAATCGAGATACTCCGGAATACGACGTAAAGTCCAGATCTGCTTCTCAATTTCCTGAATCTCATCCATCGTGTGCCGGAAATTATTCAGCTTTGCGAAAGTGTTGAACTTCGCTGAGTAGTTGCTGAATTCCTCCTTAACCTTATCGCAGGCGCTCTGCATTTTCGCCTTCATCTGCGAATCTGCAAGCGGCTCTCCCCACAGCTCGAAACCGTCAGAAAGTTTCCTTGTTCCGAGAACCGCATCATTGCAAAGATTCTGTGCGGCCTGAATGAGCTGCTTGACGCCATTGTCTCTGTCCTTCGGCAGATCCAGGAGCGCAGGATTGAGGCCAAGTACCTCGAACATCTTCTTGAGCTCCGCCAGAGCCATCTTTGCCGGACGGGAGATGTACTTGAATTCGTACAGATCAAGCGCATTTGTATTTGGAATCTCATCAAGGTTGGATGCTGTTATCGTCTTGCCATTGTTCAGCGTAATGACAGCGTAGCCCGCGTAAACAAGCGACAGGAAGATGATCGGTGTAAACAAGAAGCTGATCTTAAATTGCTTGTCGATATACACACCCATGAACTGCTCTTCAAACATGTCTGTATAGTTCAGCACGCCCTGTGGCGGCAGCTCCTGCAGGCGATCGATATAATATCTGGCATACTTCGAGTTTTCAGGTTTGATCTTGTCATCCTCGAGCACACCAAAGCTCTCGAGCATCATCCGTGCTTGCTGCGTCTTCCGGCCTGCAAAATAGTCAAAGGAATCCCGTGCCAGTCCTGCCATGTTCTTTCTGGTGACTCTGGTCTTCATGACCGGGAAGTCTTTGTACTTGCCCGTGAAATATTCGTCGAGGCAGATCGAGGCTGCGAGGTCGATGGTATCTTTGAAAGTCAGGTCTGGACGATACTTGCCTTTCAAAACCTCGATCAGCTGCCGCATCTGAGCTTTGTAGGTCACGTTGAAGCAGGTGTTCTTGTTGTCGCTCAGATATTTTACGAGCTGGCGGTTGAACATCTTCGCTTTGTTCAGGTATGCTTCCTTGTCTTTGCCTTCGCTGATTTCGGCCAGCTGATTGGCAGCGGCATACAGCTCGAGGTTCTTCTTGAACTCATCCGAGGAGCGGAAGAAGAAGTAGACCTCATCTGGGAGGTTGGCGATATCCACATTGCCGTTGTCATACGGCGGCATAATGTGAATATAGAAGTCCCGCTCCGGCTGGGCCGTGCTGCGTTCTCCCGGAAGTCCCATAAAGAGGTAACCTTCCCTGAAGATGTTGTGGCTGTTCCAGTTCAGGTCATACTCGTAGATTTTGAAGTTTGTGACGTATTCCTTCGCATCCCATTCAAGGCAGTTATAGACAACCGTATAGAAGTAGCGATTCAATTCTGCCGGAGCCAGAAGCGATGCCTTCTGATTGATCTTCTCGTCGTAGTCGACGATCTTGTCGACATCAATGTAGTACTGGTTGTTGGCGTCGTTGTGGATGATGAACTGTCCGGAGACTGTCGTCATGATGTCCTTGAGCGTCGTATTGACAACGCCAAGAAGGAAGTCCGCGTCGTTTTCCGGCATAGAATCCAGATACAGGCAAAGGTCATCCTTCAGATTTTCTGCCGTCAGTCCGAACTGCACATCGAGGCCGTTCGTTGTCAGCCTATGTACACTGAGTGCGTAAATGATCTGAATTGCGAGCGGCTTATAAACCTTATGCGGGAAGGAGCGATTGATGATCTCCTCCAACTGGGTGCTGGCGTTTACGACCTTGCTGATCGTGACGTCGCTCTTCAGAAGCCCATTACCCTTAATTGCTGGCCAATAAGTATCGAAGGAATAGATTCCCGGCGCATCTTCCGGTACGTCTTTGTCGAAGATGTCGCGGATAACTTTGGAGATGTTCTTCAGGATGTGCCGGTTCTCTACGAGGTAGACCTTGTTGAACACATCAATGTATGCTGGATGAATCGGAAACAGATCTACGAATTCATCCATGCGCGTGGACATCCCACTGTAAAGGCTGGAGAACTTCTCGAGGTGATTGCGGATCAGCGCCTTCTGCTCAGGATTCTTCTTCAGGATTCTTTCCGAAACAACGTACTCCGTATCTTCCTTCGTGATCTCCATCTGCGTGAAGCGGTCGCTGACATGCTTCAGCGTTTCGGACACGAAGCTGAACTTTGGATTGTCGAAGATCTTCTCCTGAATACCGAGGATGATCCGGAGATTGCTCTTGGAGCACATCTCTCCAAATGCACGCAGCACTTCCAGGTCGAGAACCAGCTGGCGCTCGTCTCTGGAAGTCAGGTAGGCAAGGAACTCATCGACGACGATCAGATATCCCTTGTCCGGATACTTTGCATTGAAGGCTTCCATCATCTGACGGATTACCTTCTTGTTATCACGGACTGTAGAGTAGTCCGGCTTCTTGAAATCAATGCCACGACGCTGGAAATCCTCCTCGATGTAGTCGAAGAGAATGTCATAAAGCGTCATGGTGACACCACCGATTTCCAGCCTCAGGATCTCGAACTTTCCTGCGACCGGTTCCATCCGCTTGGCGAAATTCTGGTTCTGCAGGTACTGAAGATTATCTGCGTCATTGGCGACTGCGGAGATCACGCTCATCAGGTGTGATTTACCAGTGCCGTAGTTACCTACGATGAAAACGCCTTTGTTGTCGACCACTTCATCCATCTGGAGTTGGTCGATGACAGGAGCCTGCAGGCTCTCCGCCATGCTGTCTGACATGACGTAGGTCTGCACGAGTTCCTTGACTCCGCTTTGTGTTTTTGTTCCCTCAACGAGCTGTATCGTTGATTCAATTGGTTTGAAGCTGATTAGCTCTGAATACTTCATGCTGGCGTTTCCTCCTTAAATGACACAGGTGATGTCATAGTTCTTTACTTCATATGTTTTATAGTCCGGGTACCCCTGCTCGCTGTAATAAAGCGCTCCGTTTTCATATCGTCCCGGCCAGATAACACTATATGGTTTGCTCTTGCGGGCCTCGGTCAGAATCTTCAAAACATCAACCTGATAAGCCGGGTTGAACATAACGTCGATATCCTTGATGACCACATTATCCGGATACTGAGCGAGCACGCTTTGAAAGCATGAGGAGAGCCGCATAGTCCGGCTCCGCGGTGATACTTCCTGCAGCTTTTCTGATAAAGGCTTGCTGATGGACACCGGCTGAGAAGACAATTCCCGTATTCGAGTCCAGTAAATGAGCAGCCGGGAGATGGTGTTCTTCTGTCTTTTGAGATTCCCATATTCAATGATCTCACCCATGCCGATCCACCTTCCTCATTTTGCCTCTTCGTTCGTCATTTCCATTATGTCGCTGACATCACAGTCCAGGGCAACACATATTTTTTCTATGATCTCTGTATTTACATTTTCGTTTTTTCCAAGTTTTGTTATTGATGCCGAGCTGATACCGGCAGCCTTCTGTAAGTCCTTCTTTTTCATATCGCGATCTATCAGTAGTTTCCACAATTTCTTATAGCTAATGGCCATGACGCTTACCTCGCTTTCCGCCAAAATCAGACTTATAGACCTATTATACACATCCGACAATGCAAATTCAAGATTTAATCGAGCGTTCACAAGAAAATTTCCATCGAATTCTTGAATTATAGATGAAATGTAGCTTGAGAATCCCGTTTGTAAGCGGAGACTCCCGTTTGGTAAATAAGAGGTGATATTCTGTAACCGAGAATCCCGATTTGTAAATGAAAATCCCGTTTTGTAATCAAGAATCCCAGATTTTAATAATTAATGGGCATGCTATAATGACTCCAGACCAAATTTCTGCATAGCAAACAGAGATCGAATCACGCTCGAAACTTTTTGTATACGGAGATTCCATCCCTTACTTCAGGTGCTCAGTTGTGTTTTTCTCTGGCGGCCGTGTCTGAATAATGGTTACTTCTTGAGAAGTTTTGGCTTCAGGATGATGTTCTCGGCGGCAACCTTTGAACATCCCAGTTTTTTAAGCACTTCTTCTCCATACAGGAAGCTGAATGAGTCGTATGGTGTGCGGTCATTCAGCTTCTTTCTTTTGTACGAGTTGATGTGGTCCATCATCCGGGTCACATCTTCCTGAGTCAGGTCATCAAAGCTGGAACCCTTGGGCAGTATCCTCCGGATCAGCTCATGATTGACCTCGCAGGAGCCCTTCTGATACGGACTGCTTGGATCGCAGTAATAGACCCTGGTCCTCATGAGGGAATGGGATTCACCAAAGTCCTCCCGGTACTCTATCTCTTTGGGATTTGAAAACTCGCTGCCATTGTCGGTAAGAATCACAGGAAAGAGCTTTTCAAAGAGAACGGTGCCCAGGGCGTAATCCAGACGGTTGAATATATCGATAACTGATCGCGAGGTATTCGCATCGCGAAGGAAAGCCAACATCAGACTGGTATCCACGAAGTGGATTGTAAGAAGGCATTTGCCTCCGACTTTGCCGATAACGCTGTCCATCTGGACGATATGGGTCTCAGGTTCTGTCTCCATGAACTTCAGAAAATCCTGATAGCTCCGCCCTATGCGGCAGCCTCTGTCTACTTTGAACTCCGGCTTCTTATACCGCGGACGATATTTCACCTTCCTTGGAAGGTCGATGTTCCTGACGTCAAAGAGCTGGGCGTCTACATAGTTGTAAAGGGTCTTCTCGCTGCACATGAGCTCATCTACATGATCAAGATAGATCTGATGGAGAGACTGACCATTCTTTACCAGAGGGGCGATGATGGCATTGATCCTTGCAATCGTGGCTTCATCCGTCAGGATTCCAGTACGGGCTTCTGAGATGGACTTCTCCGCCCGGATATGGGCATCTGCGGGATCATAGAGCTTTTTCAGGAGGGTGCAGTTGCTCATCTCTCCACATCCGTTACAGACGTAAGGAGGTTTATTCTTGACGGTACAGACATCCTCAGCAAAGTCCTTACAGTGTCGGTAGCATTCTGCGCACAGGCTGCACTTATAAAGCGAGGTATGAGTGCATCTGTTTTCGCAGATGCCCTTACGTTTACAGCTTTTCCTAAGCTTGCATGGGTTAAAGGGATAGCCTGGGCGCCCACTCTTTTTATCAAAGGAGTATCGTTTTACTTCCTTGGCAATCGTTGTCCGGTCTTTCCCGAGATTCCTGCCGATTGCACCGAACGACTGATGCTCTTTGAGACCGCTGGCAATCTCCAGACGGTCCTCATAGGTTAAAAATTTAGACATAGCGGTTCCTTTCTAACGACCGCCAGAGGTCTTAAAGATAGCAAAAAATGAGACAGGCTTTCCAGCCCATCTCATCTTTGTAAGGAAGAATCCATACACTTCTTCCCTGATATGTAACTATTGATGATTAACTCTGCCTGAGATCCTGGGTATGGAATCTCAGTTTACAATTGAGGCTCGCTTTATCAGCTTTTTCGACGTGGTCAAAAGTGGTCAAATATTCGATGGCTTTTTGTTGACTTTAGAACTCCAGAAGTGTAAACTAAAAGTTACAAAAGTATATGGTAAAGGAGCTCATATGAAATGAAAGCCGAACTTATTGCCAACATCATCGCAGCCCATTGCTCCGGGGATGAATCAAAATTCAAGGCCGCAGTGGATGCATTAGCTGCAGATGAAGATAAAAAGGGAAATGTCCGAGTATCAAGCTTGATCCTTGCATCATACAAGGGTGCAAGGACAGACAGCAAGAAAAAGCCTGCTGTTATTACTGAAGATGAACCAGGATTTTCTGTACAGTCCGTTGGAGGATCTTCCGTTGTAACACCAAGAGATAAAGACAGCCATCTTGAGCTATATGACTTCATTCATCCCTCTATTTCATTGGATGATGTCATACTCCCTCCGAAGCAAAAAGAATTGATTCTACAAATACTGGAAGAACATAAGGATCAGGCAAAACTTGCAGAGCATAATCTCCCAGCTGCAAATCGGCTACTTTTATGCGGACCACCCGGATGTGGAAAAACAATGACAGCACACGCCATTGCTCACGAACTTAATCTTCCTATGGCTTATGTCAGATTGGATGGCTTGGTTTCTTCATATCTAGGCCAGACAAGTGTTAATTTACGTAGAGTCTTTTCGAGCCTTGGAAATTCTCCGGTTGTGCTATTTCTTGATGAATTTGATGCAATCGCAAAGAAGCGTGACGATGGTAATGAACTTGGTGAATTGAAGCGAGTCGTCACTGCTCTACTACAGAACTTTGATAATATGCCGGATAATGTTTTTCTCATCGCTGCTACTAATCATGAGCATCTGCTGGATCCTGCAATATGGAGAAGGTTTAACTACGTGTTAAATCTAGGATATCCTGATGAAGAACAACGTGCCCAGCTCATTCAGCGGTGGCTCGATGACTATAATTTTCCTAATAAATTGAACGTAAAGAAAATGGCTGTTCTCACATCAGATCGTAGCTCTGCTCAGATTAAAGAACTGGTTATTTCAACTGCAAAAAGATCTGTAACATCAGGCAATCCGGTGACAATGGATGATTTTATAGAATTATTAATTCAACAGCTAACGGATAATTCAAACGGAAAAGGGGTCGCTGAAGCGGCTGTCATTCTTAACAGCAAGGGTGCTAGTATCCGGTCTCTTGCAAAAGCAATCGGTGTCCCTCATAACACCTTACTTTATCAAATAAATAAGCTAACCAAAGGAGATGATTCGACAGATGAGTGATTACAGGCCGCATCTCTTAATACCAGAGACTGAAGTAGACTATGTAGATCCCGGCTCTCCACGTGGTCCGAAAAAAGAAGACGTAGATCATTATGAGCATGGAAAAGTGCTCTCATCCGGTCTTCAAAAGATCGTGAATGAATATACCAAGCTTCAAGGTACTGGTTCACTTTCCAACGAAGATATTCGTATCTTCGAGATTTTTCTTTCTGACGACGAGAAGTTTTCAAATAAAGCTTTGCGTGATTTTCTCACGGGTGAAGGTATAAAAATTAAAACCGTTCATGATGAAAGACACGCTACAGTCGTTACCACGGGTTCACGTTTCAACACCTTGAAGGACCGTGTAGGCAAATATCGTGATGGTCAGCGAATCAATAAGAGCTTTCGGGACATCTCATCTTTTGACTTTCCTTCTGCCGAGGACAAGCAATC
>JBMNPN010000075.1:0-10792 GCA_050943615.1 Coriobacteriales bacterium
TCTCATACCCTCGGGTCGGCGCTCGACATCGCTCATCTGCCCGAACAGCGCGTACTTGAGTGCATCGAAAACGCTCGTCTTGCCCGAACCGGTCGGCCCAGTGAGCAAGAAGAGTCCATGGTCGAGGGCGGCAAAGTCGATGACCTGCTCGCCTGCGTACGGGCCAAACGCCTGCATCGTCAGCTTGAGCGGTTTCATTCCGATGCACCTGCCTCGGCTGCCTCGGAGAAGAGCTCCCGGGCGATCCTCGCCTCGTCCTCTTCGAGCTTGGAGCCGGTCTGTTCCTCGAAAAATGCCTCGAACAGGTCAAGGGGCGTTTTCTGTTCTACGTCGCTCATGGTGAGCTTGGTCTCCTCTTCCCCATCGGAAAAGCCCTGTTCCCAATCGAGCTTGAGCACGTTGGGATAAATTGCGCGGACCTTCTTCATCGCGTCATAGAGCGAGCGGTCCTTGAGCGTCACATGCAGATAGTCTTCGTGATCGCCTTTATCTATACCCGTCTGCAAGTCCTCATAGCTCGCACAAATTTCACGCAGGTCGTGTAATGGCTCGAGGGGCACATCGCTCACCGAGCAGACCCCGTCCCCTATCTCGACAAGCTGCACGCCTTTATGGTGGTTTACCTCGGAAAACGAGTACTTCAGCGGACTGCCGCTGTAGCGGACCTCGGGACGCCTCACCTGCTGGCGCCCGTGGAGATGGCCGAGGGCTACGTAATCGTACCCATCGAATACAGCTGCCTCGACACTGTCCATACCGCCTACGGAAAGCGTCTCGGACTCGCACTGCTCGGGTGCATCGTCTCCATCGACCACGAACTGGTGCGCAAGGAGGATGTTCGCGCAGCCCTCTTCGAGCTCGTCATGCGAGAGCGCAACTCTCACAGCATCCGTATAGTCCTGAATGTCATCTGCCTCGTCGGGAAGGGCTGACTTGACATCGGCAGGGCGCAGAAACGGCAAGAGGTGGATACAGGCACGCTGGCCGTGTGAGTCGAGCAGGTAGCGCTCGACACTCCCAGAAAACGGACGCGCGATATGCAAACCAGAAAAGGCGAGCAACGCAGAGTTATGGGCAAGCCTCACCGCGCCGTCATGGTTTCCCGGAATGCAGTACACGGGAATCTTTTCCTCGACGAAACGCGCAAGAAACTTCTCGCTCAAGCGCAGTGCCTCTTGCGAGGGAACGGGCCGGTCGAAGACATCGCCTGCGATGAGCAGCGCATCGACGTCGAGCGATAGCGCTTTATCTGCGAGCTCGTCGAGCACATATGCCTGGTCCTGAACAAGCGCGTGGCCGTAGATCTGCTTTCCCAGGTGCAGGTCTGCGGTATGAATGAACCTCACGGGCGCTCCTCCCCAAGGAAGACGAATTATGCAAGGCAGCCGATCACAAGGACGGGTAACATGCATCCGTCACAACATAGCGAGGTGGATGATGAAGCTGCCTTGCGGTATCACATACTACTCCGGGGGTGGGACATGGTTTTGGTTTGAAATGCCATCCAGAAATGATGAGCGCCCCGAATACCCTATTTCTCCTTGTAATAGAGCATGCAGTGGCAGTAGCCCTCGAAGTCGGGGTCGGCGATCTGGTCGCGGAACTCCTGGCACATGCAGTAGTTCTCCTCGGTCTTCTCGATACGGCACGGGCAGTACCCGCCGCGCTTGAGCACGCCAGCACGAATCTTGTCGACCATCGCGCGGTCCTCGTTCATGCGGATCTTCATCGTTTGCCTCCTAATAGAAAAGACGGCGTAAGGCTTTTCGTGCCTTGTTCGAACGAATATAGGGCAAAGCGCATAAGCGCGGGGCAATCCGTAACCGCACCGTCTCAATGGCTGCCGCAAGAAAAGATTTCTCAACCGTTCGCAGTTACGCATCCATAGTGAAGCGCGAGCCTCTCCATGAGCTTGCCGTTTATGGCCGCATCGTCGCCTTCAAGACTGACGAGGGGAAGCCCAACGCAGACGCGGACAGCTTCCTCCAAAACGGCGGGGTCTGCTGCCGTGAGCCAGAGCGGCTTGGCCGAGAACATCTGCACGGTCTGCACCGCCTCTGCCGCCTGTGTTTCCGTGGCATTCGTCAAATCGAGCTCCATGACACGTGCACTCGAGGTCATTGCAGCAAGGACGCTTGTTGAGAGTGCGCCTGCGTCGACCTTTCCATCCGGGTTGAGCAGGCAGGCAAAGCCTTCCACGGCCTCAGCGCCCTCGGTAAGCTCGATAACCTCGCGCGCGCTCGCGATGAAGCGACCTGCGTGCCCGGATCGAGGTGCAGGCGCCCTCTTGTCGATCTCATCGCGCAGGGCCTTCGTGTACTCGGGCGTCGTGCCGCAGCACGAGCCGACGATGCCCACACCGCTGTCGAGAAGCTCCCGATAGTCGCCCGCATACCCATCAGGGCTCATGTCGTAGACGGGAATGCCCTCGGACACGTCCGGTTTTCCCGCATTCGGCTGCGCGCAGACAGGACAGGTCGAGTTCTCGACGATCTCTTTCACCACCTGCACCGCTTGAGAAGGTGTCAAAGTGCAGTTCATGCCAATAGCATCTGCACCCATACCGGAGAGCACGCGCGCGCAGGCCGCCGGCGTGTTGCCCGCAAGCGTGTGCCCGTTCTCATCGAACGTCATCAGCGCGATAACGGGAAGCGAGCAGTTCTCGTGGACAGCGAGAAGCGCCGCCCGGCACATGGCAAGGTCGGTCATCGTCTCGATGATGAAGAGGTCGGCTCCGGCGGCCTCGCCCGCGCGCGCCTCCTCGGCAAAGTAGCCGTACGCCTCGTCGAAGGACACGGTGCCCGTCGGCTTCATGAACGACATCAGTGGCCCGATCTCTGCAGCGAGAAGAGGAGCCCCAGCGTCCCGCGCGCATTTTGCGGCCGCGGCAAAGACTTGCTCGACGCTCGCCTCATCCCCCAGCTTTGCAGCGTTTGCCCCGAATGTGTCGAGCGTGATCACGTCGGCGCCTGCCTCCACATAGGCGCGGTGCAACGAGGTGATGAGCTCGGGGCGGTTCAGGGCGAGCAGCTCGGGAAGCGTGTCCGCTTCTTTGATATGGGCCTGTTGAAGAAGCGTGCCGTACGCGCCATCGAAAAGCAGGTAGGACTCCCCTGCAAAAGCCGAGGCCAAGCGCGACGGGGCATGCTCAATCCCCGTCTTCGGTTTTTCAGGGCAGGTTCCGGAAACGATTGGGTGCATTGCTGTCTCCTCAGACTGAACGCGCTCTCACAGTTCCCATCTACCCTACCACGGCACCGAGCAGTTACGGGAGCGCACAAAGCCCGCCCCTGCGTGAAAGGCGCCTAGGCCGCCTCGGTTCTCGCCTGAGCGTCGACGATCTCTTCGGCGGTCTCGAGGGCGGTGATGATGTTCGAGCGGCTCAAGGTCCCGACGAGCTTGTCGTCCTGTACGACCGGCACCTTCTTGATGCGCTTTTCAGAAAGCGCCTTGAAGGCATCCTCCACGTCGGCATCGATCTCGATGCTGACAACGCGCTTGGTGGCTATGCGCATGACGTCGAGCTCGAGAAGCTCCTTAAGACGCGCCCAGAAGTCGTCTTGGTCGACGACGGAATAGAAGTTCGTTCCATCGCTGAAGTAGGTGCCGGTCTGGCGCGAGAGGTACTTCAGGATGTCCCCATCGGAGATGAACCCGACAGGTGCCTTGTTCTCGTCGACGATCGGCACGCCAGAGGTGTTGCGGCTGCGCATGATCTTGATGGCATCGCGCACCGTCGCACCCACAGAGACAAAGCCGGGCTCCGGGTCCATGATGTCGCCGGCATAGAACGCGCGGTCGACGCCGGGGGTGCCGTAGGCAAACTGCGGACGCGCCGCACGCTCGGCCTCGACCTCGGAGGGCTTTTCGCGCACGAAGAAGATCACGCCGATGACGACGCAGATCAGCAGGCAGAACATGCCGATGAAGGAGCAGTGCACACCGGTGAACGTGACCGTGCGGACGTCCGCTCCCGCAGGCGCGAAAACCGAGGACAGCGCAGTCAGGCTCGCGAGAAATGCCGAGCCGACCGAGCCGCCGACCTGGTTGGTCGTGGCAGAGAGCGCATTGCCGTGGGGCACGAGCTTGTTATCGAGCGAGTTGATGCCCCAGGTATTGATGGGCGTCGAGAGGAACTGGATGCCGATGGACATCGTGGAGTACGCGAGCGTCACGAACAATATGGTCATGTCCATGTTGAAAAGCGTCACGCCAAAGCCGCCGCAGGCGAGCACGACCGCGCCGAAGAGCACGATCTTTCTGATGCCGTAGCGGTCGAACAGGCGCCCCGCGATGAGACCGCAGATCGCGCCGATGACCGCGCCGGGGAGCATGAGAAGACCGGAGACCGTCGCCGTCTGCCCCATGACCTGCTGCACGTAGATGGGGAGCACGACCTCCGAGCCGATGAGCGCCGCCTGCAGAAGCGCCATGAGTATGACCGCGGTGCGGAACTTGCGCGACTTCAGGACCTCGACGCGCAGGAGCGGCGACTCCAGCTTGGTCTGCCGCCTTACGAAAAGCGCGAGCATGACCAGGCCGAAGATGATGAGCGCTATGGGCACGGCGACGATGCTTGCCTTGGTGGAATCCGAAATGCCGTAGAGCAGGCTCACCATTCCGACGAGAAGGAGGATGCTGGAGAGCAGGTCGAAGGGGACGCGCTCGAATCCCTCGAAGTTCTTCAGGGTGATGGCAGCGAGAATGAAGATGCAGAACGCCAGCACGGCCACGATCACGAAGAGCATGCGCCAGCCCACACCGTCGACGATGAAACCGGAAAGGGACGGACCGATTGCCGGAGCGAAGCTGATGATGAGACCGACGATGCCCATGGCGCTTCCGCGCTGCTCACGCGGAAAGATCATGAGGATGAGCGAGAAGGTCATCGGCATGATGACGCCCGTCGCGATGGCCATCATCACACGGCTTGCCAGAAGGATGGTGAAGTTGGGCGAGAAGCTGGCGATAAGGCAAGCAGCGCCAAACCAGAGCATGCCGCCGACGAAGAGCTTGCGCGTGCTGAAACGCCCGACGAGAAAAGCGTTGAGTGGGATGACGACGGCTTCGACCAGAGAGTAGGCGCTCGTCAGCCACTGCACAGTGGTGGCATCCACACCCGTGTCCCTCATGATATGCGGAAGCGCCGGAGAGAGCATCGTCGCGTTCAGAACAACGAGCAGCGCTCCTGCAAGCAGTACCACGACCATGTTCTTTTGCTTGCTAGTCAGAGCCAATGAACCCATAGAAATCCCTATGCACCCTTCTTCATGCTTAACCAAACGAGCATTTGTCGTTGTGTTTGATTGGCAGGCGATACGCTCGCCTACATCTGATGATTCAAGCTACTATAAAACTTCGGAATCCATGAAACTAGGATGTCACAATACTGTCATCTTTTTTCACCCGTAAACGGCAGGGGCACTCATACGAGCAGGTGGTATAGTACGATGGTTTCAGCTGCTAGAAGGCAGTGAATGAGAGGAATCCAGGTCGAAGGGACCAACAATGAGCTTCATGTCGGAATTCAAGGAATTCATCAACCGCGGCAACGTCATGGACATGGCTGTCGGCGTCATCGTCGGCGGCGCTTTCACGGCAATCGTCACCTCGCTCACCGACAACATCATCAACCCGCTCATCACGCTCATCACTGGTGGCGGCGATGCCTCAGACCAGCTCGCCGGCCTCAAGATCGCAGTCGGCGGCGAAGAGTACATCGACTTCGGCGCGTTTATCTCGGCCGTCATCAACTTCCTGATCATCGCGCTGATCGTCTTCTGCATCGTGAAGGGATTCAACAGCATGCGCAATGCTGGAGACAGGCTCCGCCACAAGCAAAAGGAAGAAGAGGTTCCAGCGCCTACCTGCCCGTTCTGCCTCGAAGAGGTCAAGGAGGGCGCGACCCGCTGCCCACACTGCGGCGGCGCGTTCGAGGAGCCGGCGGCACCTGGCAAGAACTAGACGCTCGTATACAGACGCCCTGACAAGAAGCGGGCCGCACGGGAGATTCCCGTGCGGCCCGTTGAGTTTTTCGGGACTTTAAGCAAACGCCTCGAAGACGATCCAGCTGCGCTCTTCTCTCCGAAATACCTCGACGCGCGAGAACCCCGCCTGCTCGAGCATTCCGACAATCTCTTCGGGCTTGTAGACGCGCATGCCCTTTATGACACCCACGTTCTGATAGTCACCCTCATGCGTGCCGTCTGCCTCGTTGCAGATCATGAAGCGCCCGCCGGGCGCGAGCACGCGATTCGCCTCTGCAAAGGCGCGCTGTACGTCCGGCCAGAAGTAGACCGTCTCGAAGGCGCTCGCAAAATCGAAGCTTGCGTCTTCGAAGGGAAGATGCCCCACGTCCCCCAAGACCAGGTCGCAGCGTCCCGCTTGAATGAGGTTGGCGCAGGTCTCGCGCGAGACATCGATGCTCACCTGCGAGTAATCGAGCCCGGTGACATGTGCTTCGGGCGCGGCATCCGCGAGTCTGACGAGGTTGGCACCCCCGCCACAGCCCAAATCGATGATCCGATCGGCCCCATTCGGGTGCACGAGCGAAAGCCCCCACGTCGAGAGCTCCTCGTGGTGGCCGCCGTTCATGCGCGAGATGAGCGCGCGCCCATCCTCGCCAACCGGCTTGGCAGCGTTCTGCAGAAATTCGGGGTCGTGCCTTTCAGATGCCATTGTCCTCTACCTCATATCATCAGGCCATCGTCGCGTTCGAGACGAAGTCAATGATAGAGGAAGTGAAGAACTCGCGTGTTGCTGTAGTCGGCTCGTCTTCTTTGCCCAGATAGCGAAGACATGACATGAGCACGAGTCCCACGCAGGCAACGGCACAGAACTCCGGGTCGACCTCCTTGCGGATGCTTCCCTCTTCCTTGCCGCGTGCGAACTGCTCTTTGATGAGCGAGATGATGTTCGAGTCGATGCTGTCGATGCTGCTTCCCCAGACGTTGCCGTCCTGGAGCAGCGTCGACAGGTAGAACTTGCCGAAGCGCCAATTGCCCAAGATCATGTCGGAAAACTCGTTGAGCATGCCCTTCAGGGCCTCGACGCCGGTCTTGCAACGCTGCGCGACACCCTCGAAACGCTCCACTAGCTCGTTGAGCCCGTTTTGGATAATCTCTTCTGCAATAGCGCGCTTGTTCCTGAAATGGTAGTAGGCAAGCCCCTTGGAGACGCCGGCGCGCTTTGCGATGTCGTCGATCGTCGCCTCGGCATACCCTTTCTCAGCCATTACCTCGAGAGCTGCCTTGAGGAGCGTCTCGCGCGTTGCCTGTGCCTTCTTGCTGAGCGGTCCCGTCCTCATAATCTGCTCCGTCGCCTTGGATCCTTCCCCATCGCCATCCGCATCATGCGAAAAAATCAATCCCTAAAACCAAGCCCAGACAAGTCAGCCCCCTCATTAGTGCAAACTTGTTGCCCATTATAGGGATAGACAAGAACTTGGGGCCATGGCGCGACATGCACCACGCGACTGCCCTAATCTCCGATGCGGCAGCTGGCCCGCTGGACTTGGCGCTCTTTCCTACGCAAGAGAGAGGTCCCGGCAGGCGTTCGCGATGACGGCCGCACGCGGATATCGACCTCTCCCCTGCCCAAAAGAACTAGTCATCCTCGCCGAGGGCATCGGTCTCGTAGATAAACTTGACGCTTCCCTTGGTGCCCTTGGTGATGCCGGTGAAGTTGTCGTAGTCCTTGCCGGAGTCGATGACCGCATCGAGCCTATCGCCGAGACCCGCGACCTTGTCGTTGTAGATATCGGCGATCTTCTGGATTCCCTTCTCGTTGTATTCCTCGAGCCCCTTCTTAAGTGCTCGGGCGCCCTTGGCGGCAGATGTCGCGCCCTTGGAGAGCTTGTTTGCGCCGTTGGAAAGCGAGACAGTGCCCTTCTTGAGCGTCTGAGCGCCCTTGTTGAGCTTGGTCACGCCCTTGTAGAGCTTGGGCGCGGCGGCATTCAGCTTCTTGGTGCCGGCGGCGAGCTTGGAAGAACCGGTGTATGCGGTATTGAGCCCGCTGGTCAGGGAATCGAGCCCCTTGTTGAGCGCATAGGCGCCGCCGATCAGCGTGCTGGAATCGCTCTCGGAGCCAAGGCCCGCGAGCGCGCCCGAGAGGCCCGCGCTCGTCTTGCCGTTGATAGCCTGGCCGTTAGAGCCGTTTGCGATGATGCCGAGCGAGGTCGAGACCTCGTTGACGCCCTTGACGGCCGATTCGAGCTTCGTGCCATAGCTAGCCGCAAGCTTGTTGAACTGAGTGGAATCAAGATCCTTGATGGAATTGTAGAAGTCATCGACATCACTGGTTAAGCTCGGGACGTCTTCCTCGAGAGCTTTCAAGTCTTTCTTAATCGTTTTGAGCTCGTTAATCAATATATTTATCTTGATATCGGACAGCTTGGTATTGAGCGTCTGAAGGTCAGCCGAATATGTCGATCCATTTTCGCTCATATCACTAACCGCACTCGTTGCATCATCCGTGCTGACAGCAGTTTTTGCTGCCAAAATAAGCTTCTTGTCTTGAGTACTTAAATCAGACGCCGCAATGTCAGCGTTATCAACTTGACTCAGCACAGAATATGCAGTTCCGGTCGCAGTGGCGAGCGCTTTTGCATCTGACCCCACTTTTGCGAGATCCTTCTTCGTAGATTTAAGTTCTTCAAGCTGATTTTCCAGCTCGTCAATCTTGCTAGTCTCCTCGTCAATGCTGTCGAGAGTATCGTCGATAGTCTTCACATAGACCTTTAGCCGAATGGCATCGTAACTATCAATTACAGCATTTCCTGATTGGTCGGCGTTCTTCAGCTTGGCAATCAGCTTGCTGTACTTTGCTGCTGCCTGATTGAGTGGCGTGACCAGCTGCTCATCGTACGCCGACTTCAATTCCGTGATGCCATCGTAGGCATCCTGCAGGCCAGAGGTCGTGCTCGTGCCATTCTTCAGCTGCTTGAGTCCCTGATAGAGCTGCAGGCTTCCCGCATCCAGCGTCTTGGAGCCCGATGCCGCGCTCGAGATGCCCGTGTTCAAAGACTGCATGCCCTTGTTGAGCGTCTTCACGCTGCTCGGCAGGGTCTTCGTGCTCGACTTGAGCGTGCTCGTGCCGCTTGCGAGCTTGGAAGTGCCGGTCTTGACCTGCGTTGCCCCGCTCGCAAGAGAAGCTGCCCCGTCATCGAGCGTGTCGAGCCCGTCGGACAGCTCGCCCGAGCCGTCAATGAGCTGCTCCATGCCGTCCTGCAGTGCGTCGATGGCCTTGTCGACCTTGCTCAAGTCGAGCTTGCCGGTCTTGGCATCGTCGAAGATATCGCTCGTGACCACGGTAAAGGTCGTGTCGAGCTTGAAATCATTGACGTCCGCCTCGATTGTGAAGTGATCGGAGATATCGAGGTCATCGGAGTCCATATCGAGGTCATCGGCAAAGCCGGGCATCGCGTAGCCGCCGACCATCGTGCGGTCGCCGTCGTCGACGGACTTGGCGTTTTTCACCTCGACGTTGGAGAAATTGTCGTTGTCTAGTACCACGCCCGTCAGAGCCAGAAACGGCATGTAGATGCGCTCAGTCTTGCCGTTGATCTTCTTATCAGTATAGGAGGTGTTCGTGTAGTCGAAGCGGATCTTGACCTTGCCGCTCTTGCCGACGAGGTCTTGCGGGTCGATGTCCTGGCCGTCGAGCTGATAGCTGACCTTGACCTTGACCGGGGCCTCCTTGGTCGTCGTGCCCTGGTAGTACACGTCGTCTTCGTTCGCGTCCCAGACGACGCCCTCATCGGTTTTGTTGTAAGCGCCTTCGCTCTCGACGTTTTGCAGGTCTGTCAGCGAGGTCTGATCCTTGAGCATCGCGGACTTGTCGTCGTTGGAGAGCTTCGTGCTCACCGTCGTGTTCTTGGTCGAGCCGTCCGGGTTGCAGAAGACGTAGACCGACTCTTCCTTCTCGTTGGGCGTCGCCGCCATCGAATAGGCGAGGCTGCTGTCAACGTTTGCCTGCTGGGTCGTAGAGGTGTCCGCACCGTCGCCTGCCTCTTCTGCATCTGCGTTCACGTTGAGGCCGATCGTCTGCGAGATGCCGAAGCCGCACAGCGCCGTGCCCGCAAGGGCTATGCCGAAGACCTTTGCCTTGCTGTGAGAGCCGAGGATGCCGTCCGTACGTGGTTTTGCGGACCTGCCGGCATCTTGTGCCACGAAGTGCTTGCCGTGATACCTTTGCGTGCTCATTACTTTACCTCCTTGGATGCCGACGTGTCGTCGTTGGAATCCCCTGCTTTGTCAGCGCTGTCGGGCGCATCGTTTTGCTCTGTGCTGGGCGGCGCATCTTGAAGAGCACCGTCATTTTCTGGCGTTGCATCAGCCGCTTCGTCTGCATCGGATTGCCCTGAACCCGGCTCGTCATCATTGTCGAGCATCTCCTCGCCCTCGCGGTCAAAGCGGCTCGCGACGGTCTTGAGGTCGATCTTCTCGCCCGCGTTGATCTCGGTGAAGAGCTGGACGAGCTGGACATCATGCGAAGAGAGCGTGCCGATGGGCTTGCCGTCCTTGGTCCTGAAGCCGCGGCTCGCCTTGACGATGGCCTTGTCGAAGACCATCAGGAACGCCGGCAGGATGAACAGCACGCTGCAGGTGCTGACGAAGGCGCCGCGTGCGAGCAGCATGCAGATCGAGCTGATGAGCCCGATGCGGGAGTAGACCGCGACGCCGCACGTCGCCGCGAAGAACGAGGCACCGCTCGTGACGACTGCCGGGAACGAGAACGTGAAGGCGATCTCGACGGCCTGGCGCTTCTCCACGCCACGCGAGCGCTCTCGCTT
>JBMNPN010000076.1:0-10362 GCA_050943615.1 Coriobacteriales bacterium
ACCCAGCTGGGTGGTCATCGATAAGGACACCGAGCACGACGTGACGCTCACGACCACCGCCGGTGCCAATCTCGACGTGAACGACAAGGTCCAGACCACGCCCATCACCGCCAACAAGGTCTGGAGCGGCGACGCCTCGACCGACACGCACCCGACCATCTACTTCCAGCTGTATCGATACACGGGTAGTGACGCCTCTACGGCAACGGCCGTTGAGAACAGCATCAAGTCGCTGCCGAATGGTACAACCAGCGTGACATGGGAGAGCATGCCGGTTGCCGACGACAGCGGCAACACGTACCACTACGTCTTCAAGGAGGTCGACGCCAACGGCAACGTGAGCGTCCCCACTGGCTACACCTCCAACCAGGGCGACAACGGTGTTGCCGCGGGTGGCACCATCACCAACACGCGCAAGACCACCGATGTCCAGATCACCAAAACCTGGAGCGACAACAAATATCCAGGACGGCATCCGCCCTTCCGCTGACGAGTTCAAGAGCTCGATTAACCTCTTTGCCAATGAAGAGGAAGTCACCGATACGTACGCCAATAACCTCACCGTCACCGACAATGGCGATGGTACCTACACGGTTTCCTATGCCAACCTGCCCAAGAATGCCAACGGCGCGGCGATTGCCTACAAGATCACCGAGGACGCCATCGAGGGCTATACCGGCGAGACCGCAGGCAATGGCAACATCACTAACACGCACAAGCCCGGCACGACGTCCGTCTCCATCACCAAGTCCTGGAACGACAACAGCGACCAGGACGGCATCCGTATCTCCGCCGAGGATTTCGCGGGCAAGGTACATCTGTTCGCCGACGGCACGGACGTGACGAGCCAGTACACGGCAAACGTCACCGACAACGGTGACAATACCTACACGGTTTCGTTCGCCAACCTTCCCGAAAAGTCCCACGGCCAGACCATCGTCTACAAGGTCACCGAGGACGAGCTGGATGACTACAGCTCCGACCAGCCCGAGGGCGGCGTCGAGAACGGCGGCACCATCACCAATACGCACACGCCGTATGTCACCGAGGTCTCAATCACCAAGTTCTGGAAAGACGCGAACAATCAGGACGGCATCCGCACCTCCGCCGAGGACTTCGCCGGCAAGGTGCACCTTATCGCGAATGGCGCGGACGTGACGAGCCAGTACACGGCAAGCGTTGCCGACAACGGTGATGGCACCTATACCGTCACCTACAGCAACCTTCCCCTACGGGCCGACGGCCAGGACATCACCTACACGGTGAAAGAGGACGTTCCCGAAGGCTACACCTCCGATCAGCCCGAGGATGGCGCCATCAATGGCGGTACCATCACCAACACGCACACGCCGGACGTCACCGAGGTCTCCATCACCAAGTCCTGGAACGATGAGGACGACAAGGACAACCTGCGCCCGAGCGCTGACGAGTTCGCTGACTGGGTTTCTCTCTATGCCAACGGCACCGAGGTAAAGGACGCTGCAGAGACGGTGACCGACAACGATGACGGCACCTACACTGTTACCTACACCAACCTCCCGAAGAACGCCGCGGGCAAAGAGATCGCCTACACCGTCAAGGAGGCCGTGCCCGATGACTCTGGGTACGAGGCCGACAAGACCGAGGTCGGTAACGGCGACACCATCACGAACACGCACAAACCCCACAAGGTGGCTGTCGCTGACGTGGAAAAGACGACCGACGATGAATCTGATTCCGGCACGGCTGATTCCGACACGTCCGATTCCGCCGATACGCCGGACACCGGCGATGCCTCCAGCATGCTGTGGCTGGCTCTTGCAGCCGCCGCAAGTGGCATCGTCCTCGTGGGAACGCGCAGACGCTCTTCTAGCAGCAAGTAGCTTGAAGTGAGATAGCAAAGCCTGCTGCAAAATTGCACGCGCAAAGCCACGCCCCGGGTCCTGGGAATTCCAGGTTGCCCGGGGCGTGGTCTGTTGCAGGGCCCTATTTCCAGGCATATCAGAAAATTAATTTACATTTGCCCATAAATCTTTTAGATTAGCGCCTGCTTCATCAGTTATAAGACATATACTGAATAGGAAAGGGGAGAACGGTCCGTCAGACCGCGTCGCCAGTTTTCGGAGCATCGGCTCCCATACTGCGACCTATCGAGCGATGCACCTTTGCTATCGCGGCGGGCGCTCTCAGAGCAGGAGTTAGCGCCAGACTTTGGGGGGATGGCTATGGATGAGGGAAACTCCGCACGTGCACAGGTATCTTCAAAACGAACGTCTCTTAAAGAGAAAGCCAGGAAGAGAAAGCAGCGAAGAGAAGCGCTTGCGCGTGGAGCGGTCGCCTTCGTTATCGCGGTGGCGATGTCGCTCGTCATGATTCCCGCGGCGGCATTCTCCGAGGTGGCCGACACCGTATCGGCGGCATCGTCTCAGGCTGTGGAGCCTGGTGTTGAGTCGGCCCAGTCTGCCGCTTCGAGCGCGGGAATTGGATCTGACGATTCGACGGCATCCTCCAGCTCTTCCAGTGCAGAGCAGGAAAGCGCTGCGGGTGACAGGGCCAAGGCCATGTCTGGCAAGAGCACTGCGTCCAAAGCGGCTGCTTCTGCTTCTTCTGAAACGAAGACGACCTCGGACACGGCTGCCAAGACCTCGAGCGAAAAAAGCTCCGAGAAGTACATTGGCGTCGAGGACAACGACAATGAATACGCAAACGTCCGCGACATATCTAATGGGGGCAGCAAGAACCTGGACGTCTCCGTGAAGGCTCGTTCTCACAAGATGCGCCGTGTTTCCAGCGATAGAGGATCTGCTACGTCATCTGCCGATGGCTCGTCCATCGATTCGCTCTCCCTCAGGTGGCTGACTCCCGATACCACCGATGATGGCGATGACGACAATCTCTACGTCAAACCGAGTGACAACAATTCTCAGACCTTCGCCGCGCGCATCGACTTTTCGCTTTCCGGAGAACATGACTACGAGGCGGGCGACATCCAGGTGAAGATCCCTGCCTATATCTTCAAGGACCGTAATGGAGAAAACTACGGCAACCTCGTTCTCCCCCTGGCAGAAGCCCCGTCTGCCAGTACTGATTTCAACTGGTCCTACATCAACGATGAAAACGGCGGCTACTACGTGCTCACCAACACGCGCAAGATGTCGGCAGCCTCGTCTGCGGTAATCGAGCTCGCCTTCGAGAATATCATCCCCTCCGACATCGTGGACATGGCAAAGACGGCTCAGCTCACGGCAGAAGTCACGGTGACAACGAGCAAGGGAAACGAGATTTCGCGCACTGCAAACCCGCTCACGGCACAGGTCGACACGCACGAGACCGTCTCTGTGGCAGCCAAGGAATACTACTACCGCACCATTCAAACCGCTGATGAGCTCAGGGCGGCCGGGTATACGATTCCCGATGAGTACGCTTCCGAAGCCAAGTTTCTCACCGTGATGTGGAAGACCTACGCCTATCACGAGGGCAACACGAACTACACGATTTCCTGGCAGGACAATCCGAGCCCGACCATGAAGACCAAGGACGGGGACCTGGAGTGCAAGAGCTTCGTGATCTCAAACGGAACGGGTATTGAAGAGGACAGGGTCTGGAAGAAGAACAACACCACCGAACGCGAGTATATTACGGTCGCCTATCCTTTCTCCCAGTTCAAGCCCGAGGTCACGTACAAGATCTCAAATGACACGGTCTGGACTTGCACCGAAACCGACAACGGGTCGACAACGGAAAAAACGGGTACGGCATCGTGCGATTTCTCGTACCACCTTCCCGTCAATGCCGTGCCGACGGGCAGCTTCTACCATGAGAAATGGGGCGTCGATTCGGACAAGAGCGGCAACACCACGCACAACACCTGGAATAAGTACCCCTGGTCCTGGGGAGGGGCAGGCTACTGGGGAATCTATCCAAACGCTTTGAACCGCCTTGTTAAGGACCAGGACACGACCGTCGAATACGTGCAGTACATGCGCGGGTACTTCCTTCCTTGGACCCGCAAGGCAAGTGGAGACGGCAACCAGGTGACCGACTACGGCGCCAAGGACGTCACGATGACGATCGAAGACGGCGACCTCACCTACCGGTCCGCGGTCGATTCCGATGACACGGTCACGCTCGAGGCAGGCAAGGATTTTGATTTCACCAAGCTCCGTCTGGAAAAGCCGACGGTCTACAAGGCCGTGCAATACGACGCCTCCGATGTCGATGAGAGCAACAGCGTGTACGTCGACGGCTATGTCGTCTACTCCGGCCCCGGTATCAAGGCGAAGGGCGGGACATACGGTGTTGGCTATGTCTATGAGAGCGATACGGCAAAGTATCCGCAGTTTCTCGTCGAAGCACAGGTCAACGGCACGTGGCAGACAGTGCAGACCGTTTCGTGGGCCGATGGCACGAGCTCGAAGACCATCGCCCTTCCCGCGGGCACGACGCGCTATCGCGTCTCTGCGACCGCGGGCAGAGACGCCGACAACGACGGAGTTTTCACCGCCGCCATTGCCGATGCGGACGTGTTCCCCTACATCACGATGCATCCCACCGACAAGGTCAAGGGCATTGCGAACGCGGCGTTCACGTACAAGGACCCGACGAGCTATCTCACCAACCGCGACAGCTTTGTCGTAACTCAAGACGGCGGCACGATCTTCGAGATGAGCGGAGAGGACAACCCCTATCATCGCAACACCGCCATCGACATGCTCAAGGGCTACTCCGACAACATCCAGGTAATCCCGAGCAAGGACTCGACCTACAAGATCGATACCGAAAAGCAGACGGCGGACATCACCTACACGGCCAAGGTCCGCGAGGTCTCCAACCTCGATAACATCGACAACTGGAACGAAGCGGTGTCTGAAGGCGACATCAGCGTCGACAACAACGGCACGTGGTACGACCTGCTCCCCAAGGGCGTCGTGCCGGACCTCTCGACGATACAGATGCGCGATAACGACACCATCGCCGATGCCTACACCGTGCCCAACTACAAGGGAACGGGACGCATTCTGCTCGTGGTAAAGGCAAACCTCACCCCGAGCCCGTTGCGTCCCAAAAACGAGAACACCGGAGAGCTGGAGAACGTGGAAGACGATCCCACGATTACCTTCACGGCGTACTGCCCGCTCCAGGCACTGGGTGATTTCGGAGACGCTCCGCACAATGTCATCGCCTACGAATCGGGCAACGAAAGTCTCGGAAGCGTCGAGGGATTTTCCGGCGAGCCCGACAAGCCAATTGGCAACAACACGGTCACCACGGCATCGAGCACGTTTGCCGATGATGTGGAAAAGGCGGCGATGACCGACCTCGACCCAACGGCAGACAACCCGAACTTCGTCTATGCGGGCACGACGACGAGCATTTCCAAGCTGAGCTACACCGTGTCCGAGCTCAATAAGAAGGTCATGGTCAACAACGATGGATACTGGGGCACGGGCGTGACAGGAGGACAGGACGCGACCGACAGCCGTGAGATGACCGTCTACACGGGCGGTTCCTACCAGTACCGTCTCACCGCCGCATGCGCCGCGAACACCAAGATGTCCGGCGCCGTCCTCTACGACGTCATCGAAGGGTATGCTCCCACATCCGACAAGCCCGATACCGGGGATTCCCAGTGGAAGGGCACGTTCGTCTCTGTCGACACGACGGCGCTCAGCAACATGGGCATCGCCCCCGTTGTCTACTATTCGACAAAGCAGGGTATTTCCATCGCCTCGGCAACAGACGACTCCGTGCGCTCCGACGATGCCGACGACCTTTCCGATACGAGCATTTGGTCTACGACTCCGCCGTCCGATCTTTCGACGGTTACTGCCATTGCCATCGACTGCAGCAAGAAGGCGGATGGGACGGACTTCCTGGTGGAACCGGGCGAGACGATTTCTGCCTATGTCAACATGCTGGCTCCCGCGAACGCGCAAGCTCAGGGCTACATCGCAAAGGACAAGGGCGGCGCCTCGGAAGACGCCGATGGCGCCCATGCCTACAACAACGTCTTTCTCTATTCCACCTCGCGCAACGCCGAAACAGGGGCAACAGTTGCATCAAAGCTCATCCGTCACGACTACACCAAGGTCGGACTGAAGAACTACGACCTGACCGTGACCAAGTCTTGGAACGACAACGACGATCAGGATGGCATACGCCCGCAATCGGTCACCGTGCACCTCTACCGAAACGGCGTTGACACGGGGCGTTCGGTGACGCTCGACGGCACGGTCGATGAGCAGCAGGGCACCTCGTACGAGATCGAGGCCTGGAAGGGCGTCTTCAAGGGCCTCGACTACTGCGACCCTGCAGGAAACGCCTATCACTACAGTTTTGTCGAGGACCCGATTTCGGGCTATACGCCAGGCTTTACCTATGGGTCCGATGGCTCGGTTGTGCTTGCCAACCGCCATGTTCCCGAGACCATCGAGGTGTCGGGCACAAAGACCTGGGAAAACGACTCGAAGGAGCTCAGGCCCCACTCGATAAAGGTGAACCTGTACCGCGATGGGGAGTATCTCAAGGCGCAGGAAATTACTGCTGATGAAGACGGCGCGTGGAACTACAAGTTCACGGGCTTGCCGCGCTATCACGACCATGGTGTTGAGTACGCCTACACGGTTTCCGAATCGGTGGAGGACTACGCCACCACCCAGCAGACCGCGACTGACCAGAGCGGCAACGTGACCGTGAACCTCAAGAACACCTACCATCCCTACGGCGACCTCTCCATCACCAAGGCGGTTTCCGGTACCGACGATGCCTGCAAGGGCCAGCAGTTCGAGTTCTCCATCGTGCTCAAGAATGCCGACGGAAGTGACTTCAGCGACCAGGTCGACTATGCAATTGCCGATTCCACGGGCGCCCAGATTTCTGCGGGCACGTTCTCAAATGGGCAGACCCTCAAGATCGAGGCAGGTCAGGTCATCACGCTCAAGGAGCTTCCCAAGGGAACGACCTACACGGTCACTGAAGGGACGGTCAGAGGGTACACCCCCACGGCCGATGTGCTGACGGGCACAATCAAGTCGAACGAGACCGCCAGGGCCGACTTCGATAACGCGTACGAGACCGTCGGCAACGCGAGCCTTTCCGTCACCAAGAGCTTCTCGGGCGCGAACCTCAAGCGCAATCGGTTCCGCTTCACATTGAACGACGTCACAAACGGGGAGCCGGGCACGCTCGTTCGCGTGGCGAACAACAACTCCGATGGAACAGTCCGCTTTGGCGCCCTGCACTACAGCGCGTCCGACCATAACAAGACCTATACCTACAAGATCGCTGAAAACGATGGCGGCGACGCAGGCGTCACCTACGACAAGACCATCTACTACGCTCAGGTGACGCCTATCGACGATGGCCACGGCAAGATGAATTGCGATATCCATTACTTTACTGATGCCGACTGCACACAGGAGATCCAGGCATCCGATGCGACGTTCAACAACTCCTACGGGGCAAGCGGCTCGACGAAGTTGACGGCCTACAAGACGCTTGCGGGCGGAACGCTCGAAGAGGGGCAGTTCTCCTTCCAGATCTACGACGAGCAGGGCAACAAGCTCTATCTCGACGAGAACGGCCGGGTGACCACGATGGAGACCGCCTCACCGCTTGCTGCGACAAACGATGCGAGTGGCATCATCGAGTTCCCAACCATCAACTTCACGCAAGACGACCTTGCCGACCATGACGAAGACGGCAGCATCACCGGCTATTCCACGAAGGACTTCTATTACACCGCCAAAGAGATCGTTCCCGACGACGCAGTTGCCTACGATGACGACAACTCCAAGCTCTACGTGACTTCGGACGGAAACGTGTACGACAGCGAGACGGATGCGGATGGCACGCCGAACACCCCGCTTTCCTACGCGACCGCCACGGATGCTCAGAAGGCCAAGTACCGCTTTGTCAAAGACGGCATCAAGTACACGTCCGCTTCCAGGACGTGGAAGGTCACCGTATCTGATATGGGCGATGGCAGACTCGGGATCACGACTTCGATGGCAAGGAGAAACGCTGCAGGAGAGTGGGAAGATGCAGAAGAGGGGCCGCTGTTCGAGAACTCGATGATGCCCGGCAGCTTGGAGATCCAAAAGACCGTCACCCCCGATTCCATTGGCTATGATCCGGACACGACCTTCTACTATACCGTCAAGATTACGACTGACGACGGCCAACCCCTGCCCGATGGGAAATACCCCTACAGCATCGAGTCAATTGACCCAGTGGCCTCCGACAAGACCGATACTTCCGACACAACCTCGAGCTCCGATGCGTCGGCGACTTCCAGCGCAAAGCTCAGCACCCTGAGCACAGCAGGAGCAGACGAGCAGGCAGAAGAGGTTGCGCCCGTCGAGGAAACCGAGCGGGCCAAAGACGTGGTCGGCAACACGCTTTCCCTGGATGATGGCAGCGTCGTCGTCCTTCCCGATAACAAGAAACAAGCCGCTCCAAAGAAAAAATCCGAGCGGCGGGCTTCGAGAAAGGCCCCCGCTTCGACTCCAGTTCTTCGCGCGGCAACTCCCGCCGATCAGGGAACCGCCTATGCCGTGCTCGACAGCGACGGCACGCTCACCCTCATTCGCTCCAATGAGACCGTGGAGAACGGGTCGGAAGGCTCTATCACCGACTGCGAAGGCAACACCTATACCGGCACCATCTATACCGGCTTCGAGACCCGCACTGATTACAGTGGCTACTACAACAATCCCTGGAACGAAAGCAAGGTCAAAAAGGTTGTGGTCAAGGACAAGATCAAACCGAAGAGCACGGCATACTGGTTCTACAAGGCAAACAACTGCACCAGCATGGACCTTTCCAACCTGGACACGTCCGAGGTAACGGACATGACGTGCATGTTCTCCCGCTGCCAATCCCTGACCGAGCTTGACGTCTCAAATTTCGATACCTCGAACGTAACCAACATGAACAGCATGTTCTCTTCATCGAATTATTCGGGCGAGGGGGTCATGAAGCTGAAGAAGATCACCGGCCTCGAGAACTGGGATACCTCCAAGGTCACGGACATGGGCGCGATGTTCTATCGCTGCTGGTGGGTGAGAAGCCTCGATACCTCGAACTTCGATACCAGCAACGTCACCAACATGGCCTCGATGTTCGGCGAATGCGGAAACCTCCACCACGTGGACGTCTCGGGCTTCGATACCTCCAAGGTCACGAACATGCGGGCGATGTTCGACAACGACCTGAATGTCGAAGAACTGGATGTGTCGAACTGGAACACCTCCAATGTCACGAACATGAGCTCGATGTTCAGCTTGGGCGATTTCGGCGGTTGGCCATTCCGCTACAATTCCTCGCTGAAAACGCTCGACGTCTCGAAGTGGGACACCTCCAAGGTCACGGACATGAACTGGATGTTCGGGTACATGAAGGGTGTTACCGAACTCGATGTCTCGCACTTCGACACCAGCAACGTCACCAACATGGAGAGCATGTTCTTCCAGATGGTTAACTTGAACGCGCTCGATGTGAGCCACTTCGACACCTCGAAGGTAACCGACATGCTCCAGATGTTCGATGGCGACGAGAATCTTAAGACGCTCGACGTCTCCAATTGGAATACCTCCAATGTGACGAACATGCAGTCGACTTTCGTCGGCTGCTCCGGCCTGACCGAGATCAAGGGCATCGGAAATCTGGATACCTCCAGTGTTACGGAAATGAGCTGGATGTTCAGCAGCGACAAGAGCCTGACCTCGCTCGATGTGTCCAACTGGGATACTTCCAAGGTCACAGACATGAAACAGGTCTTCGGCAACTGCTCCAACCTGCTCGAGATCAAGGGCATCGAGAACCTGAATACCTCGAACGTCACCAATATGCGCGCCCTGTTCAGCGGGGACGAGAGCCTGATTTCGCTCGATTTGTCCAAGTGGAACACCGCAAAGGTCCGCAACATGGGCCGCATGTTCTATAACTGCACTTCGCTTGAGACCCTGAACCTCGAGGGCTTCAACACCCATAGCATCAACTCCTATGGTGATTGGGTAAAGGGCATGGAGGACATGTTCGAAGGCGACCGGGCGCTCCACGAGGTGACGATTGGAAAGGACTGGAGTTTCAAGGGCAACAACCTCGAAAAGGAAGGCTACTGGGCCCTGCTGCCCGGCGCCATGGACTACGAGAACAGCTGGCATCTCGTGGGTACCAACATCTACAAAACCAACACCGAGCTGCGTGACGGCTATGACGACAACGTAGAACAATGGGCCGGCACATGGGTACGTGAGCGGGCGCATTGGGTCGTCAAGTACAACGCCAACGGTGGAGTCGGCTCGATGGCAGACCAAGTTTCGGACGGCGGCAATATCACGCTGGCCAAGAACACCTTCTATCGCAAGGGCTACTACTTTG
>JBMNPN010000077.1:0-10243 GCA_050943615.1 Coriobacteriales bacterium
GGTGATGACCTGCCATACGAAAAACGGCATCTGCCAGAAGTGCTACGGCTACGACTTGGCCGCGGGCCGTCCGGTCAACATCGGCACGGCGGTCGGCATCATCGCCGCGCAGTCCATCGGCGAACCTGGTACCCAGCTCACCATGCGCACCTTCCACTCCGGCGGCGTTGCAGGAGAGGACATCACCCAGGGTCTGCCGCGCGTCACCGAGCTTTTCGAGGCGCGCAAGCCGAAGGGCCTTGCCGTCCTCGCGGAGATTTCCGGCACGCTGCAGGTCACGAGCACGAGGGACAGCCGCACGCTCACCATCAGCAACGACGAGGGCGAGGTCCGCGAGTACGAGGTCAGCGCACGTGCGCAGCTCATGCCCGGCGTGACCGACATGTGCCAGGTCACGGTCGGCCAGCAGCTGACCAAGGGTTCCATCGACCCGCACGAGCTGCTCCGCCTGACCGACGTCAACACGACGCTTCGCTACATCGTCGACCAGGTACAGGCCGTCTACACCTCCCAGGGCGTGGACATCAACGACAAGCACATCGAGATCATCGCGCGCCAGATGCTGCGCCGCGTGACCGTTATCGATCCGGGCAGCTCCGATTACCTGCCGGGTGCCCAGGTCAATCGCTACGATTTCGAGGACGAGGCCGAGCGCATCCGCCTCGAGGGCGGCGAGCCGCCGGTGGCGCGCCCGCTTATCCTGGGCATCACCAAGGCCTCGCTCGCGACCGACTCCTTCCTTTCGGCCGCCTCGTTCCAGGAGACCACCAAGGTCCTCACGGATGCGGCGATCGAGGGCAAGGTCGACCACCTCGTCGGCCTCAAGGAAAACGTCATCATCGGCAAGCCGATTCCCGCAGGCACCGGCCTCAAGCGCTACCGCGATCTGCAGCTCACCTACAAGGGCGAGCGCATCGACCGCAGCGGCAACAGCGCCGACCACCTGCCCGACTGGGCTCCCGAGGAGCTCAAGGAAACGGAGAGCCTGCTCCCGCAGCCGCAGGAGTGGTCGCTCGACGGCGAAGAGTACCTCGGCGGCGTTCCCGGCGACATGTCGGCCCTGCTCGGCAAGGGCTATCTTGGCAGCCTGGGACGCAAGATTCCGCCCGAGGCGGCAAAGCTCTATCTCTTTGACGACCTCGGCGTCAGCCAGCGCTGGGCGAACAAGTTCAGCGAGGCCGGCATCGAGACGGTGGGCGACCTGGTCGGAAAGACCGAAGACGAGCTGTTCCGCATCGAGGGCATCGGCGTGAAGGCCATCGAGGAGCTCAAGGCGGGCCTCGAGAAGCGTGACCTGCTCTACATCCTCGAGGACCCCAAGAACGCCGAGGAACCCGATGCCTCGCAGCTGCTCGAGATGCTGTTCTCGCCCGAGGATGCCATGTACATGGGCGGAGAGGTCCCGAAGAGCTACAGCGCCGACCCCGACGACCTGATCGGCGGTCCCGCGCAGCATCATTCCTCTGCCGATGAGGACATGCTCAACGAGATGCTCGGTGGACTGGACGACACCGGATTCCACCTGAACGACGACAAGGACGACGATGAGGGGGAGACCCTGATCGGTGGCTCGAACAACTAGCATGTGAGCGCTTGGCCCCGCTCTCCTGTACGGGAGGGCGGGGCCTTTCCTTTTCAACGTGGGAAAAGGCCGCAGACGAGCTACCCTATCCACGCATCTTTTTGCAAGTTTTTCCCAAACTTTTTAGCCATGCTTTAAAATCCCCATGTCAGACGGGGAATCGGGGTATGGACACACCCGGAGCCGTGGCGTTTGACATCCCTGCTTTTGGCTAGTAAAGTACCCACTCGCGCTTCGAATACGGTTCGAAGTGCCGCATCGTCGTGTGCCTTTTTGTCGGGTTCCGACTGACCTTGCAGAGACGTTCCTCGTGCAGTCAGGCGAAACCTGACAGGTTGCAAGGCATGTGACCTGTCAAGTAACCGGTAGCAAAGAAAGGATGAACATTGCCTACCATCAACCAGCTGGTCCGCAAGGGCCGCGCCAAGGCGACGGAGAAGTCCAAGTCTCCGGCCCTCAAAGGCAGCCCGCAGAAGCGCGGCGTCTGCACGCGCGTCTACACCGCGACGCCGAAGAAGCCCAATTCGGCTCTTCGCAAGGTCGCTCGTGTCCGTCTCGTCAACGGCATGGAGGTCACCGCGTACATTCCCGGTATCGGCCACAACCTGCAGGAGCACTCCATGGTGCTCATCCGCGGCGGCCGTGTGAAGGACCTTCCTGGCGTCCGCTATAAGATCATTCGCGGTGCTCTCGACACCGCTGCCGTGTCCGACCGTGCTCAGGGCCGTAGCCGCTACGGTGCCAAGAAGCCCAAGAAATAAGGAAGAGGGGTAACTGAGTTATGCCACGTCGTTCCGCTGCAGTCCGTCGTGAGACCGCTCCCGACGCTGTATATGGCAACCGTCTCGTCACGCAGCTGATCAACAAGGTTCTGCGCGACGGTAAGCGTTCCGTCGCCGAGAGCATCGTCTACGGTGCCTTCGACATCATCAACGAGAAGACCGGTGAGGATGCCCTCTCCGTGTTCAAGAAGGCCATGGAGAACGTCCGTCCGTCCGTCGAGGTCAAGCCCCGTCGTGTCGGCGGCGCTACCTACCAGGTCCCGACCGAGGTCAACTCCCGTCGTTCCACGACGCTCGCGATTCGCTGGATCGTCGGCTTTGCCCGCTCCCGCAAGGAGCGCAGCATGGCCGAGCGCCTCGCCGCAGAGATCATGGACGCTTCCAATGGCGTCGGTGCCTCTGTCAAGAAGCGCGAAGATGTCTACAAGATGGCCGAGTCCAACCGTGCGTTCTCGCACTATCGCTGGTAAGAGGGGGATAGATCACAACAATGGCTAAAAAGACCCCACTCGACCACACTCGCAACATCGGCATCATGGCCCACATCGATGCCGGCAAGACCACGACGACCGAGCGCATCCTCTACTACACGGGCAAGACCCACAAGATCGGCGAGGTCCATGACGGCGCCGCCACCATGGACTGGATGGAGCAGGAGCAGGAGCGCGGCGTGACCATCACGTCTGCAGCCACCACCTGCTACTGGAACAAGGATGACGAGACCTACCGCATCCAGATCATCGACACCCCGGGTCACGTCGACTTCACTTCCGAGGTCGAGCGTTCCCTGCGCGTGCTCGACGGCTCCGTTGCCGTCTTCGACGCGGTCGCCGGCGTGCAGCCGCAGTCCGAGACCGTCTGGCGCCAGGCTTCCCGCTACAATGTTCCGCGTATCGCCTTCATCAACAAGTACGACCGTGTCGGCGCCGATTACTTCCATGCCATCGACACCATGAAGGACCGCTTGGGCGCTCCTGCCATGGCCGCTCAGATCCCGATGGGCGCCGAGGACAATTTCTGGGGCGTCATCGACCTGGTCACCATGACTGCCTGGGATTTCAAGGCCGATGACAAGGGCATGACCTACCCCGAGCCCATGGATGCCATCCCCGACGAGTTCAAGGAGCAGGCAGAAAAGCTGCACAACGAGCTCGTGGAGCGCGCCGCCGACTTCGACGACGACCTCATGGAGAAGGTCCTCATGGACGAGGAGGTCACGGTTCCCGAGATCAAGGCGGCCCTTCGCAAGGGCGTCATCGCCAACGAGCTCAACCTCGTCTTCGTCGGCTCCGCCTACAAGAACAAGGGCGTTCAGGAGCTGCTCGACGCCGTCGTCGACTATCTCCCCAGCCCGGTTGACATCCCGCCGGTCGAGGGCACGAACCCCGACACCGACGAGACCGAGACCCGTGCTGCGAGCACAAAGGAGCCGTTCTCCGCTCTGGCCTTCAAGATCATGACAGATCCCTTCGTCGGCAAGCTGACCTACATCCGTGTCTACTCCGGCCGTCTCGAGTCCGGTTCGTATGCACTCAATGCCGTCAGCGGCAAGCGCGAGCGCATCGGCCGCCTGCTCGAGATGAACGCTGCCGAGAAGATCGACATCGACTCCTGCGAGGCAGGCGACATCGTTGCCGTCGTCGGCCTCAAGAACACGACGACGGGCGAGACCCTGTGCGACGAGGACCATCCGATCGTGCTGGAGTCCATGGACTTCCCCGACCCGGTCATCGACATCGCCGTCGAGCCCAAGACCAAGGCCGAGCAGGACAAGCTGGCCATCGGTCTGCAGAAGCTCGCCGAAGAGGACCCGACCTTCCGCGTCCACACCGACGAGGAGACCGGCCAGACGATCATTGCCGGCATGGGCGAGCTGCACCTCGAGATCATCATCGACCGTCTGCGCCGCGAGTTCCACGTCGAGGCCAACGTCGGCAAGCCGCGCGTTGCCTACCGTGAGAAGCCGGGCCATGAGGCGCTCAACGTCCAGGGCAAGTTCGTCCGCCAGTCCGGTGGCCGTGGCCAGTACGGCGATGCGGTCATCAACATGTATCCGGGCGAGCCGGGCACTGGCTTCACCTTCGAGAACAAGATCGTCGGCGGCGCCATCCCCAAAGAGTACATCCCGTCTGTCGAAAAGGGCATCGAAGAGGCGCTCGACACGGGCGTTATCGCCGGCTATCCCGTCCTCGACGTGCGCGTCGAGCTCATCGACGGCTCTTACCACGATGTCGACTCCTCCGAGGCCGCCTTCAAGGTCGCGGGCTCCATGGCGATCAAGGCCGCTCTGCGCAAGTCCGACCCGATCCTGCTCGAGCCGATGATGGACGTCGAGGTCGAGACGCCGCAGGAGTACATGGGCGACGTCATGGGCAATCTCAATGCCCGCCGTGGCCAGATCCAGGGCCAGGAAGAGCGCGGCAATGCGACCGCCATCATCGCGAAGGTCCCGCTGTCCGAGATGTTCGGCTACGCGACCGACCTTCGCTCCACGACGCAGGGGCGCGCATCCTACACGATGCAGTTCGGCTCCTACGAGCCGGTTCCCAAGAACGTGGCAGAAGAGATCATCAAGAAAGCTGGCGGCGGCGCCGAGTAGCGCGGCACGCTCGATATATGGAGGTTTGAGTTACAGTGCCTAATCAGAAGATCCGCATTCGGCTGAAGGGCTACGATCACGAGATCGTGGA
Organism: Coriobacteriales bacterium; assembly: GCA_050943615.1. Taxonomy (GTDB): domain Bacteria; phylum Actinomycetota; class Coriobacteriia; order Coriobacteriales; family QAMH01; genus CACZQA01. The sequence continues at coordinate 5,055 of JBMNPN010000077.1, forward strand.
CCAGTCGACCAAGCTCATCGTGGACACCGCTGCCAAGACCGGTGCCCGCGTCAGCGGCCCGATTCCGCTGCCGACCGAGCGCAACCTGTACACGGTCATCCGCTCGCCGCATGTCAACAAGGACTCGCGCGAGCAGTTCGAGATGCGCACTCACAAGCGCCTGATCGACATCCTCGATCCCACGCCCAACACGGTCGATTCGCTGATGCGCCTCGACCTGCCGGCTGGCGTCGACATCGAGATCAAGCTCTAAAGAGCAGCGATACACCATGAAAGAAATGCCCCGCCCGCAAGAAGCGAGCGGGGCATTTCTGTACTTGTCCTCTTTCTCCGACTGCCGTTGCGGACGTACGGAATGCTGAAGCATGTGCTACATTTATGTAGCCGAGTAGATGCTTTTGTCTGGATGGGGCAATCGAAAATCTTTGTAGGGGGAACATGTCTGGGGAGAGAGCCTGCTGCTTTTCAGAGACGGCCTTCGGGGCGGCGAGTGAGTCTTGTTTCCAATTGGCACCCGGGCCCTTGGCCTTTCCTGTCCGAATCGCGACGAATGCTCCAGCACGGAACGTGCTTCTCGCAAAACGCAAGTGCTGCGGCAAACCCCTCTTTCTCTCAATGAAGCATGGCCTGCACAGGGGAGCAGCTGGGCTGGAAGTGCACTGCAGCTTTCCGAGTTTTTGCGCCGGTCATTGTCTTGGGCCCTACTAGGGAAGGAATAGACCATGGAGCATGACTAGAGCGCAATGACTTTTCGGACGGAAAAACTGGTTACTCGGGGATTATGGAGGAATAAGACAATGGAGAAGGCAATAACGTCAAAACCACTCGGAAAGGCATTGTGCATTGGAATGAGCGCTGCGCTGGTCAGTGCCGTTGCGGCAATGCCGGTCATGCTTGCCAATCCTGGCCAAGCAGAGGCAAAGACCTATAAGAGCTACAGCAATAAAACCCTTAAGAAACAGGCTACCAAGACTATTAAGGCGGCAAAGGCAAAGAAGGGCTCGAAAAAGAGCAAGCTGAAGAAAATCTGCAAGAGGATAGTGAAGAAGTACAGCTTCTATCCAATGTACTCTTACAAGATCAAGGGCATTCAGACCGTCGATCAAGAGGCGATCAAGAAGAAGAACGGATATAAGTACATCGCAACTCCGACGTTCAAAAAGAAGAAGGGGAGCTGCTATGGGTATGCCTCGGTGATGGGCATTACCGCAAAAACGGCACTTGGCAAGAAGGCCAAGGTGCGCATTGCCTACGCAACGCTCGACCAGGGGAAGTTCTTCAACAATAGCTCGTATAAGGGCAATGCCCAGAAGCATGCGTGGACCGAGGTGAAGCTCGGCTCTTCCTGGTACATCTATGATGCGAATCTAAGCGAGTATGCTGCAGACCGTTTTGGCAGCGCGACCTATGTCATGGGCAAAAAGAAGGCCTCCTCTGCAATGAAGTCGCTCTACAAGCCGCTTAAAGGCAAGGTCAAATACGTCAAGGTACGTTCTCTGTAAAGGCGATTGCGTAAGGGCCTGCAGCTAACGTGGTCTTCAGCTCCTTGACATTCCTGTGCGTCTTTTTGCCGGTGACGCTTCTGCTGTATCGTCTTATGCCGACGACAAAGGCAAAAAAACGTGCTGCTCCTCATCGCGAGCCTCGTTTTCTATGCGTATGGGGAGCCGGTCTACGTGTTGCTGATGGCGGCTTCGGCTGCCTGCAACTATCTGTGGGCGCGACTTATCGCATCTGCGGCGAGCAGCAGGAGGAAGCGCGCGGTAATGATTATTGCCGTGGTGCAGAATCTCGGCGTTCTCGGCGTGTTCAAGTATGCGGGCTTTGCTGTCAGCTCCTTCGATGCCCTCACAGGACTTGCAGTTCCAGTTCCCCAGATTACCTTGCCTATCGGCATCTCGTTCTTCACGTTCCAGGCGATGTCATACGTCATAGACGTATACCGTGGCGAAGTCGAGGCGCAGGGCAATTTCGGACTCGTCTTGCTGTATATCTGCCTGTTCCCGCAGCTCATCGCGGGCCCGATTGTCAAGTACCATGACATCGCGGCCGAGCTCGAGAAACGCGAACAGACCCTCGATGGCCTGGCAAAGGGAACGCGGCGCTTCATCGTCGGCCTTGCCAAGAAGGTCCTCATTGCCAACTACATGGGTTCTGTCGCCGATACGCTCTTTGCGGCGCCGCTTAACGAGATCAACGCAGCTGCTGCCTGGATGGGGGCAGCAGCATACGCCCTGCAGATCTACTTTGACTTCTCGGGCTATTCCGACATGGCCATAGGACTTGGGTGGATGTTCGGGTTCCATTTCAAGGAAAACTTCAAGCACCCCTATATCTCTTCGACGGTTCGCGAATTCTGGCGGCGCTGGCACATCTCCCTTTCCACCTGGTTTCGGGATTATCTCTATATTCCCCTTGGAGGCAATAGAAAGGGCAAGGCCCGTACTGCGGTCAATCGCATCATCGTGTTCTTCACGTGCGGCCTTTGGCACGGCGCAAGCTGGACGTTCGTCTTTTGGGGTCTGTACCACGGAGCCTTCATGCTCCTCGAGACCTATGTTCCGGCGTTTTCCAGGATCAAGGACGCAGGCAAGCCCATAAGATTCCTCTGCCACGTCTATCTCATCGTGATGGTGCTCGTGGGGTGGGTCTTCTTTCGGGCAGACACGATTGGCCAGGGCTTCTACTGGGTGGCTCAGATGTTCACCGGCTGGTGGTCAACTGCAGCGTCGGGCGCGCTGTGCCTTTCGCTTCTCACCCCGCTCAATCTCTTTGTCTTTGCCTGTGGCGTCGTTGCCTCGACACCGGTCATTGACAGGTTCCGCACGCGTTCTTTCTGGGGTGGGTTCAGCTGGGTTGCAACGGTGTTCCTGCTCGTGTTGAGCGTGCTCAGCCTCGCAACCGGCACGTATAATCCGTTCATATACTTCAGGTTCTAGGGGGCGGGGCAGAGTGAAGAAAGGGTATGTCGCATATGTGCTTGTCGCGCTGGCCATCTGCCTTGTGCCCTCGGTAGGGCTTCTGTTTGGCGGGGGAGAGGTCTCGTCGGATTCCGATTCTGCCCCTGCCCCCCGCCTGGTTGAGGAAGATGGGAGCATCAATCTCGAAGTTCTGAGCGATGCCGGATCCTGGTTCGATGACCACTTCGCCTTTCGAAACGAGTTCATCACCGCCTGCTCGAGCGTTACGGGAGGGGTTTTCGAGACGTCGTCGAGCGATGAGGTGATTCAGGGGAGCGATGGATGGCTCTTCTATGGGAACTCTCTGGGCGACTACCAAGGAACGAATCATCTGACTGATAGGCAGCTACATGATATTGCCCGCGACTTGAGGCTCATGCAGGACTATGTAGAGGAGAACGGCTCGAAGTTCGTATTCACTATCGCACCGAACAAAAACTCGCTTTATGACGCCAACATGCCCTATTACTACCAGGGGGCTTTGGTGGGAGAACGCAACCGAGATCGGCTTGTTCCCTTTTTGGAAGAGGAGGGAGTGAACTATGTCGATCTCTATGAGCATTTTTCCAACGAGGATGAGGTCCTCTACCATGCGACGGATTCACATTGGAACAACAAGGGGGCCTCGCAAGCTGCAGACCTCATTCTCGAGAGTTTGAACAAGGAACATCCTGATTACTCCAACGCCCCTTATGAGGTGCGCTCGGATTTTACGGGCGATTTGGAGAAGATGCTGTACCCTGCTGCACCGAAAAAAGAGGACGAAATCTACTATTCTCCCTCCCCTCAAGATTCATATGACTACGAAACGAGCATAGAGAGCACGTTTGACCCGTTTATCCAGACCAAGGCAAAGCGCAAGTCGGGAACCCTCCTCATGTACCGAGACTCGTTTGGAAATTCACTCCTGCCCTTCATGGCCGAGAACTATTCTTCCGCCACGTTCTCCCGCGGGGTCCCCTATAGCATCGGCATAGATATGGACCTGTACGCGCCCGATACCGTTGTAGTCGAGCGTGCCGAGCGCTTCTTGCAGGAGATGGCGGAACAGGCGCCGCTCGTGCCCGGACGCTATATCGAAGATGGCTCTCTGGAGAACGCGTTCTTTTCGAATCTGGAAAACGTTACCGAGGAAAAGCAGGGGAATGGCTACACGCTCGTGACGGGCAAGATTCCAGAGGATTTGCTGACAGACGACTCTGACGTCTTTATTCGCGTCGACGGCGCCGTTGACTACGAGGCGGCAAGTTATTCTGATTCCGACGGGAACGAGTGCTTCTCGCTCCTCGTTCCCGATGAAGTGCTGGACGCTACTGGCAATTCATATGGAATATACTTGGCAAGTAAGTGAAAGCTACGGGGAGGAACTCAATATGACAAAAAGGATTTTCACAGCGGCGCTGGCACTTGCCGTCGTGTTCGCCTTGACGCCGCTTGTGGCATGCAGTTCGTCGAATTCTGCAGATTCGTCGTCAACGCAGAGCGCCACATCATCGGCATCCACGAGCTCATCGCAGAGCAGCTCCACCGCGAGCGCATCTGAAAGCTCCAGCGAGAGCAGCGCGAGCTCATCGTCAGCAAAGGAAACAAAGGACTCTGACAAGAGCTCTTCCAAGAAGAAGGACAGCGCTTCATCGAGTTCTTCTGCGAGCTCCTCGGAAAGTTCTTCTGACAGCAGCTCGGCAAGCAGCTCCTCGAGCTCCTCTTCGACGAAGAGCTCTGCAACGAAGAGCGCCTCGGAAAAGAAGGCAGCAGCAAAGAAGGCCAGCAAGAAGTCCTCATCGAAGAAGAGCAAGACCTCCAAGAAGAAGACAAAGGTCAAGCTCGTCAAGAAGGAAAAGGTCCCGACATGCGCCGACGGATCAAAGGGGTACTGGCTCTATTACTACTCTGATGGCAGCGTGAAGAAGGGGCCAAGCTACAACGACAATAAATAACAGGCGCTGCATGATCCTGAGAACAGGGGGGCAATATGGGAACAATCGGGCTTATTGAAGATGAGAAACGGATTGCGCGAAAAAAGGCAGTTGCTGCGGTCCTGGTCTTTGCTATCGCTCTTGTCATAGCCGCTCTAGTGCCTTCGCTTGCCGAGGCACAGGCCTCCCAGACCGGCCTCGTGCACGAGGGCGGAGCCTGGCACTACTACAAGAAGTCCGGGGAGCTCCTGAGGTCCTCCTGGAAGACCGTCGACGGCCACCGCTACTACTTCGGGGCCGACGGCGACGCCGC
>JBMNPN010000078.1:0-10201 GCA_050943615.1 Coriobacteriales bacterium
GACGATCTCTCCCACCACGAGCAGATGCCCGATGTGCTCGATGATCACCACGAAGGCGACCGGCGCGATGAGTATCACCGCGTTCATGCTGAAGGTCGGATGGATGAGGTCGGGAAGGCCGATCCAGGCGGCGTCGATGACCGGCTGGAAATCGACCATGCCGCACGCACAGGCGAGGATGTAGCCGCAGATGATGGCGAGCAGGATGGGAATCGTGCGCACGATGCCCTTGAAGCAGCAGTTGAAGATGACCGCGAGCGCAAGGGTGAATATCGCCACGCCGAAGCCCGGGGCGTAGAACTCGGTTCCGCTGTTCTGGAATGCCATGTTGACGGCCGTGGCAGAGAGCCCGAGGCCGATGACGACGATGACCGGTGCCACGACGACCGGCGGCAGGATGCGGTTGAGCCAGCCGGTGCCGGCGAGCTGGATGAGCAGCGCGACGACCATGTACACGATGCCGGCGACGACCACGCCAGAGAGCGCCTGGCTGATGCCCTCGCTTGCGACAATCAGGGAAATCGGCGCGATGAAGGCGAACGAGGAGCCCAGATAGCTCGGGATCTTGTTCTTGGTGACGAGCAGGTACAGGATGGTGCCGATGCCCGAGCACATGATGGCAAGAGACGGCGACATGCCAGTCAGGATCGGCACGAGCACCGTGGAGCCGAACATCGACATGAAATGCTGGATTCCCAGCGGAAGCGCCAGACGGACGGGCATTCGTTCGTCGACGCCAACGAGCTTTTGCATGCGCTACCCCGTTTCGGATAAGAGATTTCCCGTGAAGACCCGGCGCGCCTCGCCCCGCAAGCCCGCGCCGTGTGCAGTTTACGCCCGCAGGCGAGTCCATCGCGCCTGAGATGAAAAGAAGGGGCGATTTTGCGGTGAAGTGCAGGCGCGCACTGCTATCCTCGATAGAAAACGGAACCGCACGGCGATAGAAGGAGACGGCATGACCATTGCGCACGAACAGGAGTACCAGCTCCGTACGGGAGACTTCGACCGCTACGAGCACGTGCAGCCCGCGTCTGTCCTCGACGTCTTCCAGGACATCGCCGGCATCAGCGCCGACAACACCCCCAGCATGAGCTACGAGGAGATGAAGGCGCGCGGCTACTTCTGGGCCATCACGCGCATCAAGTACGAGGTCATGCGCCAGCCCAAGATGCACGAGCGCGTCATCGGGCGCACCTGGCCGCTCGCACCATCGCGCGCCGGCTTCCAGCGCGAGTACACCATCCGCTCGCTTTCTGACGAGCTGCTCGTCAGGGGAACGTCCAAGTGGATCGTGATGGACTTCGCAAACCGCAGCCTCGTGAACGCCGCGGACGTCTACCAGGGTCCCGACGACTTTAGCGACGAGACCACCTTTCCCGACAAGCTTCGAAAGCTCAAGACCATCGAGCCGCAAGGCGAGCCGGTGCGCTGCACCCCCGCCTACACCGACATCGACCTCAACGGACATGTGAACAACATCCGCTACGCGAACTTCGCGCTCAATGCCTTCGGGGAAGGGGCGGCACGCGGGGTCAAGACGCTGCAGATCGACTACCGCCACGAGGTGCAGCTCGGCCAGACGCTCGAGATCTACACCGCCACGCGCGAGACCGGGGAGGCCGTCGCCCAGGGCATGCTCGAGGACGGCAGCCTCTCGTTCGTCTGCCAGTTCGAGTTCGCGTAGGGATCGGGCTTCGAAAACGGACATTTGCAGGCGATTTCGCAAAAAATCGGGGCGTTTCGCCTGCAAATGTCCGTTATTCCGAACAAAATACAACCCACAGCGCTCTACAATGGACGTGGCCTAATTTCATATCGTCGAAGGAGCGACCATGTCCGAGAGCACTCCAAACCCCAAGCTCGAAGAGCGTCTGAATCGCGTGCACGCTGCCGTGCGACTCGAGGAGCCCGACCGCGTCCCCATCCTCTCGCCCACAACCAACCAGTTCATCTACACCCGGCGCGGCCACAAGATGGCGCAAATCGTCTACGACGTCGACACGGCACTCGACGACATCGTCGACTTCCTCAACACCTACGAGCCCGACACCGGCTTTGGCGTCGGGTCGTGCTTCGAGGGACATGGCCCCATGCTCGAGCTCTCCGACTGCAAGTGCTACTACTGGGCGGGCATGCCCGACCCCCAGATTCCCGAGGACTCGATCCAGCAGTTCCGGGAATTCCCCACGCTGCAAGAAGACGAGATCGACGAGTTCATGCACGACCGCACCTGGACTATGCTCACCAAGATCTTGCCGCGCGCCTACGGCGTCTTCGAACCCATGGCAAAGATCAACACCTCCGGTGCGTTCTTCCCCAAGCTCGGCTACGAGAGCATCGCGTTTACCGCCAGCCAGCCAGAAGTGAAGGAAATGTACGATAAGCTGGGCAAACTCGCGGGAATGTGGGGTGCGTATTACGGTAAGACTGGTAAGTTCAACCAGCATATGGAAGAGCTGGGCTTTCCCTGCATGAGCGGCATTCCCGGCATGGTGCCCTTCGACTGGTACTCGAACTTCATTCGCGGGACGATGGAGGCCTCGATGGACCTCTATACGCACGCCGAAGAGCTCGACCAGATCCTGCAGGTCGTCACGGGCGTCGGACTCGGAAGCCTCAAGTGGAACGAGCCGCGTCCGGGACGATTCCACTACATCTTCATGCACAAGGGCATGGACGGCTTCCTGTCCGAGGAACACTACGCCAACTACTACTGGAAGTACTTCATGCCGCAGGTCAACACGATGATCGAAAACGGCGAGATTCCCTACATCTTCACCGAGGGGCCCTACAACTCGCGCCTCGAGTTCCTCAAGCAGCTGCCAAAGGGCAAGTACCTCGTGCATTTCGAGAACGTGGACATGGCCAAGGCAAAGGCAGAGCTCGGCGACACCTGCTGCATCGCCGGAAACTTCCCCTACCAGACGCTTGCGAACAAGAGCAAGCAGGAGGTCATCGACGAGGCAAAGCGCCTGCTCGACGTGATGGCGCCGGGCGGTGGATACTGCTTCGACCTCGACGGCGGCATGTACGCGGCGCCCGAGGAAAACGTCGAGGCACTCTACAACACGATCCGCGAATACGGGACCTACTGATACGCGGGTGCCCGAGGTGTGCGACTCGGGCGCGTGTTACTCGAATACGGACGGATTGACGCAGTCGGCGCAGCGACCTGTCTGCAGGACCTCGATGAGGTTTCCGATGGCGCGGGTCCGCAGTTCGCGCCCCGATTCCTCTGACCAATAGGCGGCATGGGGCGTGAGCAACGTGTGCGGTGCGCTCAAAAGCGGGTGGTCCGGCTCGATGGGCTCGGTCTCGAACACGTCGATGCCGGCTCCCCACAGTTTGTTTTCCTCGAGCGCACGGGCGAGCGCGACGGTGTCGACGGTACCTCCGCGCGAGGTATTGACGAGAATGGCGCCGGGCTTCATGAGCGCAAGGCGCCGCTCGTCGACGAGATGCGCGGTCTCGGGCACGAGCGCCACGTGCACGCTCACGATGTCGGCGCATTCGAAAAGCTCGTCGAGCTCGAGCACGGGGTAGCCCTCGGGAGTCGTGCGCCCCGGGACCAGGGAACGCGAGCTGCACACGACGCGAAAGCCCAACCCGTTTGCCTTGCGGGCCACGGCACGGCCGATCTCCCCCATGCCGACGACGCCGAAGGTACGGCCCCTGACCTGCCCCAGCGGCCGGCAACGGGCGTATTCCCAGGTGCCTGCGCGCAGGTTGGCGTCGAGCTCGTTGATACGCCGCAGGCAGCCGAGCGCGAGCGCGATCGCGTGGTCCGAGACGATCTCGGTGCCGTAGCCGGGGACGTTGCAGACCGCGATGCCGTGGGCGGTCGCTGCCTCGACATCGATGTTGTCGACGCCGATTCCCGTCTTGCAGATCGCCTTGACCCCCGCGAGCTTATCGATGACCGCAGCGTTGAAATCGCCATAGCTCGTGAGCACGGCATCGGCCCCGGCAGCATGCGCGACGATGCCCTGAGATGTGCGGTCCTGGTAGGCGACGAGCTCGATGCCCGCCTTCTCGCACGCTTCCGCTTCGATGTTCGTATCCTCGAAATCAAGGTCCGTGATGCAGATCCGGTCCATTCTCGTACGCTCCTCGTCACGCAGGTTTTCCTGTGCTCATTTTCACACAAGGCGACCGTCCCCGCGGGAGGGCTACCCGCAAATGGGCGGCTCCCGAAAACGGACATCTGCAGCAGAATCCACCCGATTTTCGAGGATTTTCGCTGCAAATGTCCGTTTTCGCTGATCCTGGCCGGTCGCAGGAGGGCACACGGTCGTCGTCGCATGGGCAAATCGCGCGCCCCTGAAGGCGGGCTTGCGTGTAGTATGTAGACGCATGCTCGCATCGGCGCTTTTGCCGCGCGAGCTGCATCGATTCCACATGCAACAGAAAGGCGGCCTGTTCATGGTCTCGCGCATCTACGTTGAGAAGAAACCCGGCTTCGATGTCGAAGCTCAGCAGCTGAAATCCGAGCTGCAGAGCATCCTGCAGATTCAGACGCTGGAAAACGTCCGCATCGTCAACCGCTACGACGTGGAGGGCATCGACGAGGAGCTCTTCGAGCGCTGCGTGCCGACGGTCTTCTCCGAGCCGCAGTCAGATGTCACCTACCGAAAGCTGCCCGATGCGAAGGGCGCGGCCGTCTTTGCCGTCGAGTACCTCCCCGGCCAATTCGACCAGCGCGCCGACTCCGCAAGCGAGTGCATCCAGCTCATCAGCCAGGGCGAACGCCCCGACGTGCTCTCCGCCAAGCTCTATTACCTGGAGGGAGACTTAAGCGACGCTGACGTCGAGCGCATCAAGCACTACGTCATCAACCCCATCGAGGCGCGTGAGGCAAGCCTCGACGAGCGCACGACTGTGAAGATGCGCTACCCCGAACCCGCCCCCGTCGAGGTCATCGAGGGCTTCACGTCATTTGATGACGCCCAGCTCTCCGACTTCATCGCCGAGCGCGGCCTTGCCATGGACCTCGACGACCTCAAGCTCTTCCAGAGCTACTTCCGCGACGAGGAGAAGCGCGAGCCCACCATCACGGAAGTCCGGGTCGTCGACACCTACTGGTCCGACCACTGCCGCCACACCACCTTCAACACCGAGCTCACCGACGTCGCAATCGACGACGGCATCGTGAGGGCGGCCTTCGAGCGCTACCTCGAGCTGCGCCAGGAGCTCGGGCGAGAAGAGAAGCCCATCTCGCTCATGGACATGGGCACGATCGGCGCGCGCTACCTCAAGGCCAAGGGCATCCTCAAGAACCTCGATGAGAGCGAGGAGATCAACGCCTGCACCGTCAAGGTCAAAGTCGACGTCGACGGCCACGACGAGGACTGGCTGTTCCTGTTCAAGAACGAGACCCACAACCACCCGACCGAAGTCGAGCCGTTCGGCGGCGCGGCCACCTGCATCGGCGGCTGCATCCGCGACCCGCTCTCCGGTCGCAGCTATGTGTACCAGGCGATGCGCGTGACGGGCGCGGCAGACCCGCACACCCCCATCGAGGACACCCTCAAGGGCAAGCTCCCGCAGCGAAAGATCGTCACCACGGCGGCGGCCGGTTACTCAAGCTACGGCAACCAGATCGGCCTTGCCACCGGCCAGGTAAACGAGCTCTACCACCCCGGCTACGCGGCCAAGCGCATGGAGATCGGCGCGGTCGTGGGCGCCACGCCCGCCGACCACGTGCGCCGCGAGACGCCCGAGCCCGGAGACGTCATCGTCCTTTTGGGCGGGCGCACGGGGCGCGACGGCATCGGCGGTGCGACCGGGTCCTCCAAGGCTCATAACGTCGAGTCCATCGAGGAATGCGGCGCCGAGGTGCAAAAGGGCAACGCCCCTGTCGAGCGAAAGCTCCAACGGCTGTTTCGCCGTGGCGAGGCCACGCGCCTCATCAAGCGCTGCAACGACTTCGGCGCCGGCGGCGTCTCGGTGGCGACCGGCGAGATCGCGGACGGACTTGCCATCGACCTGGACAAGGTGCCCAAGAAATACGACGGCCTGGACGGCACCGAGCTTGCCATCTCGGAAAGCCAAGAGCGCATGGCATGTGCCATCGCGGCAAGCGACGTCGACGAGTTCATCGGATATGCTCACGAGGAGAACCTCGAGGCCACCGTCATCGCGACCGTGACCGAGGAACCGCGCGTGCGCATGACCTGGAACGGCGACACCATCGTCGACATCAGCCGCGCCTTCCTCGACACCGACGGCGCGCCCAAGCACGCGACCGCGCACATCGTCGAGGGCGGCGGCTGGGCACCCGACTGGAGCGCCCCCACCTACAAGGAGCGCATGGAGCGCGTGCTCGCAGACCTCAACGTCGCCTCCAACAAGGGGCTGTCCGAACGCTTCGACTCCACCATCGGCGCCGGCACCGTGCTCATGCCCTTTGGCGGAAAAGAGCAGCTCACGCCCTCGATGGCGATGGTCGCAAAGCTCCCCGTACAGGGCGAGACCACGACCGTGAGCGGCATGGCCTGGGGCTTCAACCCCTACCTCTCAAGCGCCAACCAGTTCAAGGGCGCCTACCTGGCCGTGGTGGAGAGCGTCTCCAAGCTCATCGCCGCCGGCTTCAAGCGAAAGGACAGCTATCTCACCTTCCAGGAGTACTTTGGCAGCCTGCGCGACGTGCCCGAGCGCTGGGGCAAGCCGGCGGGCTCGCTTCTGGGCGCCCTCATGGCGCAGCTCGACTTAGGCGTCGGCTCCACCGGCGGCAAGGACTCCATGTCCGGCAGCTTCGAGGACCTCGACGTGCCGCCCACGCTCGTGAGCTTTGCCACGGCCTGCGGAAAGATCGACCGCGTGACGAGCCCCGAGTTCAAGGCCGCCGGCCACAAGGTGCTCTGCATCCACCCCTACTACGAACGCGACGGCCTCATGCCGGAGGCGCCGGGCCTTGTCGAGACACTCGACCTCATCGAGAAGCTCATCTCCGACGGACGTGCGCTTGCCGTCGCGACGCCCGGCTACGGCTGCGATGCCGCGATGCTCTTCGAGATGTGCGTCGGCAACCGCATCGGCCTTGCCATCGACGAGAACCTCGACCTCGAGACGCTCTTCATCCCCGCCTACGGCTCCTTTGCCGTCGAGCTCGCAGACGACGTTGAGCCGCCCGAGTCCACGGAGAACGTCCACGTCGTCGACCTGGGCGAGACGATCGAGAACTACCAGCTTTTTATGGGAGAGGAGACGCTCGACCTATCCGAGCTGCAGGAGGTCTGGGAGCACGGCATCGAGGACGTCTTCCCCTACCGCAACGGCGACGACACGCCCGTCGAGGCCATCAGCGACGAGGCGCCCATCCCGCTCACCTATAACGGCGTAATCGCACGTCCGCGCGTCATCATCCCGGTCTTTCCGGGCACCAACTGCGAATACGACAGCGCGCGTGCCTTCGAGCGCGCCGGGGCCGAGGCGCACACGCTCGTCATCAACAACCTCTCGCCTGCCAAGGTGGCCGAGAGCACGGCCAAGCTGGTGGAGGAGATCGACGCCAGCCAGATCCTCATGATCCCCGGCGGCTTTTCGGGAGGCGACGAGCCGGACGGCTCGGCCAAGTTCATCACGGCCTTCTTCCGCGCGCCCGAGGTCACCGAAGCGGTGCGCCGCCTCCTCAACGACCGCGACGGCCTCATCTTAGGGATCTGCAACGGCTTTCAGGCACTGGTCAAGCTCGGGCTCGTGCCTTACGGCGACATCCGCCCGATGGATGCGGACTGCCCGACCCTCACCTTCAACACGGTGGGCCGCCACCAAAGCCGCATCGTGCGCACGCGCGTGGCCTCGAGCCTGAGCCCGTGGCTTTCGCGCTGCAACGTCGGCGACATCCACACCGTGCCCATCAGCAACGGCGAGGGCCGCTTTGTGGTGAGCGATGGGCTCTACGAGGAGCTGCGCGCGAACGGCCAGATCGCCACGCAGTACGTCGACGAGCATGGGACGCCCTCGCTCGACTGGCGCATCAACCCGAGCGGCTCGATGCACGCCATCGAGGGCATCACGAGCCCCGACGGCCGCGTGTTCGGCAAGATGGGCCACAGCGAGCGCACGAGCGCCGGCTGCTACAAGAACATCCCCGATGCGAGCTACCAGCCCCTCATTGAAGGGGGCGTCGGCTACTTCACCGACTAGCGAAAGGGAAAAACGGAGAACAGACATTCAGGGGCGAGAAAATGGACCTCAGCGATACGCATGAGATAACGCCGCGCCGGCACTTCGAGTTCGATGCCGAAAAGATCGAGCAGCTTCACAAGAGGATTCACGAGAACGCGCAGCACTTGGGCGACCTGCCCCTCGCGCTCGAGGATGCCAAGCTCCCCGAGTTCGCCGAGTCGAAGGACCCCTGGCACCAGCCGAAGGCCTCGGAGCTCAAGGCCAAGGGAAAGGAGCTGCGCGAGAAGGTCCCCCGCAGCTCCCATGCCGAGCTTGCCCTCGAGAACCGCCTCGACCCCGTGGAGGTCCTGCGCGGGCAGGAGAAATCACGCGTGGAAGAGCTGCTGCCGCTCAGGCACACCCGCATGGCCGCCACGCCGTTCACGTTCTATCGCGGGGCGGCGGCCATCATGGCAGGCGACCTCTCCCGTACGCCTGCAACCGGCATCACCGTGCAGGCGTGCGGAGATGCGCACGTCTCGAACTTCGGGCTGTTCGAATCGGCAGAGCGAAACCTCGTCTTCGACATCAACGACTTCGACGAGACCCTACCCGGACCCTGGGAATGGGACGTCAAGCGCCTGGCCGCGAGCATCGAGATCTGCGGGCGCGACCGCGGTTTTGGCAAGGACCAGCGCGAGGATGCGGTCTTTGCCACCGTCAACGCCTACCGCCGGGCCATGCGCTCCTTTTCCAAGATGGGAAACCTCGAGGTCTGGTACACCTACGTCGATGCCGAGCACATGATCGCCATGGAGTCCGAGCACATCCCCGAAACGTCGCTTGCCGCCATCGAGAAGCTCTTCGAGAAGGCGCGCGCCAAGAACAGCTCGCGCGCCGTTCGAAAGCTCACCGAGCGCGACGCGGAAGGGCGGCTGCGCATTGTGAGCAAGCCGCCTGAGATCGTGCCGATGCGCGAGCTTGTCGACGTGCCCGATTCCGCGGGGGCGCGCACCCGCATCGAGCTGGGCGTCAAGTTGCTCATACGCTCGTATCTGGCATCGCTTCCCCGCGAGAGGCGCCGCCTGGTCGGGCAGTACTCGATCATGGACGCGGCACGAAAGGTCGTCGGCGTCGGAAGCGTCGGCACGCGCTGCTGGATGCTCGTGCTCCAGGGCCGCGACGAAAACGACCCGCTCGTCCTGCAGATCAAGGAGGCGGAGAGCTCCGTGCTCGAGCCATACGTGGGAAAGAGCCGCTGCCTGCAGCACGGTGAGCGCGTCGTCACCGGCCAGCGGGCCATCCAGAACTCGGGCGACATCCTCCTCGGCTGGATGCGCGCGCCGGGCGAGGACAACGTCATGCACGACTACTACGTGCGCCAGCTCTGGGACGGCAAGGGCTCCTTCGACCTCGAGAAGCTCGACGCTTCCGGTCTTGCGAACCTCGGCCGCCTGTGCGGATGGACGCTCGCCCGCTCGCATGCCCGCACCGGGGACCGCCACGAGATTGCCGGCTACCTGGGAAAGAGCGAGGCCTTCGACGAGGCGATCGTCGCCTTCTCGCGCGCCTACGCAGACCTGAACGACCGCGACTACGACCGCTTCCTCAAGGCGCTTTCCGCCAAGGAAATCGCCGGCGCATAAGGGCCTCGATTCGCATTCCCGCACCTGCCGTTTTCCGCACAGTACGGCACTCGTATAATTCCTTTCAGGGACACGGGCGCACCCGAAAATGCAGGCGCACCCGAGTACTTCGTGGAGAAGAGGAATGTCATGGAAATCAAGAACGCGACGGTAGCCTACTTCAGCGGAACGGGAACGACGGAAAAGTACGCGCGCGCCCTTGCCGATGCGCTCCCCTACCCGACCGAGATAGCGCAGATCAAGACCGACGCCAAGCTCAAGCAGGCATATGCGGCAGACGAGCTCTTCGTACTTGCCGTGCCCGTCTTCGGCGGCTTTGCGCCGGAGTTCGTCTGGCAGCAGTTGAAGGACCTGCACGGCGAGAACGCCCCCGCCGTCATCGTCGCCGTCTTCGGCGCGCGCGACTACGACAACACGCTCCTCGAGACGCAGACCGAGCTCGAGAA
>JBMNPN010000079.1:0-10092 GCA_050943615.1 Coriobacteriales bacterium
TGACCTATTCGCTAGAGCAGAGGAAGAGGGCCGTCGAGATGTGCGCCTCCGGGCGCAGGCCCGCGGACGTCATACGCGAGCTGGGGTACCCGAGCAGGAGCGCGCTGCTCTCGTGGCGCAGGGAGTTTGCCAGGACCGGGAGGCTGCAGGACCCGCGCGAGCGCGCGGCCAAGTACAGCGCCGGGCAGCGGGAGGCTGCGGTGGAGCACTGGCTCTCGCACGGCAGGTGCATGGCGCGGACCGCGCGGGAGCTCGGCTACCCCTCCGACTGGAGGACCCTCGCGCTCTGGATCGACGAGCTCGCACCCGGGGAGCGCCGCCTCCGGCCCGACGCGGGGCGGCCCCGGGGGGACGGGCCGGGCGCGAAGCCGTATGATGTGAGGGTGGCCGCGGTCGTCGCCCTCCTGGCGAGGGAGCGGACCGCGGGGGAGATAGCGGGCGCCCTCGGCGTCCCGAGGAGGACCCTGTACACGTGGAAGCGGGAGCTTCTTGGAGAGGGGGTGCCCTGCAGGATGGAGAGAGAGCACGAACCCGGCGCCGACGCCGCCGCCCTGGAGGCGAGGGTCGAGGAGCTCGAGGCGCAGGTCAGGAAGCTCGAGCTCAGGAAGGCGATCCTGGAGGGGACGGTCGAGCTGCTGGGAAAAGACCCGGGCGCCGACCCGAACCGGCTGACGAACAGGGAGAAGACCCTGCTGATCGACTCGATCAGGCCTGACTGGCCCCTCGGCGCCCTGCTCGCCGAGCTCGGCCTCGCCCGGTCGAGCTACCAGTACCAGGTGGCGGCCATCGCCGCCGGCGACAGGCGCGCCGACCTGCGGCGCGAGGTGCGCGAGGTCTTCGAGGGCAGCGGCGGGACGTACGGCAGGCGCCGGATCCGCGACGCCCTGGCGGCCCGCGGCGTCCACGCCGGCGAGCGCGCCGTCGCGCGGATCATGGAGGAGGAGGGGCTCGTCGCGAGGTGCTCCCGCAGGAGGAGGCGCGGGTACAGCTCGTACAAGGGCGAGATATCGGAGCACCCGGGCAACCTCGTGCGCCGCGACTTCCGGGCCGCGCTGCCGAACTTCCTGTGGCTCACGGACGTGACGCAGTTCTCGATCCCGGCGGGGCGCGTCTACCTCAGCCCGATCGTGGACTGCTTCGACGGCGCGGTCGTGAGCTGGACGATGTCGACCTCGCCGGACGCGGAGCTCGCCAACTCCATGCTCGAGGCGGCGCTGGCGAAGCTCCCCGACGGCCAGGGCGGGCACCTGGTCATCCACTCGGACTGCGGGTGCCACTACCGCTGGCCTGGCTGGATCGCCATCTGCGAGCGGGCGGGCGTCACGCGGTCGATGTCCGCCAAGGGCTGCAGCCCGGACAACGCGGCGATGGAGGGCTTCTTCGGCAGGCTCAAGACCGAGATGTTCTACGACCGCGACTGGTCGGGCGTGACGGTCGAGGGGTTCGAGGAGGAGGTGGGCGCCTACATCCGCTGGTACAATGAGGGGCGGATCAAGCGCTCGCTGGGCGGGAAGAGCCCGATGGAGTACCGCGCGAGCCTCGGGCTCGAACTGTAGGAGACGGTACGGAAAAACGTTACCACCCCCCGCTGCGCGGAACTGTCCTTGGTGCGCGAACCTGGAAGAGCTCGCCGCATCCCACGTGGTAGGTCATACTATCCAGTACAGGCTATCTCGCAGCGGGAAGGACAAGGTCTCAGCACATGGACAAGAACAGGAAAAAGCAGCTGAAAGAGGCGTACAAGTTCAGAAAGCCCGATATGGGAATCATCGCGCTCAAGTGCACATCGACAGGAGAGCTCTTCCTCGACACGACGCGCGACATCGAACGGGGCTTCAACCGCTACGGCGTGCAGCTCGACACCGGCACGCATCCGAACAGGCACCTGCAGGAGCTCTGGAACGAGGTGGGGGAGGAGGGCTTCGAGCGGCTCGTTCTCAGCCACCTCGATTACGATGATTCCGAAGAGGACCAGACAAGTGCGCTCGACGCGCTGCTCGAAGAGGAACTCGAGGCCCATCCGGGCGCCGTCTGCATCTGGCGCTCCAAGAGATCCTGAATCCCCAGTTCAGCACCTACATTTCCTGAGAATCCGTTTCTCTCCAGACAAACGACGCAAATCACGTACAATAGCGGGCTGTGCGCCTGCGCGATCTTTGCAGACGCGTTCTTGCTGTTCACAAGGAGAGGAAGCGAAATGGCAAAGAAGATCATCCTCGACTGCGATCCCGGTCACGACGACGCGGTCGCGATCCTCCTTGCACTGGGGAACCCGGAGATCGACTTGCTGGGCGTGACCACCGTCGGGGGCAACCAGAGCCTCGACAAGGTCACCTACAATGCTCGCGCGGTGCTCGAGGCCGCTCACGGCCAGCAGATTCCAGTCTACGCCGGCTGCGACCGCCCGCTTGTACGCCCCCTCGAAGTCGCCGCGTCGATCCACGGGCAGACCGGCCTCGATGGCGTCGAGCTTCCTGAGCCCACGCGCCCGCTCGAGGACATGCACGCGGTCAACCACATCGTCAAGACCATCATGGAATCCGAGCCCGGCACCATCACGCTGGTTCCCACCGGCCCGCTCACGAACATCGCGATGGCCGTGCGCATGGAGCCGCGCATCGTCGAGCGCGTGCGCGAGGTCGTGCTCATGGGCGGCGGCTACCACGTGGGCAATTGGAGCGCCGTAGCCGAGTTCAACGTCAAGACCGACCCCGAGGCCGCCCACATCGTGTTCAACGAGCCCTGGAAGGTAACCATGATTGGCCTCGACCTCACGCATCAGGCACTGTGCACGTCCGAGGTGCAGCGCCGCATCGAGAACGTGGGAACCCCGCTTGCCGGTATTGTCAGCGGGCTCATGGACTTCTTCCGCAAGAGCTACCAGGACAACCAGGATTTCGTCGACCCGCCGGTCCACGACCCCTGCACCATCGCCTATCTGATCGACCCGTCGGTGGTAGCTACCCGACACTGCCCTGTCGACGTGGAGATCCACGGGGAACTCACGCTGGGCATGACGGTCGCCGACTTGCGTGGCCCCGAGCCTGCCGAAGAGGAATGCCATACCCAGGTGGCGACAAAGCTCGATTTCGACAAGTTCTGGGACTTAGTCGTCGACGCGATTGAAAGGATTGGGTAGACATGCCGGAAACGGAAACGCGCACCTTGGACAAAGGGGGCAAGTCCATCGTCGCGTTGATGGCCGCCCTCCTGGTGGCGATCTTTGCCTTCCAGCTCAACGCCTCGATGCTCTCGCCTGCTCTTGCCACGATGCAGGTCGAGCTCCACACGAGCGCTGTTGCAATCGGCAACACGCAGACGGTCTTCTTCACCGCCGCAGCCCTGTTCTCCCTGTTCCTGCCGCGTCTGGCCGACCTGGTCGGCCGCCGCAAGGTCCTCACCGCGATGCTCCTCATCACCGGCTTGGGCTGCGTGGTCAGTGCCCTTGCGCCCAACGTGAGCGTGCTCATGGTGGGTCGTGTGATGCAGGGCGTGGCGGGCCCGGTCGTTCCGATGTGCCTGATCATGCTGCACCAGCGCGTGACCGAAGAGGCGCGCTACGCACGTCTGATGGCCATCCTCACCTCGGTCAACGGCGGCATCGCGGGCGTCGATGCCATCTTGGGCGGCTGGCTTGCCGGCAACTTCGGCTTCCGCTCGGTGTTCGCGGTCATGGCCGTCGTCGCCTTTCTGGCCGTGGTCCTCGTGCTCATGTTCTCCGAGGAGAGCACGGCCGAGGAGACCCCCAAGATGGACTGGGCTGGTGTCGTCACCCTCGGCATCGCGTTTCTCGCGACCTACCAGGCCATCAGCGAGGTGGAGAAGCTCGCCGAGGCCAATTGGGTCCTGGTCGTTGTTCTCATCGTGATCGCCGCCGTGTTCTTCGTCGTGTTCTGGAACGTCGAGAAGCGAAAAGAGCATCCCATGGTCACCACGCACTACCTCAAGCAGCGTCGCACCTGGGGCTTGCTGCTCACGACGCTTCTGACCATGACGGGCGTGTTCGCCATCATGAACGGCGTGGTGCCCGCCATCGCGCAAGATCCCGAGATGGGCGTCAACCTGGGCGCCGACGTGGTCTCGTTCGCGACGCTTACCCCGTACGCGCTTCTGGGACTCTGCTTCGGGCCTGTCGCGGGCATTCTCGCCAGCAAGTTCGGCTACCACAAGGTGCTCCGGGTCGGGCTCATCGTCAGCATCGTGGGCGTGCTGTTCGGCGTCTACCTTTCCAATTCCCCCAGCGTGCCCGCACTGGTCGTCATCTCGGTGGTACTCGGCATTTCCTATGCGGGCACGGTGAACATCATGCTGAACGGCTTGGGAATCGTGCTCTCTCCGGAGGACAATCCCGGCTATCTGCCTGGCATGAACGCCGGTGCCTTCAACCTGGGGGCAGGGCTTTCCTTTGCCGTACTCTACGCGGTCATGGACGCCTTCAGCACCGGCGGCGCCTCGGCGGGATACGCCTCGTCGATGATCGCGTCCTGCGTGCTTCTGGCGGCGGCACTTCTCGTATCGTTCCTCATCCCCAGGCCCTCTGACGCGGACGAGAGCTAGGAGAAGAGAGGCGCACATGAGCAAGGTAATCGTCTTTGGCAGCCTGAACATGGACCTTTCGATCGAAAGCGACCATATGCCCCAGTTGGGCGAGACCATCATGGGACGCGGCTTCATCACCAATCCCGGCGGCAAGGGCGCCAACCAGGCCGTCGCCGCCGCGCGCCTGGGGGCAGAGGTGGTCATGTTGGGCGCGGTGGGAAACGATGCGTTCGGCGACCAGATGATTGCCGCGCTCGCCGAACAGGGGGTGCGCTGCGACCTCATCGGGCGCGTGGAGGACGTGCCCACCGGCGTGGCGCTCATCACCCGCGTGGGCGGCGACAACTTCATCACCATCGACTCGGGCGCGAACCTCTCCGGCGATCTCGACTACGTCACCGAGGCGCTCGATTCCGAGGCTCGCGGCGGGGACGTCTTTCTTTGCCAGCTGGAATGCGACTACGAGACCACGATGCGTGCCGTCGTGAGAGCGCACGAGCGTGGCATGTACACGGTGGTGAACCCGGCACCTGCTCGCGAGCTTTGCGATTGGGTCTACGAGCATATCGACTTGGTGGTGGTCAACGAGAACGAGTGTGAGACCCTCACCGGCGTCTACCCCGACACCAAAGAGCACACGCTCGCCGCGATCGAGGTGCTCGAGGGGCGCGGGGTAGGGGCTGTGGCGGTGACCCTCGGGGCCCGCGGGTCGATCGTGCGCGCCAACGGCCAGGTGCTCGTCTCGGTTCCGCCAAAGGTCGAGGCTATTGACACCACCTGCGCCGGTGATACCTACATCGGTGCGCTGGTAGCTGGATATTCGCATGGCCTTCCGATTGACGAGGCGCTCGCCATTGCTACCGAGGCATCCGCGCTCGCCACCACGCGCATCGGCGCTCAGCAGTCGATTCCGCTGATCTCGGAAGTCAAGACGCCACGAGCGTGAAGGTCTGGCCAATCTCGCCCCAAGCGAGCGACCGGAGTTAGCTACTAGCTAAGTAATTTTTCGAATCGCAAAACTACAATTGAATATTGCGATTTGCTAGTGCGCGAACGGCGAGAGGGGCGGTCGGTCGAAATGGGCTTCAAAGATAAATTCAAAGCGTCTGTGAAGCAGGGAAAAGATTCGGTAGCGGAGTATGCTGCTCTCGCAAAGAAGAGAGCGGGAGAGACCAGCCTCCATCTCGATATCACCACGACGCCGGGTGGACAGCCACTCCCCGATACCGTTTTACAGGTTCAACCTGATGGATATGTCTATTTCAGACGGGTCCCTGAGACTTTGTATGTGGTGACCGGCCTCAAGTGGGATGGGCCGCAGTACACCACTCAGCTGAGAACGGTTTCCAATGGAAAGACGAAAAGGACCGGGCGGGTTACCGGTGCGGTCGTCGGCACCATTATTGCGCCTGGGTGGGGAACGGCAATAGGAGCCGGTCTTGGGACCGGAAACAAGAGGAACACGACCGATACCGTTACCTACGAGGAATCGATCGAAGTGCCGGCACCTGCTCTGGTGACTCTCACGGCCCCGGACGGAAGCGAGCTCACGTTCGGGATCACCTGCACCGCCGAAACGGGAAATCTGCTCCTGTCCGTAATGCCCAAATAACGTGTGGAAGAGCAGCAGCCTATTCAGAAGAAGCTTGGTTTTCTTCAAGCTGACCGTGTTGGCGGCGCTGCAGGAAAAGCGCGGCATTTCCTACGATGAGGTGTTGCTCGGGTAACGGCACTACTTCTGCTGTCACTGGCATTCCCGCACGGTGGCCTGTATCATAGTTTTCCAAGAATAAGGCGAGCGCGTAACGACACATAGGGGGGTCATGCGTGACATCAAGCGCGTCCTGGCAGTCGTCGCGATGACAGGTCTTCTCGTCTGCATGCTGGTCGGGTGCTCCGGTCAGGCGAGGACGGGCTCTTCGCAATCGGCGTCTTCGCAGACTTCCGCTGCGAGCGTCTCTCAGTCGAGCTCCGAGGCGCAAGGGGAAGTCACCTCGAGCGAGGTGGTCAAGCTCGCGAAGGACATCTTGGGCGGAAAAGACCAGGGCAATGAGAAGGTCACCAACTATTACTCTCCCGACGTTAAGAAGGTGAAGAAGCTCCCCTCCACAAACTCCATGGAAATGGCGACCGACAACTACGAGAAATCGGCCCCGTATTGGCGCGTGTCCTTCGAGACGAACAAGAGCGCCACGCTGGGAGACATCGTCTACTACTTCGACAACGAGGGCACCTACATCGGCTCTCCCTATAGGGACTAGAGAGCGCTTTCTCTTCGCGCGCTCTTGGCTCAAACAAAAAGAGTCGTACGATGGCAATAGTTTCCAGGTCTTGTAGATGATATTCAGATATGAATTTTAATTTCATGCAGATTATCGCGCTTTTGTGATGATAGATTTCTTATTATGCAATTATGCATAATAAGATCGTCTTTTTCTAGTCAGTCTACCTAGATTTTTTGTTTTTGGCTGATGTGGCTATTCGGGTGTCAGCTGCCCCGTTGTGTTCCAGTCTCGAGCGCATCTTCATTTCTCTACGTGCGACTCTTCAAAATATTCCAGTTCATTTTTTTACAATATTTGGAGGGAACCGCATCTAGCGAATATCATTCGGTTGTGGGGAAGCGCTTCGTATAGTGCTTGTTTCCTTACATGTTTTCAGCGGTTAGGGGGGCTTCCATGAACGGCAAGTCGGGACTGCGGCGGTTTCTCGTCCTCGGGTCGGTCTTCGCGATAGCGGCAGTCTCTGCCGCGTCGCTCCCGGCATTCGCCGAGGCGGAGTCGAGCCAGTCGGGCGAGATCAAGATGACGGTCATCGAATTCTCCGATTCCGTCCCCTGCACCATAACGAACGCCGACGGGGAGACCCTCGTCTACGACGGCGGAGCCCTCTCCGGCACGATGGGGCACGGCGAGATGGGGTATCGCATTGGGTACGACCAAGTCTACGTCTCGGTCGAGGACAGCACGTTCTTCTCCTACGAGCCCGACTCATGGGTCCAGAGCTACTTTATCGCCAGCTCCGACAGCGGCGTGAGCGCCTCCTGGAGGGGGACCAACCTCGCGCGCTTCGAGGCCCGGCGGACCTCCGCGGGGACCGAGGCCTCGGTGGAGCCGCGCCCCGGCAAGACCGCGTCGTACCATATCAGCCTCTCGCCCTCCGACGCCGTGGACTACGCCTCGATCGACGGGAAATCTGGCTCCGCCTTCAAGGTCGGCTGCTCCGGCGGCGCGGTCTTCGTCTCGGGGGACCGCGGGAAGGCGACCGTGGAGTGGGTGGACGCGTCCTCCAACGACCGCTCCCGCCGCTGCTACCTGTACGGGAACGCGAGGATCGCGTTCAGGGGCGGGAAGGCGAGGCTCTCGGGGGCTTCGGCCATATCGGGGAGGACCTCCAGGAGGGCCTGCGGCCTGAGGCTCACGAGCGCCGACGGCGGCAGGGGCATGTTCCTCACCTGGAACAAGGTGAGGCGCGCCAGGTCCTACCGCGTGTACCAAAGGGTGGACGGCAGATGGAGGCGCGTCGCGCTGAGGAGGGGGAGGGGCGCCAACTACCTGTTCGTCTCAGGCGCGAGCCCCTCGGAGAGGTACCGCTACCGGGTCCGCGCCTTCGCGAAGAAAAACGGGAGGCGCGCGCTGGGCAGGGCGAGCTACCCCGTCTGCGCGGTGTCCAGGCTCCACGCCCACCTCGCAAACGCCAGGTCGGTGACGGTGTCGAGGGGGAAGGTCAGGGGCAGGGCCGGGTCCGTGAAGAGGGTCTCGGCCACCGTGGCCGCCGCGAACGGCGAGACCCGCCGCCTCGTGTCGGGGAAGGTGCGCTGGTACAGCTCCAACCCGAAGGTGTGCCGCGTCGGCAAGCGGGGGAGGGTCCTGCTCCTGCGCAAGGGGAGGGCGCGCATCTGGGCGAAGGCCCACAACGGCGTGGCCTCCAAGAGGGTCACCGTGCGCGTGCTCGCGAGAAGCGCCTGACCTGCAGGGGCAAACATAGCGTCGTGCGGATTTCCTGCAGGCGAGCCTACCTTGCCAAGGTCCCTTCCGCGCCCGTTCCAGAATTCTCGTCTTGCAGCTCCTTTACCTCTGGCTGGCCGTCGAAGTTGCTGACGGAGAAGGTCTTCTCGACGCTTCCGTCGGACACGGTCATTTCGTGCGCGAGCGATCTTCCAATCGAAATGAATTGGGCTGCGCCTATCCCGGAGTTCCGGACTATCCGCCAATGTCCGCCGTACTTCTCCTCGACTTAATCCACCGTCATGGACTCTGACTCGGGGAGGTACATCCCCTCGAGGTCCGGGTCCACGAATTGCCTGTTGCCTGAATACGATTTGAGCTTCTCTTTGGAGATGGACGAGAAGAACGAGCCGAGCCTTTCCGGCACGGATATGAAAAGCGAACTGAGCTCCTCTTTGGCCACAGTTGGTCGCCCTCCGGTGCGGGGGCGGTATAGAGAGAGCCACAGCAGCCCACCGGATCAGCGGCGCGGCCCGGATTGGCAGCGCGGAGGAGAGGGCCTTCTCCTGTCGGTTGGTAGGCGCAGGGCACAACTGCGACGCGAAGGATGCCAGACCCGCAGAATGCCACCACCGATTCCCCCTCCGAGACGATTGTAGCCGCAAGTCTATAAACATTGCATGAGTGCATTTTCCTTCTGTAAAATGGGTGGTGGCGTCAAAACGAACGGGGGGGCTTCCATGAACGGCAAGTCAGCACTGCGGCGGTTTCTCGTCCTCGGGTCGGTCTTCGCGATAGCGGCAGTCTCTGCCGCGTCGCTCCCGGCATTCGCCGAGGCGGAGTCGAGCCAGTCGGGCGAGACCGAGACGGCATACCTCAATTTCTCCGAGGCCTCCTGCACCATAACGAACGCCGACGGGGAGACCCTCGTCTACGGCGGCGGAACCCTCTCCGGCACGATGGGGCACGGCGAGATGGGGCATATCATTGAACCCGACGAGGTCACCCTCACGGTCGAGGACAGCACGTCCTTCTCGTACGAGCCCGACTCCCGGCACCAGAGCTCCTTTCTCGCCAGCTCCGACTGCGGCCTGAGAGCCTCCTGGGACGGGACCAACCTCGCGCGCTTCGAGGCCCGTCGGACCTCCGCTGGGACCGAGGTCTCGGTGGAGCCGCGCCCCGGCAAGACCGCGTCGTACCGCGTCAGCCTCTCGCCCTCCGACACCGTGCCCTACGCCGAGATCGAGGGGAGGTCGGGCTCCGCCTTCACGTTCTCCTGCTCCGGCGACACGGTCTCGGTCTCGGGGGACCGCGGGAAGGCGACCGTGCGGTGGATGGACGCGTCCCTCGACGACCGCTCCCGCCGCTGCTACCTGTACGGGAACGCGAGGATCGCGTTCAGGGGCGGGAAGGCGAGGCTCTCGGGCGCGTCGGCCATATCGGGGAGGACCTCCAGGAGGGCCTGCGGCCTGAGGCTCTCGAGCGCCGACGGCGGCAGGGGCATGTTCCTCACCTGGAACAAGGTGAGGCGCGCCAGGTCCTACCGCGTGTACCAAAGGGTGGACGGCAGATGGAGGCGCGTCGCGCTGAGGAGGGGGAGGGGCGC
>JBMNPN010000080.1:0-9448 GCA_050943615.1 Coriobacteriales bacterium
CGAGGACCAGATAGAAGAAGTCTACGAAGAACGCGAGCAAGAGCGCTTCGAGAAGAAGATCGAGCGAAACGCCGAGCTCAAGAAGGTTGCAGACGAAGTGGAGGCCGAGGTCGAAAACGCCGAGGGCAACACGGACGACGCGACACAAGTGCCCGAGGACGCGAACGTCTGAACACACGAAAGGAACATGCCATGAAACTCGAACTTTTCAAACGCGATACCTGCCCCTACTGCGCCCGGGTCATGCACGTAATCGAAAAGAGCGGGCGCACGGACATCGAGTACCGCGACATCACCACCTCGGAGGCCGACCGGGCGCGCCTGGTCGAGGTCGGCGGCAAGCAGCAGGTGCCCTGTCTGTTCATCGACGGAAAACCGCTCTATGAGTCAAGCGATATCATCGCCTGGCTCCAAGCGCATCCCCAGTAGCGCTTCCCTATCGCGCGGGGCACTTTCACCCCTGAAACTAGATACGTCTGCAAAAATTTCACGCAGGCTATTGTGCATTACTCCCTATACGTCGCACTATATCGAGCGGAATAATTCTATAAGGTAAGAGGCTCGGGCTTCTAGGTCCGGGCCTACATCGCGTCTGGGAGGACGGAAAAGTTACCATGAAGCAGGCCAAGCTCAAGCCGATAGCGTTTATCACGGGATTCGGGCTGGTCAGTTGCCTGATGGACATCGTCTACCAAGGCGCGCTTTCCGTGCAGGGCCCCTTGCTCTACTCCCTGGGCGCCACCGCTGGCATCGTGGGCATCGTCTCCGGACTCGGCGAGGCGACATCTCTTGCCGGACGCCTTGTTTCTGGCCCCTGGGCCGACCGCACCGGCAAGTACTGGCTGTTCGCCATCGTCGGCTATGCCATCACGGCGCTTTCCGTACCCGCCATGGGCTTTGCCGGAAGCGTGATCGGCGTATCGCTCCTCATCATCTTCGAGCGCTTCGGCAAGTCGCTGCGCACGCCCTCGCGCGATGCGATGATCTCGCATGCCGCCGCAGCCGTGGGGCGCGGCAAGGGCTTTGCCATCCACGAGCTCATGGACCAGATCGGCGCCGTTGCAGGCCCGCTGATCGTCTCAGCGGTGCTCTCTGCCACCAACACGCAGTACGCACCGGCGCTCGGTATCCTCGGGATCTTCGGCTTGGCATCGATTGCCGTGCTCGTCACCGTGCGCGTGAAGGTTCCCGACCCACGTGTATATGAGCAGGACATGCAGGAAGAGGAAGAGAAGGCAGAATCGGAAAAGCCTGCAGATGAGGGGAAATCCGAGAAGGGCGAACGTCCCCGCATGCCGAGGCTCTTCTGGATCTACACGGCGTTTTGCGGGCTCGTGCTGGCAGGCGTCGGCACCTTTGGCGTCATGTCCTTTCACATGGTCTCGACCGGCCTAGTCTCGCCTGCGCTCGTGACCATCCTCTACGCCATCGCGCAGGCCGTCGATGCGGTGTTTGCCCTGGTAACCGGATCGCTCTACGACAGGATCGGCACCAAGGCGCTCGTCGTGCTGCCCGTGGTCTCGCTGCTCATCCCGGTCTTCGTCTTCACCGAAAACTTTGCCCTCATGGTCACGGGCGTCGTCTTGTGGGGCGCGAGCCTGGGCATCCAGGAATCGACCATGCGCGCAGCCGTCGCCGACATCGTTCCGAGCGAGAAGCGCGCGACCTCCTACGGGATGTTCTCAGTATTCCTCGGTATCGGCTCGATGGTCGGCGGCGCTCTCATCGGCCTGCTCTACGACGTCAACGTCGCTTACGCCATCGGGTACGCCGTCATCGTGGAGGTCATCGCCTTCATCCTGTTCCTGTACACGCAATCTCAGATCAAGCACAGCGCCAACTGACGCTGCAGGATTCACGGCCCACCGCCTCGAGATAACGGTGTCTAGCAGGTTCGGGTGCATATCAATCGCGGCTTCGCAACCCCGGATTTGCTACGTTATCGTGGATATTTTGTGACACCTGTCAAAAAGTTTATAGACATTATTTGATTTTCTGTACTCTATTTCCCACTGTTGCACCGTTTGGGTATTGCACTATTTCGCCGTCTCATAAAAGATACGAACGCGATAAAAAATTGGTTTATGCAACACCTGAGTAATATCCCCTCTTACACGAGAGGAGCCGCCATGACCAGGAACGAGACGGCACCAGCGCACAGCACGACCCAGTCAGGCCAATCCCCAGTCACGATTACACGAGCGAACATCGACCAACTCGACGAGCTGATAGCGATACGCGACGAGGCAACGCGCGAGATGTTCGCCCTCGGGCCTGCCGATGATATCTCGCTTCTCATGGAACAAACCGCCACCTACTACCGGCACACGCTTCCCACAGAAGAACACATCGCCTGTCTGGCGATGCTCGATGGCGCAGTCGTCGGGTGCGGGGGTGTCTGCCTGCAAGATGAGCTCCCGGCCCCCACGAACCCCACGGGCGCCTGCGCGTTCGTGCAGAACATCTACGTGCGCCCTGCCGCACGCCACCAAGGCATCGCAAGTCAGATGATGAGCTGGCTCATCGATAAGGCGCAGGCCAAGGGCGCAATCAAGGTCTACCTCGAGGCATCCGATAGCGGAGCGCCGCTCTACAGCGGACTCGGGTTTGCGCCCATGGCAGGCATGATGCGGCTGCAAGACGAGTACGTCGTTGCAGGAGCGCCCATGCACCGCAACGCTGAGAATGCGTAAGTGACGCCATGAGCGAAAAGGAACCCCAGCTCAAAAAGCACCTCTCGCCCGCAAACCTCCTGGCACTTGCGCTGGGCTGCATCATCGGATGGGGAGCCTTCATCATGCCCGGGAACAGCTTCCTGGGAAATGCGGGACCCATCGGAACCTGCATCGCCATGCTCATCGCGGCCATCGTGATGAGCATCATCGCCGTCAACTACGGGTACATGATCAAGCGCTTCCCCGTTACCGGCGGCGGATTCGTGTACGCCGAGCGTGCCTTTGGAAAGACGCATGCCTTCATCTGCGCGTGGTTTCTCACGCTCGCCTATCTTTCCATAGTCCAGCTCAACGCCACCGCCCTTGCCCTCATCGGGCGCAACCTGCTCGGAAACATCTTTGCCGTCGGGTTCCACTACACCGTGGCAGGATACGACGTCTACGGCGGTGAAGTAGCGCTTGCCATCGTCGCGCTCATCGTCTTTGCCTGGCTGAGCATCCGCGGGACCAAAATTTCGGGCGGGTTCCAGACATTGCTGGTGGCACTTCTCCTGCTCGGCATCTTCGCCGTGGCGATTGCCGCTATCGTGAGCCCCCAGGCAACGCTCGAGAACCTTTCACCCGCCTTCGGTACCGGTAACGAGGCCTTCGGGGGAATCATGGCCGTCGTGGCCGTCGCGCCCTGGGCCTTCATCGGGTTCGATACCGTGCCCCAGGCGACAGAGGAGCTCAACTTCTCCGTCGCAAAGACGCGCGTGATCATGATTGCCTCGATTTTCTTCGGCGCCCTTGTCTACGCGCTTCTGACCGTCGTGACGGCATCCGTCGTCCCGGAAGGCTACGCGGACTGGGCCGCCTACATCGCAGACCTGCCCAACCTCGAGGGTCTCATATCTCTTCCGACCTTTTACGTCGCCTACGAGCTCATGGGAAACGTCGGCGTCACCATCATGGTGATCGCCGCGTTCGGCGCGATCTTGTCCGGCATCGTCGGCTTCTACATGGCCTCGAGCCGCCTGCTCATGGCACTTGCCCGCGAAGGTTTCCTTCCCGCCTGGTTCGGTCACGTGGGAAAGCGCGGCACGCCCGACCACGCGATCATCGCCATCATGGCCGTGAGCTTCATCGCCCCGTTTTTCGGGCGCACAGTGCTGGGCTGGATCGTCGACATGTCCTCGGTGGGCGCCGCCGTGAGCTACGCCTACACCTCAGCTGCTGCCTTCAAGTTCGCGCGCAAAAGCAACGCGCCCGTCGTCAGGGTGACAGGGATTGTCGGCTGCATCCTGAGCTGCATCTTCGTCTTCATCTTGCTCGTGCCCGTGCCCGGTCTCGGTGCCTCGCTCGGACCCGAGAGCATGGCGGCGCTCATAGTCTGGACCGTACTGGGGCTCGTGTCCTACCTGCTCGCGCGCAGAAAGTACACCAGAGAGCTGAAGGAGAGCACCTAGTCCTTCTTCAGGTGCCGAAAGGCGAGAAGCTCCAACACAAGGGATAGTGCCGTGAGCGGGGCCGCGCACAATGGGAGCAGCGCGAGGGGCACGATTCCGACGGCGATGCCGGCAATCCCCGCACCTGCGGCATTGCCCAGCTGCAGAAACGAGTTCGAAAGCGCAATTGCAAGCCCCGCACTCTGACCACCCAGATGGGCGAGTACGACGTTTTGCGCTGCGACGAACATCGAGCTTGCACACGACCACAGACACAGCACGGGAATCGTCGCCACACCTTCGCGGATGACGATTCCCAGCAGAGCGAGAAAGACCAGCTGCGCCACAAGTCCTGCGACGATCGTGCGGGGCGCGCCGATGGTGTCGCAAAGCCAGCCGCAGAGCTTGGCGCCGAGCATGCCCATGATTCCGACCGCAAGGAGGATGAGACTCACCTGCTGGGCAAGCCAGGGTACCGCGCCGTCCAGATAGGGCGTGATGTAGGTATAGAGGCACGCGAATCCGGAGAATTCGAAGAACGTCCCGACCACGGCGATGAGGATCGAACGGTTCTTGAGTGGCGCGAGGCGTGCCGACAGACCCGCAACAGCAGCTGTCGGCACCTTCTCAGGAAAGAAGCGCCATGCGATGGTGAAAAGCGCGAGCGCGACGAGCGCGAAGAAGAGGTAGGCCGCATGCCAGGTGACGACGTCGCGCAGGGCACGGGCGAGCGGCATGGCAAGCACCGTTGCCACCGAGAACCCGAGTGCGACGTTTGCCATGGCGCGTCCGCGGCGCGCGGGCTCGGCGAGCGTTTGAGAAAACGAGTAGCTGATGGGAATGTAGACCCCGTTGCCCGCTCCCATGATCACGCGGCCGACAAGCATCAGGGGGAAGTTGGGCGCGAGGGCGAAGATGATAAGGCCCACGCACATGACGGAAAGCCCGAACATGATCTGGAAGCGCTGCGAGCGACGTCCCAGCGCAATGAGCAGAAGCGGGCCTGCCAAAGCACTCGCCAAGCCGAAGAGCGTCATCACCAGGCTCACGTCGGAAAGTGAGACCCCGCAGGAGGCGATCACCTTGTCGGGCATGCCGAGGATGTACTGCTGAGAGGTGCCGGAGAGCAGCGCGCCCAACGACAGCATCCATATCATCACGTTATTCGACAAGCATTCCTCCCAGGCCGCAAAACGGGCACGCATAATCTATCACGAGCGCAACGAAAAAGGGTCGCCGGCTCCTTCACGGAAGCCGACGGCCCTGCTTTTCGAACCTGCGTTATTGGGAATTGCTCTGCTAGGCGACCCTGCATGCACCTACATAGTTGTAAGAATCGGAGAGGGACGCGATCTTCACGTTCTCCCCCGTGCGGGGCGCGTGGATGTACTTGCCGTCACCGACGTACATCCCCACATGATAGATGCCTCCTGTGCTCGAACCGAAAAAGACCAAATCGCCCTTTTTGAGCTCGCCCTTCGAGACGTGCTCTCCCTCACTGTACTGCGCTTGCGCGTTATGGGTGAGCTTGACGCCCTGCTTGCCGTACACGTACATGGTGAATCCCGAACAGTCGAAGCTGCTCGGACCCGATGCTCCATAGCTGTAGGGCTTCCCCAGATTCTGCTTGGCGGTCTTGACCGCCTTTTCTCCCTTCGAGAGTTTCCGCTTTGCCTTCTTGCTCCGTGACCCCGTTGCCGATTTGGTTGTGGTGTTGGTTTTCGATGTTTGAGCTTCGTTTGTGCCTGTTGCAACTGCGTAGGCAACGGAAGTCTGAGCCTGATCCTGTGTCGTGGTCTGCCCGTGCGAAAGGGCCAGGCACGTAACCGGTGCCGAGACCACGAGGGCTGCCGCGAGGCCTGCTGCAATGAGTTTTCGTTTCATGGCCCCGTGCATGCTCTGTTTGTTTTTCAAATAACCAGCTCCTGTTGATACGTTAGTAGTGCATGTGTTGAACGTTTTTCGATTCGCAGGATTGGCAATACCTTAAGAGACGAGCAGGTCAGAGCCGTGTGGACATTCTATGAACGCGCGGATGTTCACATCGGTTTCAGAAAATGCACATAAAAATATCGAGCTGTTCAATTTCTTTTCAGATAAAGCCTGAACGGGGAGAAAACGACAGATTGATAATTCTTGCTCAATATTTTTCTGGACAGGTCGTCCAAAAGCGTCATGTGCGTTTAATGGAGTCCATATCGACAGAACGTGGACAAATGGACAGAAAATGTGGAGGAGCAGTGGAGGAATTCGTGTCGTAAGGTACCTCAACATCTGTTTTTCGCGCTGAGATTAACAAAACAGCTGGTTGGCGAGGGGACGCAGCGGTGAGTCGCGGGGTGCGCGCACCGTATTTCCCCGCCTGCCGCCAAATGGGCTGTGGGTGTGCGCGCGCCGGTTGGCCGATGCTGCTCGCGCACCGTATTTCCCCATCTGCCCGCCAAATGGGCTGTGGGTGTGCGCGCGCCGGCTGGCCGATGCTGCTCGCGCACCGTATTTCCCCATCTGCCCGCCAAATGGGCTCTGGTTGTGCGCGCGCCGGTTGGCCGATGCTGCTCGCGCACCGTATTTCCCCATCTGCCCGCCAAATGGGCTGTGGGTGTGCGCGAACCATGGGAGGCAGTCCGAAAACACGCAAATGTCGCGGACCGAGTATTCGTGACCTGCGGGAATGTCAATAGCACGGAAAGATTTGCATGTTTTTCCTCGCGCCAATGGTCAGATGGGCAATAACTGTGCGCGAGACCCCGCATCCTTATTTGGCACGGGCAATCAGCAGGTCTGCGAGTTCCCCATAGCTCTCGACGATCGCATCTGCCCCCTGCTCCTCGAGCCGAGCTCGGGGAAACATTCCCCACGTTACCCCGACGGTGAAACATCCCGCCGCTTTGCCCGCGGCCATGTCAAACGGACTGTCACCCACATACGCACAGTCTTCGGGCGCAACGCCCAAGCGCTCGCACCCGAGGACGACCGGCTCGGGATCGGGCTTGTGCTTTTCGGAGTCATCGGCACCCATGAGAACGGTGAAGTAGCGGTCAAGCCCGAGGACATCGAGGCCGTGCTGCGTGAGACGGTGCATCTTTGAGGTCACCACCCCCATCGCAAAGCCCGCATCTTGAAGCCGGTCGAGCGCATTCAGCTCCCCAGAAAAGACCGAGACACGCTCGTCGTGGACGCGATGGTTATACGAACGATAAGTATCGAGCAGCTGCTTTTGCAGGACAGGGTCATCAGTGAAATCCTTCATCTGGTCTGCAAGCGGGGTGCCCACCTTGGCCATGAGCACCTCTTCTGGAAGCTCGTGTCCCAAGACCTCTCGCGTGGCGTAGCGAAAGCTCGCGAGCAACAGGTCGTAGGTGTCGACGAGCGTGCCGTCATTATCGAAAAGCACCGCTTTCAGTGCGTTCATATGCTGCCTTTCATCCGCTCCAGTCCTGCCATGTTTAATCTCATTCCGCTTGAAATCCGCTCTTCAGCAGAGCCAACCAGCAAAAGGACTGGTTGTATTCATTCATGCATAAATGCTGCTATAGAATACAGCTTTCTACCGCATACACATCTCTTTCGTCAAGAGGGGCAAACAATAAGGTGAACTATCGGACGGTCTGGAGAGGAGTGCGCAACTCGAAAGGGCACGGCAGAGATAACGTTCCGCGCACCGACATCACCGTATGGGAGCCGTAGAGTTGCAAAAAAATGCGGGAGGGGCTGCAAAAATGGGTCACGGCCGAGATATCCCTGATGAGGCCGACCCTCTGACCTGCGCCTTCTTCGAGCCGTATGGGGGAACCGCACCGGGAAATCAGCCCCACCCGCACTTTTTTGCAACGGGCCCTGCCAAACTGT
Source organism: Coriobacteriales bacterium (assembly GCA_050943615.1). Taxonomy (GTDB): domain Bacteria; phylum Actinomycetota; class Coriobacteriia; order Coriobacteriales; family QAMH01; genus CACZQA01. Next base: position 7,952 of record JBMNPN010000080.1, read on the forward strand.
CTAGCAAGCGCCGCGCAGTTGCAAAAAAAGCTAGGAGGGGCTGATGAAATCCGCTCCGGCCGGGATATCCCCGATGAGGCCGACCCTCTGACCTGCACCTTCTTTTAGCCGTATGGGGGAACCGCACCGGGAAATCAGCCCCTCCCGCACTTTTTTGCAACGCGCCCTGCCCTCCGATCGCATCTGAGGCGGCAACGGGCGTCGAAAGCACATGGATGCTCGTCTGCTGCACCATCGTTTCACGCGACCCCTCAACTCACGCGGCTCGTTGACAGCCTGCGCCGCAGATGCTGCAAGCGGCATCTTCGCCCTCGCCGAAGTAGCTGGCAATAAAGGCGCGCGGGCAGCGCGCACCGCGGGCGTAAGCGATCATCTGGGAAAGCCTCCAGCGTGCCCGGTGCCGCTCTTGTTCCGCCGCCCGCAACGCAGCCGGCGCTCCCCCGCTTTCCGCACAGCTTCTCTCGTAGCCGCGCTCGATTAGGTAGCGGCAGGCGCGCACGTCACGCGGGTCATAGAAGAGCACGCACTCGGCCGGATTCCCGTCACGCCCGGCGCGTCCCGCCTGTTGGCAGTAGTCCTCCAAGTCGAGCGGCAGGTCGTAGTGGAGCACGAAGCGCACGTCCCCGCGGTCGATGCCCATCCCAAAGGCGCTCGTCGCAACGACGATACGCGCGTCCCCGTTCTCGAAGCCCGCCAGGCACTCGTGCCGGGCATCGGCACGCAGCCCCGCATGGTACGGCACCGCATCGATGCCCTCCGAGCAGAGCAGCGCCCACACGTGCTCGACATGCCGGCGGCTCATGCAGTAGACGATGCCACAGGCCCCCGCATGCGCCCGACAGAACGCCACGAGCGCATCGTCCTTGCTGTGCGGGCGCACGACGGCAAGGCGCAGGTTGGGCCGGTCCACGCCCGCCACGACGACCCGTGGCTCCTCCATCCCGAGCGTCCGCACGATATCGGCGCGCATTGCGGGCGTCGCCGTTGCCGTGAACGCGCAGACGATGGGCCGTTCGCACCGCCGCCGCACGAAATCGCCGATCCGCGCATAGCTCGGACGGAAGCTGCGCCCCCAGCGCGTCACGCACTGCGCCTCGTCGACGGCGACCATGCCCACCCTCGTGCGCGAGAGAAAGACCGCAAAGTCCTCGCGAACCGCGCGCTCGGGCGCCGCGTACAGAAACGAGAGCTTGCCATCGCAGGCACGGCAGTAGGCCCACGCGCGGTCCCACGACGTCTGCTCCCCATGGACGCACGCCGCCGCGATCCCCCGCCTCTCGAGACGTGCGACCTGCTCTTCCATGAGCGCGATGAGCGGGGACACCACCACGCAGAGCCCACCTCGGGCAAGCGCCGGGACCTGGTAGCAGAGCGACTTTCCCGACCCCGTGGGCATGACGGCGAGCACATCGCGTCCACGCGCAAGCGTCTCGATGACCTCGCGCTGGTGCGGTCTGAACCTGCGGTACCCGAACCTCGTTTGCATGATCGTGCGCG
>JBMNPN010000081.1:0-8724 GCA_050943615.1 Coriobacteriales bacterium
CGTGAGCTCGAAGCGCACGTAGATGGCGGGGCTCACCTCGTCGGAGTACTCGAGCTCCGCCTCCGCGAGCGCCGTGTGGCAATGCGAGCACCAGTGGATCGGCTTGCGGCCGCGGTAGATCGCGCCGTCCAGGTACAGCTTTTTGAAGACCTCGATGTTCCCGGCCTCGTACTCGGGCACGAAGGTGAGGTAGGGATCGTCCCATTCTCCGCCCACGCCCAGGCGCTTGAAGCCCTCGCGCTGCCCGTCGAGCTGCTTTTCCGCATACTCGCGGCAGATCTTGCGAAACGTCGGCGTGTCAATCTTCTTCATCTTCTCGGGACCGAGCTTCTCCTCGACCTTGTTCTCGATGGGAAGGCCGTGGCAGTCCCAGCCCGGGACGTAGGGGGCGTAAAAGCCCTGCATGGACTTGTACTTGACGATGATGTCCTTGAGCACCTTGTTGAGGGCATGGCCGATGTGAATGGGGCCGTTGGCGTACGGCGGACCATCGTGCAGGACATAGGACTCATGGCCCTCGTTCTTCTTGAGGACCTCGTGGTAGAGGTCCATCTCGGCCCATTTCTTGAGCCGCTCGGGCTCATGTTGGGGAAGACCCGCCTTCATCTTGAAGTTGGTCTTGGGCAGGTTCATCGTGTGCTTGTAGTTAGGTGTTTCAGACATAGCTTTCTCTCTAAGTCGCATTCTCGAAGAAGATGCGGCGCTCTGCCGCGCAACGCCCGCGTCATGAAAAGGCCGGTGCCGCACGTCGCCTCAGCTTCCCCCGAGCAGGCCGCATCTATTCCATGCCATGCTCGAGGTGCTTGGCAATATGCTCGTTCAAGGTCTCGGAGAGGTTGGCCAGGTCGGAGGTCGGCATGATGACGCGCGCGACCAGATGGGCCGGAACCTCGTTTCCCTTCTTGTTCGCATGGTCGACGTAGAGGAAGTCGATGCGGGACTCGGCGTTGGTCGTGCTCACGATAGAGGCGTTGGAATAGACGCCGCACGCGCGCTCGGGGCTCGCTTCGATACGGAAATTGACGGGTTGCTTGTCAGCCATGAGGTGTCCTTTCATCGCAGTTGCGCATATGTACGCAGTTTCAGGATTGTAGCGCAAGCATCTTGCGCATGTGCGCTTCAGAGACGCTCAATCCGAATGCGCGGGTGTGCGGGGCGCCATCAGCCGCGCATCTGGTCGGGGTCGAAGGTCCGCTCCTGGACAAAGTAGCGCGGTCGGTGCTTGGACTCCGCGTAGATCTTTCCCACGTACTCGCCGAGCACGGCCAGGCAGATGAGCTGCACGCCGCCGATGAACCAGATGGAGATGATTACGGTGGTCCAGCCGTCGATGACGTTTCCGCAGGCCCACTGGACGAGCGCGTAGACGATGGCGACGATGGCGATGAGAACCGCCACGATGCCGAGGACTCCGATCAGGTGCAGCGGCTTGGTGGAAAAGCTCGTGATGCCCTCGAAGGCGAGCTTGAGCATGCGGGAAAGCGGGTACTTGGAGCTTCCGGCCGTGCGGGGCTTGCGCGCGTAGGAGACCGTCGCCGTCTTAAGGCCGATGTCGGGCACGATACCGCGCAGGAACAGGTTGCTCTCACCGTATTCGGAGAGCGCGGCAAGCGCCGTTTTGTCCATGAGGCGAAAGTCGGCGTGGTTTTCTATCGTGTCGGTGCCGAGGCGCTTCATGAAGCGGTAGAAGGCCTTTGCCGAACCGCGCTTGAAGGCGGTATCGGAGGAGCGGTCGGCGCGCACGCCGTAGACGATGTTTGCGCCCTTCGCGTGCTTTTCGAGCATCTCGTCGACGGCGTCGAGGTCGTCTTGCAGGTCGGCGTCCATGCTGATGGCCACATCGGCAAAGCGCGACGCCTCCTCGTAGCCGGCGATGAGCGCGTGCTGGTGGCCGCGGTTGTGGGCAAGGCGCACGCCGATGAAACGCGCATCGGCCCGTGCCGTGGTGGAGATGACCTTCCAGGTGCGGTCGTGCGAGCCGTCGTCCACGAACAGCACACGCGAAGCTTCATCGACCACGCCGTCTGCGGCGAGGTGGGCGAGCTTGTGGCTCAGCTGCTCGATGCTCGAGGGGAGGGCCTCTTCCTCGTTGTAGCAGGGCACGACGAAGGCAAGGAGCGGCGGGCGCGCCTCTCCCCTATCGTCTGCAGACGGCGTTCCGGCGGGCGCTCCGTCGTTATGGTGCTGATGCTCGTGGGCGCAATCCAAGGTGCTTCCGACCCTACTTGAGCTGGCTTTCGTGCTTTTCGAAGAAGTCGAAGTGCGGCGGCAGCTCCTTGAGCGTGAACTTGCCCGTCTCCTTCTCCTCGGGCTCGGCCCACTTCGTGAGCGGCTCGTAGATGTAGTCCCAGTCAAAGAAGCCGGCGTGCCCGTTCTTGCTGCCGTGGTCGGTGATGTCGAGGTAGCTGTAGATGAGCTCGGTGCCCCGCGGCACGACCGGGTGCATGAGCACGACGGCGCAGCGCAGGTAATGGAAGGCATCGGCGAGCACGGGAATGATGTCGCCTTCGGGATCATCGCCGTTGAGCGCCTCGCGGCTCGCGGAGCTCCACCACTTGTTGATGCCACGTAGGAACTCGTCCATCTGCGCCATGACCGAGTGGATCTCGAAGCGGTACATGTGCTCCTCGTAGGTGCAGATGGCCTCCTCGCAAGCGGCCTTGGCCTTATCGCTCGGCTCGGCGAGCGGGGCGAAGCCGCCGTTGTGCTTCTGGGCGGTGTAGAAGCATGAGCGCGCGATGCGGTTGAAGATGTTCGTGAGCAGCGCGCCTTCCTTCAGCACCGGGTCGGGTGCCTTCTCGTCGGCATCGGGGTTGAAGGGCTTGGGACTGAAGCTTGCGGACTTCACGTCCAGGCCGAGCGCCGCCCAGTGCGCGCGCAGCTGCTCGACGGTGTAGTGCTCGAGCAGCTCGTCTGCCATCGGCGGCTTGACCTTGCCGGAGCTCGAGGCCTTCTTTCCCAGGTAGAGGATGTGGTAGTTGGGAACGAGCGTCGTCTGCCGAAGCTCGTCTCCAGTCCCCTCGGGCTTGACTTTCTCTCCCTGCGTCGCCGCCCAAAGCGCCGTCTGCGCGACGCCGTAGAAGTAGATGTTGTCCTGTCCGATGAACTGATAGACTGCCGCATCATCCGAGCACCACCAGTCCCGCCAGCTCTCCTTGGGCTCTCCGCGCTTGACGAGCGCAGCGGTCGAAAACGAGATCGGCGCCCACAGCGACTCCGGCCAGCACCAGACTGTGAGCGGTCCCTCGTCTTCGAGCTGCGGGGCGGCAACGCCCCAATCGATGTTGCCCGTGATGCGGAAGGGCACGAGCGCTTTGCCAGTCCGGAACTTCGCGATGCCGGCAGCGGACAAGATGCCCTTGGCCTCATCGCGGGCGTCGATGTCGTCGAATTCCAGCGTGAAGGAGGCCTTTCCCTTCTCCACGGGGGTAAAGCGGTGCGCGGGCAGCTTGTCCTTGACGCTCTCGTAGACCTCGAGAAACTCCTGCTTGACGTAGATGACCGGCGGGACGAGGAACTCGCGGACCGTGTTGACGGTGACCGCGCGCGTCGTGGGGTCGTCTGCGATGTTGTCAATGTGCTCGGAGACCACGCTGGAAAGCTCGGGGAGTTTGAGGTACCAGTTTGTCACCGGGCGCAGCTCGGGGACAGTGCCCGTGAGCGTGGACTTCGGCGCGATCAGGTCCTCGGGGAGGAACTGGTGGCCCAAGTCGCACTCGTCGGCATAGGCCTTCTCGGACTTGCAGCCCTGCACGGGGCAGCGACCGATCACCTGCCGGCCGTTCAGAAAGGTCTGCGCCTGGGTGTCGTAAAACTGCGGCGTGGAGCGCTTCTCGAGCCAGCCGTTCTCGTAGAGGCGGCGGATGAAGCGTTCGGTCACCTCGGCGTGTATCTCCCCTGCCAGGCCGATGGCAGAGCCCTCGTAGATGTCGAGGCTGATGTCGTAGTTCTCCATCGTCTTTGCCTGGCGCTCGTGGTTGCGCATCACATAGTCGGCGATGCTTCCCGAGAACTCCCCTGCCTCGACGAGCTTGCGGTAGCCCTCGTTGATGGGCGAGCCGTAGCAGTCCGTGCCGCTCACGAAAAGGACGTTTTCCCTGCCAAGGCGGTCGCGCAGGAACCGCGCGTAGATATCGGCCGGGACAAAGACACCGGCGATGTGGCCAAAGTGGAGCCCTTTGTTGCCATAGGGCATGCCCGCCGTGACGATGGCTCGCTTGGGAAACGTGGGACGCTCGTGCAAGGGAAACGACCTTCCTTGAAGTAAATGCAATAACAGGAGATGGTGCAGATGTGGATTATAGCGCGGGCAGTGCGGGCATTGAACGCAAAGGCGCTGATAGAGGAACGGCGCGTGTCAGCGGAGCAAGCCGGCAGGCATGAAAAAACGGCCCCGGGCGGGAGCCGTCTTGACATGCACCTTGTTCTCACGCTCATCGTCGAACTTTAGGGCGCACCGAGAAATCGAGCCGGGACTAGAGGGCCAGAAGCCCGAGCACACCTAGAACGACGATCAGCCCCGCAATAGCACCAACTACAGCGGCGATGATGGCAGTGATGATAATCGGCGAATCATCCATGAACGAACCGACCCTTTCCTCTCTTGGCCCCTGATGGCCTCGGGCGCACCCGCCTCGATACGGGGACCCGTCAATTTCCAGACTAGTCTAGAGCCATTCAAGCACCTGTCGCAAGACTGCATTTCCCGCAAAGACCGCAGACGCGCATAATGCGGATGGCAAACGGCAGGCACCCTTCTTTGCGCATCCTCGAAAACTGATAGCGTCTCTATCTATTATTCTCTGCTGGCTTGCATTTTTACCTGCGAACGAGGCAGCTCTTGAGAATGGTTCTCCACAATTTCACCAAAAATGAGCTGCTTGAGCGGCAATATTTACCCGTAATCGGCAAAATGGAGAACAATTTGCTGGACAAGATGCAGGAATTTGGCAAAAACGCGAGAAGACATGCTACTATCCTGTCGGTTTTACTACAGACCGCCAGCTAGAACTTTTAGGAGTGATCACATGGCATTGCCTCAAATGACCGATGAGCAGAGGGCAGAGGCCCTCAAGAAGGCCGCTGAGACCCGTGCACGTCGCACCGAGGTCAAGCAGAAAATCAAGGACGGCAAGCTGACCGCCGCCCAGGCTTTCGAGAAGATCGACGATTCCGCCGTGGGCAAGATGCGCGTCAAGCAGTTCATCGCCGCTTTCCCGGGCTATGGCAAGGCAAAGACCGAGGCCCTCATGGCAGAGATCGGCATCGACGAGAAGCGCCGTCTTGCCGGCCTTGGCAACCGTCAGAAGGAAGCTCTCATCGCGGCTCTCGACAAATAGTCCGCATTGACAAAGCCATGTCAGAAGGGACCTCAGGGTCCCTTCTTTTTTGCCCTGGAGCAACAGACAGGAGAAGTTGCGAAAAGAGACGCTAGCCTTGCTCTCCTGCCTTCCCAGAATCATCAGAGTCATCGGCCGGTGCATCGGTTCCGGCCGGCGCCGTGCTAGTATTCGCCAACTGCTCCTGTGCGCTGGCATCGGCGCGCTCGCGGGACAGCGAATGGATGCCGTCGCGCGGTTCTATATCCTCGCACACGGCCTTTTTGACTGAGTACATATCGGCATCGGCTCGATGGAACACATCCAAATAAGAGATGTCGCGCTCCGGGTCAAACGTTGCGAACCCGCAGGCAATGGAGACCTGCTCCCAGGGCTTCTCCCGATTCAGGTCGCGGGGTGCCTCATAGGGTTCGACGAGCTTCCTCAGCTTCTCGCGGTTTTCGTAGTCCTTGCCGCGCATGATGACGACGAACTCGTCGCCTCCAACGCGAAATACCGAGCTCTGGTCGTAGATATCGCAGAGCACCTTGCTCGTGAGGATGAGGGTCTCGTCGCCGCAGGCGTGCCCGAAACGGTCGTTCACCTCTTTCAGGTCGTTGAGATCGGCCATCACGACGCCGAACTCGGCTTCCTTGCCCGCGGCAATCTGTTCGTCGATCTCTGTGACCTCGACGTTGTAGGCCGTCGAGTTCTTGACGCCCGTGAGTGCATCGCGGTACGCCGTGGTCCGCATGTCGGCAATGTACTCGCTCATGCGGTCGACCGAATCCTGGAAGCTGCGCGTGAGCTCGCCGATCTCGCCTTTCGAGTCCGAGTCGATGCGCGCGTCCATTTTGCCGTGCGAGATCGCGTCGGTGATGGTCACCATGTCGTGCAGCGGGCGCACGATACGCCGGATGGCGAACATCATGATGAGCCCGAACGCCACGAAGACGAAGATGATGGCAAAGAGCACCTGGCAAAGCGTCCGGGTGACGTTGGCGCTGAACTCGTCGTTGGACACGCTCAGGCAGAGTTTCATGTGGTTGACGAGAGTCGTGTAGACCATCTCGCGCGAGGTGCCGTCGTAGTTGACGCTCAACGGAGTGTCGCCTGAAGATTCATCTGAGAGCTGCCCGTAGAGCTCTTTGTTGGTCCGAGTGTCCGCATCCTTGTTTACCTGCTCGGCTCTATCGAAGATCTGTCCGTTCGAGCAGATGACGAACACGTCTGCCGTGTCATAGGGATGAATGTCGCTGATCTGGGTGAGAATTGCCCGGAAGTCGACATCCATGCCAAGGACTCCGAGGAACTCACCGTCCTTGAACAACGGCGTGACGTAGGAAATCATATAGACGTCTGCGTTCTCGTTCCAATAGGGGTCGAGCCACGTGGCTGAGCCGTTGTCGCGTACCTTGTAGTACCAGCCGACGTGCTGGGTGTCCGAGGGATCGTACTTGGTGACGTCTGTCATCTCGTGGCTCTTGAACGCTTTGCTGCCGTTGCTGCGCATGTACCAGAAACCATCTTGGGAATGCCCGGTCAGCTTGGGATTCAAGGTGACGTAATAGGAGATGCAGCCGTCGGTGGTGTCGCCGAAGATGCCAAAGCTCTCCTGCAGCTTCTTGAGATACGCCTTCTTCTTCGATGCGTCCTTGAGGTCCGAGGGGCTATCGATGAGTTCCGTTGCATCGTGCTCGAGGTAATCGACGTCGTTTTGGATCAGCTCGAATGAGTCATCGAGCGAGCTGCCTTCTTCAAGACAGTCATAGTTGAGCGTCGAGGTGATGCTTGACAGCGATTCGCTGCTGATGGTGTTGGCGCTGATAATGCAGACGATGACCGTCACAACCAACATCCCCGAGAAAAGGATGGCAAGTATTTTCGACTGGATAGACTTCACGTGTCTAGATGTCCTGTTCCCGCGACATAGCGCACGCGAAATGCTCGCCTGTGGCGGCACCTGAAAATTCGAAGCTCAAGGGGGTCGCTTCTCTTCCTTATGTATCTGCACTCTCCAAATAGCTTTAGTTAAGCCGTCCCTATTGTAATTGATATAACGGCAAAGTTTGATGCCATTTCATAAGGCAATACTTATCTAATTGCTCACGGATACCGAGAAAACCTGAAAAGTGCTGGTAGCATGCACAGCAAAGAAAATCTTTTCAATATTGCAATTCGGCTGCACCTACCGGGAGCATCGGCTGGGCGCGTTGCAGAAATCGAGAGAAATAGCTCGTTTTCCGGTGTGGTTCCCCACACGACTGGAAAGGAGCCGCAGGTCAGGGGGTCGGGCGCATCGGGCACATATGGGTAGGGGTGGATTTTGCCAGCCCCTCCCGCATTTTTTGCAACTTCTTGCTCTAATCAAGAAAACGCTCGGAATGACATTGCCAGATATATGCTCATCAGCGCCAACGTAGAGAAGCTATCAGAGACGCTATGACAGGGAGCCGCGCCACGCGGCTCCCTGATTGGCGCTTTTCGCGCCGATCAGGGAGCGATGTCGCGAAACACCAAGAGCGAGCCCGATTGCTCGAAGAGGCATCTGAGTGCAGTACGTTTGGAGTCATCCTCGAGCACGCTGCGGCGCAGGTAGGTGCCTGTCGCCCTTGCGATATCCTTGGCCAACCCTTCGAAGGGCACCGAGTACTTCTGCTGGTCGCGCGTGACAAAGATGACCTGATACCCCAGATGCCGCAGCGCATTGGCGCGTTCATTGTCATGCAAGATGTCGCCTGTCAGACTGTGGTACTCGTCGCTGTCGTACTCGACGTCGAGCTTGCAGTCAGGCCAGCACATATCCGCCCTGGCAATAGCAGTCCCCGCGATGGTCCGCGCGCCCTCGTCAAAGTCAATCTGCATGTTCATTACCGGTTTGGGTATCCCAAAGCCACCATAGTGTTTGGGCAAGCTCAGAAGCAGGGCGGTCTCGGTCTCCTTGACCGATGCGAAGTTGTCGAGCACATAGGGCAGTGCCTTTCGAGCAATTCTGACGCCCCACAGCCCTCTGGTCCGGTCCAGATACTCCCCAGCCTTCTGGACGCTGGTGATAGGCTCTCTGCTCTTGGCGCCGCCGGGATCAAAGGACCGATAGGGCGTAAAGGTGCCGCAGAGCTCGCAGCCGAGCTTGACCAGCAAGGGCAGCTCGAGCTCACAGGCAAACTGCACGAAGAGAAACTCGGGTGAGGCGATTGCCAGCCCGGGAGCTACCTCGTAGAACGATCCGCTCGGTAGCGTCCCGCCGAATACGGTGTAATCGCAATATGACCTGCAACGACGCTCGGCTTTGCTGGCGACGAGCAGGTGCTTCGGAACCTAATCGGGTATTTGCGCGAGCGCAGCGGCAAGGTCGCGCCTTGTATCTGGCGGGGCGCTGAGCTGGCTGACCCGCAAACTTGCATTG
>JBMNPN010000082.1:0-8697 GCA_050943615.1 Coriobacteriales bacterium
CGAGCGCGACTTCGAGGACAGCGACTTCCTCGGCTACCTCGATCAGAAGTACCTGTTCGTGATCTACCGCGAGGACGGGGACGAGCGGGAAGTCTACCGTCTCGCGGACGTATGCTTCTGGCAGATGCCCGACTCCGACCTCCCCGAGGCGAAGCGGTGCTACGACCAGATGCGCGCCAACGTCATCGCGGGTCACGCCGAGGTCTCCGTCAAGTCGACGGAGAACCGCTGCTGCCACGTTCGCCCCCATGGCCGCGACTCCAAGGACACCTGCATGACCCCCTACGGGGTGCCGGTGGTCAAGAAGTGCTTCTGGCTCAACCAGGGCTACCTGCAGGAGGAGATTGAGAGGACGCTACATGAGTGATTGCAACTGGTCCTTCTACCCGAAGAACGTCGCCGCACCTGACTTCGCCTTGGAGCTTGTGGGAATCTTCGATGCCACTATGGACAGAATCGATTCCGAGAGCCATGACTTGAGAAGCAACGAAGTGCTCTCTGCTCTCCAACCCCTCCTGTCTTCCAAAGGTTACGATGTGGAGAAGAGCAAGAAAAAAGAAGACCTAATCGAGGTCCCGGTCCTCTACGGGCGCCAGGGGGCGATTGAGAAGTCCTTTTACGCCGATGCCCTCCAGCAGGACTTTGGTCTGGTCGTCGAGGTGGAGGCGGGCAGGGCAGTCGCCAACAACCAGTTTCTCAAAGACCTCTTCGAGGCCTGCATGATGGTCGATATCGACTATCTGGCAATTGCCGTGAGGAATACCTATTCCGCCGGCGCGGCGGAGTCGAGGGACTTCGAGAGGGTCTGCACGTTCTTCGACGCTCTCTATGCGAGCAACAGACTGGCCCTTCCCCTGAAGGGCATACTGGTCATCGGATACTGAGAATCGGCGGCACTCGTCCTGCAGAAAAATTTTAATCATGGCAGCGGTTCGATCTTGACATCCGCCCCAGCTTGATCGATCATGGAAAAGATGAGAGAATGGCGTCCCAGGCGCGGGCTACCATGCCCCGCACGGAACGACGAGAACACGGAGTAGAGCGGTTGAGCGAGTCCAAGAAAACGATACAGGTAGGGGAAATGTTCGCTGGCGTGGGGGGCTTCCGCCTCGCGCTCGATGGATACGGGAAGCCCGGAGACGAGCTCTACTGCGAGCCGGCGGGCCCCTTCGAGACCGTGTGGGCGAACCAGTGGGAGCCCGACGGCTCGGAGGCCAAGCAGTTCGCCTGGAGGTGCTACGAGGCGCGCTTCGGCGAGGGCTCCTGCATCAACGAGGACATCGAAAAGGTACTCGACAGGACTGAGGCCGGCGAGGAGGAGATCCCCGACTTCGACCTGCTCGTCGGCGGCTTCCCCTGCCAGGACTACTCCGTGGCGCGCCCGCTCGCCCAGGCGGCGGGCATCGAGGGCAAGAAGGGCGTCCTGTGGTGGGACATCTACCGCATGGTCCACATGAAGCGCCCGAGGATGCTGCTCCTCGAGAACGTCGACCGGCTCCTGAAGTCGCCCGCCAAGCAGCGGGGGCGCGACTTCGCGATTATCCTGTCGTGCCTCTCTGAGGAGGGGTACTCGGTGGAGTGGCGCGTCATCAACGCCGCCGAGTACGGAATGCCCCAGAAGAGGCGCCGCACCTACATCTACGGGGAGCTCACGGACGATGAGTGGGACCTCGGGGAGCGGGTCTTGAGGAGCGGCGTCATCGCGCGCGCCTTCCCCGTGGAGCCCACCGGGGACGCCGTCGACTCGGTCGACGTATCCGCGGACCCCTACGACGTCTCCGAGAGGTTCGGCGTCGGCCTCAAGACCTCTCCGTTCCAGAACGCCGGGGCGATGCAGGGCGGGAGCGCCATGACGATGAGGACCACGCCGCGCTACGACGGACCAAGGACGGTCCTCGGCGACATCGTTGTTCCCGACTCCGAGGTCCCCGAGCAGTTCTTCATCGCTCCCGACAAGCTCGAGCGCTGGGAGTACCTCAAGGGCCCCAAGAAGGAGCCTCGTAAGACGCGGGCGGGCTTCACCTACAACTACTCGGAGGGCGGCATGGCCTTCCCCGACCCGCTCGACCGCCCGGCGCGCACCATCCTCACCGGCGAGGGCGGCTCCGGCGCGAGCAGGATGAAGCACGTCGTGGAGGGGGACTCCGGCAGGCTGCGCCGCCTGGTCCCCGACGAGCTCGACCAGATCCAGATGTTCCCGAGGGGCTGGACCCGCACCGAGGGCGACGGCAAGGAGATGAGCGACGGGCACCGCGCGTTCTGCATGGGCAACGCCCTCGTGGTCGGAATCCCCCACGAAATCGGCAAGGTCATCGCACGGGAGACTAAATAACAGCTAATGTTTTGCGGGCACAGTAATATCTCTTGGTCTGTCGTGCATTAATTGGCTCTCTATTGTTTGCGCAGCATGAGTTTTTGGCGTGAGCTTCCCATATAAGAGGGGAATATCGATTACACCATTTAGACCTATGACCTCTCGCTGCAGTTTTTCGAATGAAATAATGGCAGCAGAGTCATTTGGCGTAATAATGTCCAGTGTTTGCCTGTCGGCGGCAAGGATTATCGCGAGCTTTACATTTGAGAGAGCACAAACCTTTTGAGCATCAATAAAATCTGAGCCTAGGCTCATCTGATGTCGAAAAGTAATGCGAACCCATGTGTCCTTTTTTAGAAAGTACCCTGAGTCCGCCAGCCAGTCCTTTTCCTTGAATTTTTTTACTAATAGTTTGTTTAGTGTTGCTTGCATACCTTTGGGGGCACGTTTCCCGTTTCTTAGCTTGGCATCTCTTTCAGCGTAAAACTCCACTGAAGATTCAGCCCAAAGGTTGTCGCCGATTATTTCGATTGCTTCCTGTCCCTCATTTGTCATCTCAGGGGCGCCCCATGGAGGAGTGTAGAGTTCGACCTTCAATACTCGTCTCCCTTATTGTTCGGTGGCCAAATTTCTGGCTTATTAATCTGCGTTTCGACTGCAAAACTCATGTCGAGCGCGTCAAAATCGGGCAACCATTTTGGCTGTTCCTTTGTGACGCACATTGCTGGGTCTAATGTGCCATCTAATAATTGTGGAAGGCATTCAGGGTCAACTGAAGAATTGTTAAATGAGTAGCAGCATGGGTTGCCATCCGGGTCGTTCGAAATATCACACCCTGTTACTTCGGGGACAAGTGCACGAATAGCTTCGGATTTTAAGCAAACGGTATCATCATTTCCAGCAACAGTTGCGATACTCCAGTTTTCGCCATTTGGGCCGGTAAATGAGAAGAGTCCATCATTTATCTTATCTACGAGATTGCATCGAGACTCAATTATTTTTTCAAGTCCTTCTCTAAAATGGTGACTTGATGTCGTGAAAGAGTTGTCGCATTTCCATAGACGTTTTAGTGCATCAATTTGCAGGGAGTTCCTAATTTCTTGTAAAGTTTTTAGGCTGTTATCTGTTGCCGTGTTGCTAAGTATGGAGTCTCTGATTGCTTTTGCTACAACTTCGGGGAACTCTCCGATTGCTATTTGATATTTCTTAAGGCGCTGTGATATTCTGCCGTACATTTTTGCTTCAACGCTGTTTGGATACCATACATTGATGATGTCAACGGACTGAGCCCGCTGACCTAAACGTGCAACTCTTCCAATGCGCTGCTCAAGGCGGGCGGGAGTCCACGGCACGTCAACATTAATAAGAACTCGTGCAGCTTGGAGGTTGAGTCCCTCAGATGCAGCGTCTGAGCAGAATATTATTCGCAAACCACTACGTTCCAGAAGATGTTTAATTTCGTCTTTTGTCGTTTTGCTTATTCCGCTCGAATCTACAATCAACGCTTCTTTGCCCGTGTAAACGCCGTATCTGATTGAAGTTTGAGCTTCCTTGTTCCAACAATTAATGAGAGCAGAAATTGTGTCAGTGTAGCGAGAGAATAGAAGAACGGAATCTCCTCTACGCAAATACTCCTGCGCATACTTGATAGCTTCTTCTACCTTGGGATCGCCGTCAGATTTATTGATTTCTTTTATTTTTGAGATGAGCTGATTGATATCAGCAAGCTCAATATTTGCTGCTCGTTGAATCTGTTCATTATCAATTTCGCTGATGGATTTATCGGCTATTGGAACATCTCTGTCATCTGCGAGAGCAGCATCCTGGTCCTCGTCGTCAAATTCAGCGCCCAAAATATTTTCCAATGGGAGGCCCTTAGCTAGTGCATCGCGAACAAGTTCCAGCCTTTCTTTTCTTCTCTGCAATGTTTTTGCGCAAGAATGGAGGGAAGAAGCGAGACGTTGCTGATAGCTTGATCTGACAAACCCATTGCTGAAGCGCTTGTCAGGATAAAGGATGCGCTCGATACCAAGGTAGTTACTAGATATGTATTCTTCTATTTGGTCATAAAACTGTTCAATTGCGGGATATCCGAATAATGTTGCAGCAATTAAGTTTCTTTTCGGAAACGAGTAACCGATTGCCTCTAGTGATGTTCGCGTGTTTCGAACAGTGAGAAGTCGCATAGGGTTCAGTTTGATAAACAGAGTTTTAAACGTTGGCCATTCTTCAATTACTAAATTGCCAAGATTGATGCTGCCGTCTTGAGAACCAAGTTCTGCGAGATAACTAGCTTCTTTGTCATCAAGACTTTCGATAGAAGGGTGCATGATGTTTACGGTTTCAAGAAGTAAATGGGCTGCTGATGCAGCCGTCGAAAGAGCCGGGGCTTCGTCTTGCTCAATAGCATTCAGAGCTAACCGAAATGCCTTCGGTTTCTTCCATTTGCCCGGTAAACCTAACAAGCTCAACAAGGCACGGTACTCGTCCGAATCTTTTTGCATAGGTGTTGCTGTGGCAAGAATTAAATGAGGAATCTTTGGAGAAACCTGCTTCAGCGTATTAAATAATTTAGTCGAAGTGCGCTTTCCTGAAATATCCGTAGTGACCCTAGCGGCATGCGCTTCATCCACAATCAAAATATCAGGCAGAATGGAGCTTTGTCTGCTGAAAATATCTTTTTTCTTTCCAGACCCTCGAGCAAATTGTGCTGAGATGAGCATGACGTCTGGTGATCCCTTTCCCAAGGGATTACCGCTTGGCATGTCA
This sequence comes from Coriobacteriales bacterium, assembly GCA_050943615.1. Classification (GTDB taxonomy): domain Bacteria; phylum Actinomycetota; class Coriobacteriia; order Coriobacteriales; family QAMH01; genus CACZQA01. The sequence continues at coordinate 5,084 of JBMNPN010000082.1, forward strand.
ATAATTTCTCCAGTTGGAGATGTGTATGTTTTCGATTCGGAGTTATATAGCCATGCCTCAACTCCAAAATGGTCGTCTAGTTCTGATTGCCACTGCAAGAGCACTGATTTAGGTGTCAACAATACTGCCCGTTTGGCAGCAGAGAAGCGGAGGAGGAACGTCAATGTCGCCGCTGCTTCAAATGTTTTCCCCAATCCAACTTCATCAGCAAAAAGAGCTCTTACTGGCCAGCGGCTTAATGCTGTTAATACGGCCTGCTCTTGGTGCTGATATAGTGCTGGTATAGCTCCTGATACAAAGAAGTACTCTGGCATATCCACACTTGCCGTTAAGGAAGCTGAAGGACATATTCGAGATCTTGCCTGTTTGACAAACTCTTCGCCAAGTCCCTGCAAAATGTCTTCAGCAAGCTCTTTGGTTAATGGCATGGTGGTCAAAAAATCTTGGTTGCCGCTCCACGCCTGTTCAAAGATGTCTTGTTGGGTTAACACGCCGTCCTCGTCAGTCCAAGATTTCAAGACGATGAGATTTTCAACGTTGCCCCCGAGACCGTTTGCGGTTTCATTAAGACTACCTATCGCAGCGATTGAGTCGCCGCTCTCATCTTCGATAAACAGCATTTTCGAATGAAAAATTCCGAAGTCGTCGTTAGTGTCGACAGCTTTTATCTCGAGCAGGTTGTCTTCAATCATGAAAAGTACGGTGGCAAGTAAGTCTTTAGAGAAAGAATCTGTGAGAGTAGTGATGCCTTTGACAAGGCGTTCTCTTAATGAAGCAACTCTGGAGGAAAAAGAATCTTGATGAGCAATGGCATTCGCAAGATCTTTTGGGAAGCCTTGGATTCCAATTACTAGTCGCATCTTTCCTCTGCGACGATACAGAGCGTCGACTCCTTGGGCAATTGCAAGGAGAGAATTAAGCGTGAAATATCCTGTCAGACGATCGTAGCGCACTGCACAGCTGAGCGCGGGAATCAGAAGGGAGTGGAGTATCTCTTCTCCAGTCCCAAAATATGCTGACTTCAATGATGATATGTCTTGTAGTCCGGGCATTTACCTGCCTAAGACGTCTAGTACATAGTCACAATGCTCTTGGTCTGCGTCAATTCCGTTGCGCTTGATAATTTCGGCGTCTGCCATTCTGTTCAATATGTCAACGAGCCAACGTGCTTGTTTCTCTGTAAGAGTCTTTCCCACTTTCCTTCGCGCGGCAACGCTATTAAGAAATTTAATTTCCTTTTCGGGAACAGCCTTGTACTCCTTTGCACGACTCGCAATTGCATAAAGCGTTTTGCTCGGTGCACTTGCGATTGCCTGCTCTGGAGGAATGCCTGCAACATGAATCATTGCTGAGTACACGCGTTCTTCCATGCTTGATTTGCTGTTAGAAGACTCATCATGTGCAGCGTTTGATAGCTCGTCAATTGCAGCATCGATTTCTTTATCGCTAGCATTCGCAATCATCATCCAGCTAGTTCTTGGCGGTTTCGCGTCGGAAATTCGTTTAAGTAGCTCTTCGTCGATTTCGCTGATAATTAGTAGAGAGTCGAGTTCTGTGGGGGTTGCTCCTATATATGCGGATGTGCCTGAAAGATCTAGGCCGTTGCCATAAAACTCGTCAGAAATTTCCGTTGCTTTTTCGTATAAGGAAAGAGCAGGGTTGTTCCATAGCGTTTTCACACGTACGAGTGCCTCAAATTTGCTCATTTTCGCTCATCGCCTTTGTCAATCTTGTTGTTGATCCAGGCGTTTTTAATGTTGAACGCTTCTCCTGTAGAGTAATCAAACTTCTCTATTAGCACGCGAAATATTGCGTCTGCTGTTGACAATATTCTGATTGTGCTTTGATTTTCCTTGCCGTGAAATAACGGGTGGTCTGTGTATATCACTACGGATAATGTCGGATTGTCGTCAATCTCGTCTTCGTAAAGATAGTCAAAAGGTACTTTTATTCTTTCATTAGAGGTCGTCTCAGAGAGAGTGATTGGAATTGTTGTTCCGTCCTTTAGTTCGAGCATATTCTCTCGAATGAGGGCTTTTACTTTGTTATTTATTGATTTCTTTGGTTGTTTTGTCTGGCTGTCAATTACCTCATTGTTCTCAACTGAAATTTCGTTTTCGTTATCCGCGAGGCCATAATTTTCGCGGAGCGTAGCTATAATTTTCTTTCTTTCGGAGCTATTACGAATGTTCCCTCTCCGGCTAATATTTCTCGACGCAGTAACTATGTGTTTAAGATATTCTTTCATATATTTCGATGCGATTATCCAAGACTCTGATTGTTGCAATCCTTGCTTGTAGAAGGTCGCATCAAGAAAATCCATATTCACTTCGCCAATAACGCGGCTTGTCATCAGGTGGGGCTTGAACCAGTCTTTGTTCCATGAGTCGATAAGTTGCCCGTGACGATAGATATTAAAGCCATACAATCCATCGTTATGGATGGTGCGATCCAATGCCATCCAGCCGGTAATTTTCAAACTTTCTTTCGGACCACAAGCGACGTCGATATCAATTTTTGTGCCAGGAAGGGGGTCACGCTTTTTTGGAGTAACAGGGTATCTGTCGTTATCATCAATAACTTCGATTTTGTCTCCACTTATGAGATGACCTTTAAAGGCGTCTCCGAGATAATCGATAATTGCGCTGGTGAGTATGTTCTTGTCATTGAGACGGCTAATGACAAAAGCGGTTCCGTGCTCTCTTGAAGCTAGTGGGCCTCCATGGTTGGTGGGAGTATCTTCTATTACCACATCCCACGCGTCGGCTCCTGAAGGTCGATGGCTGTATTCGTTGATATCGAACTCGATGTGGTATTCTTCATCGTTTTCCGCGGGGCGAGTATATATCTCGTAAAATTTTCCCAAAGTAGAGCAAGAGGTTTTAAAGCCCATACCGAAGTGGCCCTTGGCACTTTCTCCACGTTCAATATATTGAGACATGTCCTCTGCTATACACACTGCTTTTTCTAAGACGTCTTCGGTCATCCCGCGGCCATTATCAATGACACAAATTTGGTTATCTCGCAGGTCAATAACGATTTCTAACTTATCTTGGCCGAGTCTTGCGTCAAAACTGTTCGCAACAAGTTCTCCTATTGCCTCTGGTGTAGATTGATTGGTCGCTCCGATAGTTTCCATTAGGCGTGGAGACGGATAATTCTTTACTGTGCGTTTGCCCATAGCTCTATCCCTTTAACTATTTTGCAAACCTCATTCCAGACGCTAATGTTGTGAAAAATAGCGGTAGAGATTAGTAACAATCAAAGCAGCTGAAAATGAAGTTTCCCCCGGCTCTTCACTTGTCTAGTGTGTTGAAGAGTACTTTAAAGCTTAGCATATGTAAAATTTGTGACTTGCTCATGTATGCTGTAAGAAAACGGATAACTCGAATGCTTGAGGGTTGTGCGATTTCGTAATTCTCGACGTTGGCGACATCTTGGTGCCGAGGGGGCGGGTGACTCACGTGAGCACACGGAGAAATTGGACATGGGACGAGACGCTGATGGCGTTTGCGCTCTACTTTATTTTGCCTGCGAAGAAAATCGATGATAAAAGTCCGGAAATCAGAGCGCTGGCTCAGGCGCTTGGCAGAACTCCAAATGCCGTGGCCTTG